>JAVVUJ010000056.1:0-12267 GCA_036653195.1 Anaerovorax sp. | reverse complement strand
TTGTTATCCTTTGTCATTGTACTGGTATTGGGTCCTTCTATTTTTGCGCTGTTTGCACAGTCCACCGCAACTGCAGCGGTGACCGGCTCAGGGATGGAAAATTTGTGGGAAAATTTAGGCGTTTTTTATGGTTTGTTATTTTCCACAAAAATGATTATAATGATTACAATCATATTTGTTGCAATGATGGTCATTGCAAAGGCAACGAAAGAAAGCAAAGGGGAAAAATGATGAAAGTGCTGGGAATCATAGCGGAATACAATCCTTTTCATAAAGGGCATCTCTATCATGTAAACGCTTCAAAGAAATTAGTAAATCCGGATTACACCGTCTGCATCATGAGTGGAAATTTCATGCAAAGAGGAGAGCCGGCCATTGTAAATAAATGGGATCGAGCCGAAATGGCCATTAAAAACGGCATTGATTTGGTATTAGAACTTCCCTTTATCTATGCATGTAACAATGCCTCCTACTTTGCCAAAGGCGGCGTTAAGATATTAGATGGGTTGGGCGTTGTGACCCACTTATCCTTTGGAAGCGAAGACGGAAATTTAGAGACCTTACAAACCATTGCCCAACTTCTTTCAGCGGAAAGTCCCGCCTTTAAAAAAGCTTTACGCCAAAATTCTGACTTAGGCATGTCTTTTGCAAAAGCAAGAGGCCATGCTGTAGCCACTTGTTTAGGCGAAGCCTATAGCAATGACATTAACACACCCAACCATATTTTGGCCATTGAATATCTAAAACAACTGAACGTGCAAGGAAGCCCAATCATTCCTGTAACTGTCAAACGGAAAGGGGATGGGTATAAAGAAGAAACACTAAATCCGGCAAATCCATTGGCCAGTGCTACGGCTATTAGAAAATTTCTGCTGGAAAATCAAGACGTAGGGGACTTTATCCCTCAAAATACGGCTGCTATTTTAAAAGACAAGCCTTTTGTATGCTTGGAGGATTTTTGGCAGCTTCTCCAGTATAAAATACGCACCCTGTCTTCAGAAGAACTAAATTTCCTGTTTTCTGCTACAGAAGGGTTGGGAAATCGGATTAAAAATCTAGCGGGAAATCCAAATGCTACCAATGTGTCTGCCTTTGTCCGGTTGATAAAGTCAAAGAGATATCCCACAACTAGAATTCAAAGGTTGTTGATTCATATTCTGTTCAATTTAACAAAGGACGAATTTGAATTTATAGAAGGGCAAAATTCCATCTATGGGCGTGTTTTGGGATTTAATGAAAAAGGTGCCACATTGTTAAAAATGATTAAAAAGGAAAAATGGGCTTCAATCCCAATTTTAACCAATATTAATAAACAGGCTTTGCCCAATCCGGCTTTGGAAACCATGCTTCATTATGATTGTATGGCTTCCGATATCTACCATTTGGTTGGAAAACGCAGCGTTTATGAAAATTCTGACCAAGTTAGGAAGCCTTTTCACATGTTTCTTTAGAAAATCAAGGTATATTTCCTCAAAGTGCTTGAAAAATTTCACGATTAGCATATAATGTATAGAGTTAGTTTAAAAACAATTGGAGGGTAAAGAATTGAAAGTATTAGTAATTAATTGTGGTAGTTCATCATTGAAATATCAAGTTATTGACATGACCACAGAAGCCGTTTTAGCGAAGGGCTTGGTAGAGCGTATCGGTATCGAAGGATCTATCATCACTCATGAGAAGATGGGAATGGACAAGTTTAAGCTTGTTACACCTATGGCAAATCACAAAGAAGCCATAGGTCATGTTTTAACTGCGATTATGGATCCAAACCATGGCGTCATTAAATCTATGGATGAAATTGGTGCAGTGGGGCATCGTGTTGTACACGCAGGAGAAAAGTACTCAAAATCTGTATTGATTACACCTGAAGTTTTAAAGACATTGGATGATTGCATCGAATTGGCACCACTTCATAATCCGCCAAATTTATCTGGAATTAATGCTTGCAAAGAGCTGATGCCAAACACACCCATGGCAGCCGTATTTGATACAGCGTTCCACCAGACTATGCCTCCAGAATCTTATATATATGCCATTCCTTATGAATATTATCAGAAATATGGAATCCGAAGATATGGCTTCCACGGAACCAGTCATAAGTATGTAGCGGAAAGAGCTTCTTACATGATGGGCGTGGATATGAAAGATTTGAAGATCATTACTTGCCACCTTGGAAACGGTGCATCTGTATCTGCTATTAAGCGGGGCATCTGTATCGATACCAGCATGGGATTTACACCGTTAGAGGGACTTGTTATGGGTACACGATCTGGAGACCTTGACCCTGCCATTGTATCCTTTATCAGACGAAAAGAAAATCTAAAGGCCGGGGATGCAACCGAAATCTTAAATAAGAAATCAGGTGTTCTTGGAATTTCAGGTGTCAGCAGTGACTTTAGAGATTTAGAAGAAGCGGTTGCTGAAGGCAATGAACGGGCGGCACTTGCACTGAAAGTTTTTGCCCACAAAGTTAGATTCTATATTGGCGCTTACATTGCGGAAATGAACGGCTTAGACGCACTGGTATTTACTGCCGGCGTTGGTGAAAACGACATTGCTATGAGAGACGTCATCTGTAATGATCTTGGAAATCTTGGCATTAAGCTTGATTTAGTGAAAAACAAGGTAAGAGGTAAAGAGACCGTCATCAGTAGAGACGATTCGAAGGTAACGGTTATGTTAATTCCTACCAACGAAGAACTGATGATTGCCAGAGATACATACGCATTGGCAAAAAAATAAGACTTGACAACAGAAACTCCTACGTATATAATTTAGGAGTTAATTTAAGGGACAAGGAGGTGTAGAAAATGGCAGTTCCAAAGAGAAAAACATCGAAAGCTAGAAGAGATAAGAGAAGAGCTCCAAACATGAAAATGGTCGCTCCTGGTTTATCAACATGTCCACAGTGTCATGAACCGAAGCTTCCGCATAGAGTATGTCCGAATTGTAATTACTACGATGGCAAGGAAGTTGTTGCTTCAGAGGCATAAATATGGGGATATTGACTGATGAATTCATCTTTTGCATATTCGCGATTGTACTTATAATCTTGGTATCCATTCAGTATACGTTAAACAAGATATTAAGAGTGTTAAATGAAATAAAAGCTAAACAAAGACTATAAAAAATTGCAAGGGCAACCTTGCAATTTTTTTCTTTCCTTAAATAAAACATCCAAACAGAGTTTGTCAAAGTTTCATTCATCTCAACGTTTATACAAACTTTAGGATTCCTTTCAACCCAGTCTCTAAATTAAATGATAGGCTTCCATTTCTTTTTTGATCACTTCCATGGATTTGTCATCAGGCGGGCAAAGTGGCAATCGATATTCTAAATGGAGTTTGTTCATCAAACTAAGGGCTGCTTTTACAGGAATTGGATTCACCTCAATAAACATGGCATCAATTAAACTTTTCATAGCCAATTGCTTTTTAGAAGCAGACGTCACATTGCCCTGCAAATAGTCCGCTACCATGGAATGGGTATCTCTTGGCGCCACGTTGGCTACCGTAGAAATGGCACCTGTGCCTCCTACAGACAAAAGAGGAACGATCATATCATCGTTGCCCGAGTAAAGGGCAAACTGTGATGAAACGCATTTCGCAATTTCAACCACTTGACCCATATTTCCGCTGGCTTCTTTAATGCCTACAATGTTGGGATGCTTTGAAAGCTCAAAAACAGTAGAAGGGCTTATGTTCACACCTGTCCGCCCTTGTACTGAGTATAGGATCATAGGTATGTCTATACTGTCAGCTAAGGTTGTATAATGTGAAATAAGCCCTTTTTGTGTACATTTATTGTAGTATGGGGTCACAACCAAAAGGCCGTCCACACCTACATTTTTCAATTGAATACCCATGGATACTGCGTGTTCTGTATCGTTACTCCCCGAACCTGCAATGACAGGCACTCTGCCATTTACTTTTTCTACTGTATATTGAACAACCTCTATATGCTCTTTATCATTAAGTGTGGAAGCCTCTCCCGTGGTGCCGCAGATGATAATGGCATCAATGTTTTCTGCAATCTGCCATTGGATAAGCCGCCCAAGGCTGTCAAAGTCTACCGCTTTGTTCTTAAAAGGAGTGACGATGGCAACACCTGCGCCTTTAAATAGTGTCATAAAAACACATCCTCTCACTTAATCATTATTAAATTTTCCGTCATTGGTTCAATATCTATACTTTTTACAGCTTTAGTAACTCTTCTGCAATTTGCACTGCATTGGTAGCAGCACCTTTTCTGATGTTGTCTGCAACAACCCACATGTTGATACCGTTTTCAACACTAAAGTCTCTTCTGATTCTTCCTACGAAGACTTCATCTTTTCCGGCTGCATCTCTTGCAAGGGGATAGACATTATGGGCAGGGTCATCTTGGACAACAATACCCGGTGAAGCCGCCAACAAAGCTCTCACATCTTCGATTTCAAAGGGTTTTTCAAATTCAACATTGACAGATTCGCTGTGAGAATCAAATACAGGCACACGCACTGTGGTGGCTGTGACAGCAATGGTATCATCCCTAAGAATTTTATGAGTTTCTTTAATCATTTTCATTTCTTCTTTTGTGTAGCCGTTTTCAAGGAATACATCAATGTGGGGAAGGCAATTTCCGGCAATAGGATGTGGGTACGCCTGCATAATGTCATTTCCGTTTAATCCTTCTGTTAAATCATTGATTCCCTTTAATCCTGAACCGGAGACCGCCTGATAAGTAGAGTAAATAATTCGTTTGATTTTATATTTGTCATGAAGGGGCTTTAAAGGTACCATCACCTGAATGGTAGAACAGTTTGGGTTGGCAATGATTCCCTTGTTCCATGCAATATCCTCTTTGTTGGCTTCCGGAACAATAAGGGGAACACTCTTATCCATTCTCCACGCACTGCTGTTATCAACTACGATGCAACCATGAGAGGCCGCAATGGGTGCAAATTTTTCACTTGCAGAACCGCCTGCTGAAAATAAAGCGATATCAATGGGTTTGTCAAAAGAATGTTCTGTTAATTCTTCAACGATGTACTCTTTGCCCTTGAATGTAAGTGTAGTGCCTGCAGATTTTGCAGATGACATCATATATAGGTTGTCAAATGGAAAATTTCTTTCCTCTAATACCTTAAGGAATGTACTACCTACAAGTCCTGTAGCACCAACAATGGCTAAATTCGGTTTCTTGTTCATGTTTTTTTCTCCTTTTTTGTGTTTTCTAACCATTATATACTATTTTGTCAAATTTGTGTATGAAAAAACAATAAAATTTAAGAATTTAAAAACAAGCGTAACTCTTAATGCAAATTTTTCCTCTTTGTGATATGATATAGGGTAGATATTGTCCCGATTCTGTTCTACTTTTTTGGGTAGACATAGAAGTATAAATTAAAGGAGCATACCACAATATGGCAGAAGAAAAGAAAAAACCAGGAAGGCCTGCAGGGTCCAAAAACAAGAGCAACAGCAAGAGTAAAATCGCCAGTAAAGAAAAAGAAAAACAGGAATACTTGAAAAAGGTGACTGGCAGTAGGCTACGAGACGAAATTTGGTCCATTATTATGGTGGCCTTTGGCATTTTCCTTGCGATTTCTGTACAAACAGAAGCCGCAGGTCAGTTGGGTCTATTTATTAAGGAGGTGCTATTAGGTTCTTTTGGCGCCATCGCTTATATTTTACCTTATTACTTATTGTTATATGGTGTCTTGTTGTTTGCAAAAAAGACGGCACATATTACAGCCCGATCAGCCAGTTTTTTAGTCCTTATTTTTTTATTTTTAACCATACTGAATTCAGCAAGATTTTTAGGTGAAGGAACTCATTATGCCTTTTCATTAAAATTTATGCTAGAAATGTTTCGTACCGGCGTCCTACTGAAAAGCGGCGGTATTTTTGGAATGACGGTGGGGCTTTTACTGATTCAGATTATCGGGATGGTAGGACTTTATATTCTATCTACTGCCGTGATTATCGTTTCCATTATGTTGGTGATCAATACCCCTTTGTCTCAATTTATGGATAAATTGAAAGAAAAACGAGCGTTAAGAAAACATGAAAGAGACTGGATTGAACAACTGGAATCCCAGACGGAACCCCAACCGGAAGGGGAGATTAAAGAAAAAAAAACCGGCCGCAATACAAAAACCAACAGTCATTCTGCCATAACGGAGGATTCTCTTTACACCCCCGTAGGCACAGCAATCAGCCGTGGACAAATGAAAATCTTAGATTATATGAACGATGATGATTTGTTTGAAAGAGAAACACCCAAAGCCAAAGATGGGATTCCTGAGATTATAACGTCTGCATCGGAAATGGACCCGGATTTACCTACAGAAGAAAAAAAAACAGTGGCTGCCCAAGTAATCCCCAATCCAGAACACGTTGAAGCCATTTCTGATGTAAAAAAAATGACCAATCGTGATGCATCCAAAGCCGTATTGGCACCGGAAGAACTCAACTTGGTTCCACCTGTCACATCTCCCAATGTGGTCTTTAAATTACCACCCATAGAACTTTTAAAGAAAAACACCATCGGTGTAAAAGCAGGAGAAGAAGAGACCTTACAGGCAAAGGCTGCCAAGCTGGAAAAAACATTGCAAGATTTTAATGTGAATGCCAAGGTAACCAAAGTGACCAAAGGTCCGGCGGTGACTCGCTATGAAATTCAGCCAAGCACCGGCGTGAAAGTCAGCAGTATTGTCAGACTTTCCGATGATATCGCTTTAAATTTAGAAGCCAAAAGCATACGAATAGAAGCACCCATACCCGGCAAGGCTGCTGTGGGCATTGAAGTGGAAAATGAAAAAGTAAATTTAGTATCCATACGAGAAATTATAGATTCCAAAGAATTTAAAAATGCAAAATCAAAGATCACTTTTTCTGTGGGAAAAGATATTTCCGGAAATTCTATTGTAGCAGACTTAAAGGGAATGCCTCATTTGCTCATTGCCGGTTCTACAGGGTCGGGAAAGAGTGTCTGCATTAACAGCATTATTGTCAGTTTGTTGTATAAAGCAAATCCTGATGAGGTAAAATTAGTATTGGTAGATCCAAAAGTGGTTGAACTTGGCAGTTACAACGGCATACCCCATCTTTTAATTCCGGTGGTTACGGATCCAAGTAAAGCCGCAGCCGCACTAAATTGGGCGGTGGCAGAGATGACCGATCGATACAAAAAATTCGCAGAGGAAAGCGTACGAGATTTAGAGTCTTTCAATCACGCCGTGAAAGAAAAAAATGAAAACGACCGATACTTGCCTCAAATCGTGATTATTATAGATGAGTTGGCAGATTTAATGATGGCGGCTCCTTCTCAAGTAGAAGAGTCCATTTGCAGACTTGCGCAAATGGCAAGAGCTGCAGGGATGCATCTCATTGTTGCAACACAGCGACCGTCTGTAGATATTATTACAGGTGTGATCAAAGCAAACATTCCGTCAAGAATTGCTTTTGCAGTGTCTTCTCAATTTGACTCAAGAACCATCCTGGATATGGGTGGTGCGGAAAAACTGGTGGGAAAAGGCGATATGTTGTTCAATCCATTGGGTATGGCAAAGCCAATCAGAGTGCAAGGTAATTTTATTTCCGACCAAGAAGTCAATGCTGTTATCGACTATGTAAAAAGCCAAGGCGTTGAACATACGTATTCCAACGATGTGATTCATACCATTGAAAAGGTACAATCTCCAAACTCAAATGAAGATGAAGATGAACTTCTTCCCGATGCAATTGAAGTTGTTGTAAAAGCAAAGCAGGCTTCTGTGTCCATGCTTCAGCGCAGATTCAGAGTGGGATATAACAGAGCTGCTCGACTTGTGGATATGATGGAATCCAGGGGCATTATAGGGCCGGCAGACGGAAGCAGACCACGCCAAGTATTTTTAACCGAAGAAGAATTATATGCACTGGACGAGGAAGTTTCTGCCGAAGAACCCCCCCTATCATAATAAAAAGACCATTTCTATATGTCTTTTGCATAAACATAAATTATAGTCATTAAACAGAGGATAAATGAATGAAAATATACATTGAAACATTAGGCTGCGTAAAAAATCAAGAGGATTCAGAGACAGCCGCAGGCATTTTAGAAAATGCGCACCACCAAATTGTAGGGGTACCGGAAGAGGCCGACTTCATTATGGTCAATACTTGTGGATTTATCAACGATGCCAAGAAAGAGTCCATTGATAAAATTTTTGAAATGGCACAGCACAAACAGGATGCAGAAGCTTGCGGAGAGAAAAAATGTCTCATAGTATCTGGGTGTTTGTCAGAACGCTATAAGGAAGAATTATATAAAGAAATGCCGGAGGTTGACATCTTTGTAGGCGTCAACGATTATGAAAACCTACCTAAAATTATGGAAGAATTTCAATTCGGAACCAGAAAAAAACAATTTAGCACCTATGAAAAAAACTTTCTTGAAAAGGGGGGCCGCAAGAGAATGGGTCCAAATTATTCTGCGCCATTAAAAATCGCAGAAGGCTGCGATAACTGCTGTGCCTACTGTGTCATTCCTTCCATTCGAGGTGCCTACAGAAGCCGCAAAATGGAAGATATTTTAGAAGAGGCAAGAGCCATGGCTGACCAAGGATGTAAAGAAATCATTTTGATTGCACAGGATGTGACAGGATACGGAAAAGACCTTTACGGGGAATACCGTCTGGCAAAACTGGTTGAGCAATTGTGTAAAATCGAAAAGATTCATTGGATTCGCCTCATGTATTGCTATGAGGATCGCATTTCCGATGAATTGATTCAAGTGATGGCAAGGGAAGAAAAGGTATGCAACTATATCGATATTCCTATTCAGCATTCAACGGATAAGCTACTGAAAGCCATGAATCGGAGATCCACCCACGCATCCATTATGGAAACCCTGACAAAATTAAGGAATGCAATGCCGGACATCCACATTCGAACCACGTTGATTACAGGATTTCCGGGGGAAACCGGGCAGGATTTTTTAGAATTGGCAGACTTTGTGGAGAAAATGAAATTTGAAAGATTGGGTGTTTTTTCTTATTCAAAAGAAGAAGGTACACCGGCAGCCACTATGAAGGGACAAGTCCCATCAGATACAAAAGAAAAAAGAAAAGATGCGTTAATGACCATGCAATTGGATATTTCCTTGGCTTCCAACGAGAAAAAAATAGGGAAAACTTTAGAAGTCCTTGTTGAAGAACAAGAAGATGGGTATACTTTTATAGGACGCAGCCAATATGATGCCCCTGAAATTGATAACGCTGTGCTCTTTACATGCAGCTGTGAAGCGGATAGAGCGCGGATTAAAATTGGAGATTTTGTCAAGGTTCAAATTGTAGATGCTTTTGATTATGATTTAGTAGGGGAACTGGCATAAAAATATCTAACTCGCTAATGTAGAAACGAAAGGTAGTAGAAAATGAATTTACCAAATCAATTAACCATGCTGAGAATTATATTAATTCCGGTATTTATCGTCGTACTCATGTTAGGACATTACTATTGGGCAGCTGCCATATTTGTTGTTGCTGCCGCTACAGATGCATTGGATGGGCACATAGCAAGAAAATACAATTTAATTACAAACTTCGGAAAGCTTATGGACCCCTTGGCAGATAAACTTTTGGTGGTTTCTGCACTTGTATGTTTGGTAGAATTAGGGGACATCCAGGCTTGGATCGTAATCGTTATCTTGGCAAGAGAGTTTACAATAACAGCATTACGTTCAGTCGCAGCCAGTGAAGGCATTGTCATTGCAGCCGGCAAGTCCGGAAAGCTAAAAACAGTCTTTCAAATGGTAGCAATCACAGCCATACTTCTGAAAAATTGGCCCTTTGCTCTCATTGGTGTACCCTTTGCAACGATTATGCTATGGTGCGCTTTAATTTTAACCATTTATTCCGGTATAGAATATATGATTAAAAACAAAGCTGTATTTTCCATGAAATAAAAGGGTTTTCCATTACCAATTTATAAAATCAATGAAACGAAAGGAGACGCATGGTGTAGATTGAAGCAGGTACATCATGCAACATAGGATTATGAAATCAGCAATTTTAAGTGTAGGAACAGAAATTTTATTTGGACAAATTACCAATACCAACTCCGTTTACTTATCCCAACAATTAAATGCCATGGGCATTGACGTCATGTATCATTATACAGTGGGGGATAATCCTGAACGTTTAAAAGATATGATCGACCAAGCTTTTTTAGATTGCGATGTGATCATTACATCAGGTGGGCTTGGACCAACACAAGACGATTTAACAAAGGAAATTGCAGCAGAAGCACTCCATGATCAGTTGATCTTGCACCAACCAACCTTAGATTGGATTCAGGCTTATTTTAAAAAAATCGGCAGGCCTATGACTGACAACAACATCAAACAGGCCTATATGCCTTCTCGCGGGACAATATTTGACAATGATGCCGGCACGGCACCCGGGTTTGCTTTGGAAGAAAATGGCAAAATAATCATCTGTATGCCTGGGCCACCAAGAGAGATGACCCGAATGTTTCAATTGAAAGTAAAGCCGTATTTGGAAGGGAAATCAGGGGCCGTTATCTTTTACCGAATGTTACGTACATTCGGATTAGGAGAATCTTCATTGGAAGATGCGGTGAAGCATTTAATTGATGGGCAAACAGATCCCACTTTGGCCACCTACGCAAAAGAAGGAGAGGCTTGTCTTCGAATTGCGTCCAAACGTCCCACGTTAGAAGAAGCAAAAGAAGCCGTAGACGAAATGATAGAGAAAGTGAAAGAAATTATTGGCGCGTACACCTTTAGTTATGACGATGAAACCCTGTCTCAAGTAGTTGGAAAAAAATTAATGGATAGAGACATCACCATTTCTTGTGCTGAATCCTGTACCGGCGGTCTTTTTGCGGAGACACTGACAGATATTCCCGGCATATCGTCGGTTTTTGACAGAGGATTGGTTACTTACAGCAATAAAGCAAAGATGGAAGAACTGGGCGTAAAGAAGGAAACCTTAGAAAAATATGGTGCAGTCAGTGAAGAAACAGCCATTGAAATGGCCAAGGGTCTTCAAAAAAAGACAGGAAGCCGAGTTTGCATCTCTATTACAGGAATTGCCGGACCTGATGGGGGAACTGAGGAAAAACCGGTAGGTCTCGTCTATATTTGTGCTATTTTTGATGAGAAAATTCTTTCAAAAGAATGTAGAATGCGAAATATAAACAGAAAATGGAATCGAAATTATTCAGTGCTGTACATGTTGGATCTGGTCAATAAGCTGATTGGCTAATCGGATCAAAGGAAATCCACTTGATAGCCATTAGCCATTGAAATTTGCTTATTTGCTACCATAGAATGATTATTTTTGAAAAGGGATGATTCACATTACAAAAATAATCATTTCGTGAAATCATTCCCTAAAAAACGATTGACAATTTATGTAAAACATAGTAAAATAACACAAAACAGATTTCTGCAAAATTTATTTCTTTTTTCGTTCAACGGTAAGTTTTGAGTAAAAAAGACTTGACCTTTTTTATCATTTGGATTATGATGAAAGCAGAACAAATGTTCGTTATGTTTACGATGTATGGTTTGAGAAATAACCATAAAACCGGAGGGAAAGTATGGCAAATAACACTGTAAAAAAAGAGACCAATATAAATATTAATCAAGGAGAAAAAGACAAAGCGTTGGAAGCGGCTATGTTACAGATACAAAAACAATTCGGCAAAGGTGCCATTATGAAATTAGGCGATGAAGGTGCCCGAATGAACATAGAGTCAATTCCTACAGGCGCAGTCAGTTTGGACATTGCCACAGGCATTGGCGGAATTCCAAAGGGAAGAATTGTAGAGGTGTTTGGACCGGAATCTTCAGGTAAAACCACACTAACCCTACATATTATAGCAGAAGCGCAAAAAAAAGGCGGCAAAGCCGCGTTCATAGATGCAGAGCATGCTTTAGATCCCGAATATGCTAAAAATTTAGGCGTTGATATTGACGAATTGTTGATTTCTCAGCCGGATACAGGAGAGCAGGGGTTGGAAATTTGTGAGATGCTTGTTAGAAGCGGTGCCATTGACATTGTGGTCGTAGACTCTGTGGCTGCCCTTGTACCCAGAGCGGAAATACAAGGAGATATGGGAGACAGTCATGTGGGATTACAGGCCAGATTGATGTCTCAGGCTTTGAGAAAACTGGCCGGTTCTATTAGCAAGTCCAAAACAGCCGTGATTTTTATCAACCAATTAAGAGAAAAAGTGGGTGTAATGTTCGGCAGTCCTGAAGTAACTACCG
>JAVVUJ010000055.1:0-12942 GCA_036653195.1 Anaerovorax sp. | reverse complement strand
TTGCTAAAATGGGTATAGCAAAGCTAACCTGACCTTAAATCAGATTAAAAAAGACAGCGAAATCTTGAGATATTTAATTTATGCAGTCACTGGTGGTGCAAGACCTGTCCTTACAAGTCCATCAAATCCACAGCTTTTGCAACGTGAAAAGTGAAAGTCCTTTTTTCATTGATTTATAGCGGCTGAAAGCCCGACTGATTTTTTACGTTGTTTCTCTCCTCAGTCGGGCAGAGCCGGAGGTATGGCTCATGCCTATGGGTAGCAGAAACGGCAAAGAAATGGAATATGTCCCAAAGACGGCAACGGGCGTGTGGGGCGGCTTATCATGCTCAAGGAGTGCCTGCGAAACGGCATCGTGCCGTTTATCATTGACGATGATATGAAGCTGTTCTATTATCGCGGTTTGCACGAGTGGGACAGCGAAAAGAGCTATCTGACCGACACCTGCCTTGCGGCACAGGATAAATTCAAGAAGCCTCTGGACTATTTTAGGATTGAGTACTAATCAACTTTTGTATTGGAGGCAATCTTTCCATCCAACCAAGTTAAGATTTCAAAAGGTGTGTCTATGATAAAATCAGGGCCTGCTTTTTCCAGTTTTTTTCTGCCTCGATATCCCCAAGATGCACCTAAAATAGGCAACCCGGAATTGCGGGCAGTTTCCACGTCTACTTTGGTGTCTCCCACATAAAGTGTGGTTTCCCGTTTTGCCTGCAAAATATCCATGGCTTCCAATACATTGTCTGCACAGGGCTTTTTCTTTCTATGCTCCGTATCACCAATGGCAGCGTCTATGAGATGAGGGAAATAATGGCTACACATTTTTTTAGTGGCTTCATCTAATTTATTGGATACCACACCTGTTTTAATATTTCTTTTTTTCAGTTCTTCCAATACCGGCACAATCCCCTCATAAGGTTGTGTCTTATTATGCATATTATGTAAGTAATAAACGGTAAATATTTTTAAACATCGAAGAACTTCTTCTTGTGGTGTTCCTTGGGGAAGCGATCTCTCCATAAGGATGGGAATGCCATTTCCAACAAAAGATTTGACTTCTTCCAAACTTCTTTTAGGATATCCTTCCGCGCCTAAAACCCGATTTACATTGTCCGTTAAATCGTCTATGGAGTTAACCAAAGTACCATCCAAGTCGAAAATAATCGTGTTAATTTTCTGCTGCTGCAATTTTGTACCTCTCAATAATTTCTGCTGGATTTTTTCATTTCCTGTTGGATCTTGCGATCTGCATCCTTCTTGATCATGTCATCTCGCTTATCATAGTTTTTCTTACCACGGGCTACTGCAATTTCCATCTTTGCCATGCCCCTCTCATTTAAAAAAACGTTTAATGGTATAATCGTCAACCCCTTTAAGGTAATGGCTCCAATGAGTTTTCTGATTTCCTGCTTATGCAACAACAATTTTCTCGGACGCAATGGATCTACATTATACCGATTTCCTTGTTCGAAAGGGCTGATATGCATGCCATAGATGATCAATTCTCCATTCTCTATTTTCGCATAACTTTCCTTTAAATTCAGTTTTCCCTGGCGCATGGATTTAATTTCAGTGCCTGTCAGCACCATACCCGCCTCGTAAACTTCCTCTATAAAATATTCATGTCTAGCCTTTTTATTGTTGGCTAAGATTTTTTTTTGTCTCATTCTTTCACCTTATTTAAAATACCCATTTCATTAAGTGGATATAGCCTTAAATCCGCTCTGCCTAAGACATCACTCACTTGAACCATGCCTATAGCCGGATCCCTGCTATCTAAGCTGTCAGGCCGATTGTCTCCCATCACAAAGAGATACCCTTCTTGAACCTTAATCTTCTCCATATGTCCGGAAAAAGTTTCCGGAATCAAATAGCCTTCTTTCAATCTTTTATCATTTCGATATACCGCCCCATTTATAATTTCAATTTCATCCCCGGCGATTCCAACCACCCGCTTTATTAGATCCTTTTCTTCCCCCGTAGCACTGTGAATATTCGCTTTAAAGACCAAAATATCCCCTCTGGCCGGCTCTCCTATGATATAGGGCAGCCTATTAACGATCAGGTAATTGTCAGGTTCGATGGTAGGATACATAGAGTATCCCTTCACAAGAGTGGGTTTTATAAACGTAGTAATGACCAGTGCGACGATAATGGCCAGTATGATGGTCTTTGAAAATTCCCAAATATTCTTTTTCAATTTGCTTCCCCCTGTTTTTGCAAATCAATTGCCCAGTCCCCTTTGTCAGAAAATAATAGTTCAACTTTTATACGTTCCTGTTGACAGGAAACCATTCACTCAGCTCTTTAGGATGTCCTTCTTTGACAACCCTTAGTGGGGCTTAATGAATCAACCCCATTTCATTAAATGGGTAAAGTTTTACAAAAGCCTTTCCTACAATTTTGTTCATTTCTACACACCCAATTTGAGGGTCTCGACTGTCGGCACTATGCTGTCTGTTATCCCCCATAACAAACATAAATCCTTCCGGCACTTCCAATACTGTATCTCCCATGGTATACGGTTCCTTGATATAAGGTTCCTCCAGTGCTTTTCCGTTTTTATAAACCTGCCCGTCTTCAATGGTAATGATATCCCCGGGCAAACCGATAATTCTCTTAATCAACAATTTTTCCTTGCCTTCGGCAGTTTTTAAATTGGAATGAAAAACAACGATGTCTTTGTATTCCGGTTCACTGAACAAATAGGCCTGCTTGTTTAGCAAAAGGTAATTGTTCTCATATAACGTAGCTTGCATGGAATTCTCTTTTACGATGGTTGGTTTTATCACTTGTGTAATGAGCAACGCGATAACAATCGCAATTAAAATATCCCTAATCCATTCTTTCATCATTTTCCTCCATATTGGATTGCTTAGCAGAAGCATGAAAGAACTTTCACACTTATCTTATCCAAATTCTCTTTTAATTATTTTAAATAGGCAACGTATATTCTATTTTATCAAGCCAAAATCTCCTATAGGCCAAACAATCAAAGAGCATTTTCCACGAATCAAGTTCATTTTTACCGGTCCGATTTTTTCATTTCTGCTATCTGCTGTATTTCGCCCATCATCACTGATTACAAATACTTCTTCTTTACCAACGGTGACCGGATCCATATCCACACCCAGAGTTCCTTGGGTATCTCCGCCCTTAACAAGGCTGCCATTTCTATACAATTTTCCCTGTTTCACGTAAAGTTTATCTCCGGGTAAACCCACCACTCTTCGAATGGAATTGTCGCCCTCTACCTTTGCTTTTGCAATATCATCTACAAACGCCACCACCTGACCCAACTTAGGATACCCTCTGTTTTCACTGTATTTTTCTTTTGTAATAATAATAACTTGTCCATCATGAATACCCGGTTCCATGGCATCTCCATTGGCAACGGTGGGTCTCCAAAACATGGTAATAATCAGTGCTGCAACAACAGGATAAATATAAATCCTGTACTTTTCTTTAAATGGTCTGTTATCTTGTTGATATGACATTTTCGCCTCCCTATGGTTCCCAGCCTATTGACAAGTGCCTATCTATGTTCAATGACCCGCTTAAATTTTTCTAAATATCAACGACCCATCCCTATTTCCCAAATAACTCGTCTTTGATTTCTTCTAAATAAGGAGGTAATACACCTATGACTTCTTTTCCCTTTAAATACGCCAACGGCTCAATGCCGTCTTCAAAAAACAACCGATAAGCATGCAAAAACTGTGTTGTCAAACCAAATTCTACCGCTACTTTTTCATTTACTCTTCTATCGCCGTACTTCACATCTCCAATAATGGGATATCCTGCATTGGCCAAATGGACTCTTATTTGATGGGTTCTCCCCGTAACAAGCTCCACCTCTACCAAGGTATACCCATTGGCATATTTCAACGGCCTGGCAATGGTTTCCATCACCTTTCCATTGGCATCTTCCATGTCTAAAACGGTTACCACATTTCGATTCCCGTCTTTTTCCATCTTATCCTTTAATTGCAGCTCTTTTCTCAAATGGCCTGAAACTACAGTCAAATAATACTTACGCACATACCCTTTTTCCCGAATCATTTTGTTAAGGCTTTGAAGGGATTTATTGTTCTTTCCAAAAATAACAAGCCCTGTGGTATTTCGATCCAGTCTATTTACAGGAGACGGTACAAAGGTTCGCTCTCTTCCCGGCTTGTATTCTCCTTTTTCGGCCAAATATCCAGACACTTGGTTTGCCAAATGGTTTTTCTTTTCCAGATGATCACCATGGGTCAAAAGCCCGAAAGGTTTTACTACGACAATAATATTTTCATCTTCATAGGCAATTTGGAACTGTTTCTTTGCCATAGGGCGTTCCTTTTGTTCCTGATAAGACTGTGCCTCTTCTTCACTAACATAAATGCACAATTCATCTCCCGAAACAAGCATGGTTTCTATTTTAGCACGCCGCCCATTTAGCTTTACGTCTTTTCGAATCAACTTATAAATATAGCTCAATGGTGCACTTTTAAAATATTTTTTCAAAAACCGATCAAGTCTTTGGTTATCCTCATTCTCAGTGATTGTTAAGTTTATCAATTGTTCTCCTTATTCCTTATTGCTTCTCACCTCATTTTTCAACAAAAAAATATGGGGCAAATCCACTAAACTTGATTATACAATAATTGGCAAGAAAAGTACACAGTGTAAACAAAACTTAATAAACCTTATGGCTGTTTTTATTTGTTATTTTCTGCCTTCTGTGATAGAGTATTATTGTAAAAATTCAAAGAAAAAAGGGGGATTTCGTTTATACGATTGCCCATAGGGGGACACAAATGGAAAAGTTTAAAAATTTTATATATGATAAAAACGATATTTTTATTGCCGTAATTATTATCTGCATTGCAGCGCTGGTCATCGTTAACCGTGTAGGTGCCATCATGGCTTATCCTTCTGCACTTTCCGCAAGTGCAAATACAAGCGTACAGGAACCTTCCGACGAAAAACCTACGGATACACCTGCCTCTCCTTCAAAAGGCGAAACGCCCCCAGGGAATACGAATAACTCCAGCGATCAGAAGCCTTCCGATGACACAAAAGCCACTCAAAAGAAACCTTCTGACAATCCAACTAAAAAGGGCGCAGCGCCTGTAGTCAACTATTCCATCTATGTGGAACCCGGCTCAACCGGTACGCAAATTGCGGACTCGCTTTTGAAAGTAAAACTTATTGATACAAAAGATGAATTTGTTACCGCTGTAAATTCCGCGGGCGTTGCATCAAAATTGAAAGCGGGTACTTTTATCATTCCTTCAAATGCCACATTGGAACAAACTATTGCTATTTTGATTAAATAATATAGAGAAAGAGCTTCTTGGATTTTCATAGTTCACCTATAATGATGCTTGATTTGCACAGAAATCTGCTGCAAACAAAGCATCATTTTTTAGGCCTTATCCTACTTTGCGTGTCATCCATGCAGCCATGACTATTCTTTTTCCAACATGCTGATGATTTTATTCAGCTTTTCCTTCTGCTCCGAGTTCATCATACTGCTTAAAGACTTTACGGCACTCATCTGTTTTTCAAACTGTTTTGGGTTGGACTTCATGGCCTTTTTTAAGTTTAGAATTTCATCCACCAATTCATCTTCATTTTTGTCCTTAAATTTTTCGGCTACTTTGGCAGTCTTTCCCTGAAACCCCATCTGCCCCGCTAAATCTTGTATCATTTTTTCATTTATATCCATATTTTCCTCCTTGTACCCTGCGTTTTAAGAAGTTTTGCTTCTTTTACAAAGCTTCTTTTAAAAATAACGGATTTACTATGAAATACGCCTATACTTTCCATACATTACTTTACAATGTATGCACCTTTCCTCCCTTTCTTTCATATAATATATGGAAAACCTTTCATTATTTTAGTTATAACGAGGTGATACATATGAATCCTGCACTGATTTTGATTCTCATTCTGGTTTTTGCCAATCAAACCGGCTCTTCTGCCCTGAAAAAAATTCCCGATTATTTTGATACGTTTAAGATGGAGTTGCTTTTAGACAGGCTCCACACTTTAACGAGTTCGCTGGAAAAAATAAACAATGTAAAACAAATGTCTCAACAACCTATTCCAAAAGGCGGTTCCATAGATCGAGTTCAGGAATCCTTGGATATGGTGAAAGATCTCTTGGTAGATCAAAAAGAAGGAAAACAACTCAATGCCATGGCAAATACTTTAGCCGGTGTAAAACAATTTGGCGGTATTGAAAATTTAATAGCCACAGTGGGACCTTTGTTATCCATGTTATCAACCCATGACGAAAAACATCCTCAATAAATTGTTTTTAAATTTGCTTTTTTAATGAAAACTTTTACGGTTAGGTGTATACTATTCATATAAAGCTATATTAGTCATTATGAAACAACATTATGGAGGTAAATTATTATGGCAATTGTTACTACTACAGAGATGTTCAAGAAGGCCTATGACGGCGGTTACGCAATCGGTGCTTTTAATGTGAACAACATGGAGATTATACAGGGCATTACAGAGGCTGCCAAAGAAGAAAATGCACCGCTGATTCTTCAGGTTTCTTCTGGTGCCAGAAAGTATGCAAATCATACTTATCTTTTAAAGCTAGTTGAGGCTGCCATCATAGAGACAGACCTACCCATTGCTCTTCACTTAGATCACGGCGGTGATTTCGAAATATGTAAATCTTGTGTAGACGGTGGTTTCTCTTCTGTTATGATTGATGGATCTCAATTTCCATTCGCAGAAAATATCGCTGTTACAAAAAAAGTAGTGGAATATGCACATGCACACGGCTGTGTAGTTGAGGGAGAGTTGGGAAAACTTGCCGGCATCGAAGATGATGTGAACGTTGAAAACCATTCTTACACAGATCCCGATCAAGTTGAAGAATTTGTTCAAAAAACAGGTGTAGACTCTCTTGCAATTGCAATCGGAACTTCCCACGGTGCTTACAAATTTAAACCGGGTCAAAAACCCCTATTAAGATTTGATATCCTGGAAGAAGTAGAAAAAAGATTACCTGGTTTCCCAATTGTGCTTCATGGTTCTTCTTCTGTTATTCCGGAATTTGTAGCAAAGGTAAACAAATATGGCGGTAATATGCCTGATGCCATTGGAATTCCCGAAGAAATGCTTAGACAAGCAGCAAAAAGTTCTGTATGCAAAATCAATATCGACTCTGATTTGCGCTTGGCTATGACGGCTGCCATTCGTGAGCATATGTTCCTTCACCCTGCGGACTTTGACCCACGTCAGTACTTATCCCCTGCTCGTGCCGCAATAAAGGACATGGTAAAACGTAAATTGGTTAATGTTTTAGGTTGCAACGGAAAAGCATAAATTTAAAATTTACATTTCTTTGCTCAAACAGAACCTTACAAATCAAAAAAGACACCCCACGAACCGTGAAAGTTCATGGGGTGTTTTTTTTATTTTATCTTATTTTATGATTTCCGCAACTGAATTGCCGCCAAGTCCCGCAGCATTTCCTTCGTCTGTATCAAGGTGGAATTCTCTTTCGTGTGCATCGCCTGAACGTACAAGCACATGATCAAATACCAAGCCTCTTTCTCCTTCTACCTTCATGCTGACTACATCCTTGTCCTTTACACCTGCTTCAACGGCTTGTGCCGGTGTAAGATGGATATGTCGAAGGGCAACGATTACACCATGATCCAATTCAATCTCACCTTTAGGTCCCACTAATTTGCACCCCGGTGTTCCCTCAAGCTTTCCTGACTCTCTGACAGGAGCCGAAATCCCTATGGTTCTGGCATCTGTCATGGCAAGTTCAATCTGTGTTTCCGGTCTGGCAGGTCCAAGGACTCGAATTCCCTTTAGTGTTGACTTTGGTCCTACAATATCTACCTTTTCTTCACAAGCAAACTGACCCGGTTGTTTCAACGGTTTTGTCGGTGTCAATTCATGCCCTTTTCCAAATAAAATCTCAATATCTTCTGTCTTCAAATGAAGATGCTTATTTGATAGTCCTACTTCTACTTTATAGCCCATTTTTTTCTCCTTTAGTTTCTTTCTTAATCCATCGCTATTAATTATACATCTTATATTTCTTCTAGGCAAGTAATGTATGGCAAATTTCTGTATTTTTGTCCATAGTCCAAGCCATATCCGATAATAAATTTATTATCTACTTCAAACCCCACATAGTCTGCTTCTATATTCACTTGTCGTCTTTCCGGCTTATCTAAAAAAGTACAAACCTTTAGAGATTTTGGAAGTCTATCTTGCAAATAGGTTTTAAGATAATGAAGGGTAATTCCTGTATCTACTATGTCCTCTACCACGATAACATGAAGTCCTTCGATACTGGATTCAAGATCCTTGTTGATCTTCACTACACCGGTAGATTTTGTAGATGCCCCATAACTGCTTACTGCCATGAAGTCAATCTTTGTGTCCGCTGAGATGGCACGCATCAAATCGCTTAGAAACAGCACCGACCCTCTTAAAATGCCAACAAGTAAAATTTCTTCTCCCTGGTAATCTTTAGAAATTTGTTTACCCAATTCTACCACTCTGTTATGAATCTGTTCCTCCGTAATCAGCACTTCACCAAATTTGTATTCTTTGTCCATCCTATGTTACTCCTTTTTCTTGTCATCATCAACTTTCACTTCAAACGCTACATCTTCTATAATTTTCTTTCCCTTGTATACCTCTGACGGTTTAGACTCTTTGGGTCCCAACCAATAGGAATCCAGTTCATCTTTCAGATGCCACAGGATAAACAACCAAATCACCATATCATCCATCCATGCAATGGGAAAAAGAATAGGTGGAATTAAATCTACAGGTAAAAATAAGTAAACAATACCCAATATAATCAAAGCCTTCTTACGTTTGGGTACCGCCTTATCTTTCATCAAAAATCGTATCGCCTGTATTCTTTTGATTAAAACTCGAAAGAAAACAAATTGCATCTTTTAACCCTCCAACAGCTGATCCATCTCGTCCATAAGTTGATCATATCCTGTTCTTTTTAAGGTCGAGATCGGGAAAACCTTATCCTCAGGTGCTAATCCCAAGGTTCTACGAATGATTCCAATGTTTTTCGTCATTTCATTTCTTGAAATTTTATCTGCCTTTGTAGCCACAACAATGCCATCATAACCATAGTGCTTTAACCATTTGTACATTTGTATGTCCTGACCTGTGGGCACATGGCGAATATCCACCAATTGTGCCACCTTAATCAGACCCTGTCTGTTGCTCAGATACGTTTCAATCATTTCACCCCAGTTTTCTGAGATGGATTTTGAAACCTTGGCATATCCATAACCGGGTAAATCCACAATCCTGAACCCATCATTGATTTCATAAAAGTTTATGGTCCTGGTCTTTCCCGGACTACCACTCACCCGCGCTAATTTTCTTCTATTGACAATGAGATTCAGTAGGGATGACTTTCCTACGTTGGATCTGCCGGCAAAAGCAATTTCCTTCATGGTGTCTTCCGGGTATTGATTTGGCTTAACAGCCACCGCTATTAAGTCTGCCTTTTTAATAATCATCTCTTTTCCTCTACTCTTTTTTTCAATCAAACGCTGTTGATTGTTCAGTTTATACGTTCTTTACTAACGCATGTTGTAAAGCATCCTCTACAGTTTCGATCAAAACAAATTCAATCTTTTTTCGAACATTGGCAGGAATTTCTTCAATATCCGCTTCATTTTCCCCAGGTAACAATATCTTCTTGATTCCGGCTCTATGTGCCGCCAAAACTTTCTCTCTGATTCCGCCTACAGGCAGTACTTTCCCTCGAAGGGTAATCTCTCCCGTCATGGCCACTTCTTTTCTGACAGGTATATTGGTTAACGAAGATATAATGGCCGTGCACATGGTTACACCTGCTGAAGGACCATCTTTGGGTGTTGCGCCCTCCGGAATGTGTATGTGCAAGTCTTTTTCCTTGTAGAATTTTTCATCAATGCCCAGTTCCTTTGCCTTTGATCTGATATAGCTGATCCCTGCTTTTGCGGATTCCTGCATCACTTCCCCTAATTGACCTGTGAGCACTAATTTTCCACTGCCCTGCACCACTGTGGTCTCAATGAACAAGGTATCTCCACCTACAATCGTCCAAGCAAGACCGGTGGTAACGCCAATTTCATTGACACCTTCTATAATATCATATCTATATCTCTTTTTGCCTAAATAATTTTCAACGTTGTTTCCCGTAATTTTCATTTGAGAAACATCGCCTTCTACTATTTTTTTAGCCACTTTTCTGCAAATATTGGCAATTTCCCGTTCTAAATTTCTGACACCGGATTCTCTCGTATAGTAATTGATTATGTTCCTCAGCGTGCTCTCTGAAATAGAAATGTTTTCAGGTTTCAATCCATGTTCTTTGATTTTTTTAGGCACCAAATATTTTTGGGCAATTTTCACTTTTTCTTCTTCTGTATACCCGGGAACATTGATAATTTCCATTCTGTCCATTAACGGCCGTGGAATGGTCTCAATAGAATTTGCCGTGGTAATAAACATGACTTTTGAAAGATCAAAAGGAATGTCTAAATAATGATCCTTAAAGTCTTTGTTTTGTTCCGGATCCAATACTTCCAACAATGCAGAAGCTGGATCACCTCTAAAGTCCGATCCGATCTTATCAATTTCATCAAAAAGAAATACAGGGTTGTTGGTTCCCGCATCCTTAATGGCCGAAATGACTCTGCCCGGAATGGCACCGATATAAGTTCTTCTGTGACCTCTAATTTCTGCCTCATCCCGAACGCCACCTAGTGACATTCTCACAAACTCTCTGTTTGCAGCGCGTGCAATAGATTTTGCAACGGAAGTTTTACCCACGCCCGGAGGCCCTACAAGACAAAGAATGGGTCCTTTTAATGTCTTAGATAATTTTAAAACTGCCAGATACTCTAGAATTCGTTCTTTGACTTTTTCCAAGCCATAGTGATCTTCATTGAGAATAATCTCCGCGCCTTTAATGTCAATGGCGGCTTTTGAGGCTTTATTCCAAGGCAAGGATAAAATCCACTCTACATAAGTTCTGATCACCCCACCCTCGGCAGAACCCTGTTGCATTTTATTCATGCGCATAATTTCTTTTTCAACTTTTTCAGCAATTTTAGCCGGTAATTTTAACTTTTTCAGCTGTTGCAACCATTCATCCACTTCATCTTCTATGGCGATGTCTTGCCCCAATTCTTCCTGTATAATTCTCATCTGCTCTCTCAGATAATACTCTCTTTGATTTTTATTAATCTGGCTTTTCACCCGATCGTTAATCTGATTTTCAATGACCAAAATTTCCAATTCACTGATAAGAATTTCATTTAAAATTTCTAAACGCTTTTCGTGATCGAAAGCCTCCAATATTCTCTGTTTGGATTCGATTTTAACGTCTAGATGTGAGGTGATAATATCTGCCAATCTCCCCGGCTCCTCAATCCCTACAATGGTGGTGATGAGTTCCGGCATAATTTTCATATTCAGGCTAATATATTTCTCAAAATTATCTGTGACATTTCGCATAAGTGCCACAATTTCTTTGGGAATTTCTTCGTATTCTGCTTCTTCAATTTTCTTAATTTCACACTTAAAATAAGGAACTTCAAATAGAATATCCTCTATTTCTCCTCTACCAATGCCTTCTACCAAAACCCGAATAGAGTCCCCCGGTAACTTAAGCATTTGCTTGATTTTTGCAATGGTACCAATTCTATAAAAATCTTCACTTGTTGGCAAATCAGTATCTGCGTCTTTTTGAGATGATAAAAACACCATTTGATTTTGCATCATGGCTTTTTCAAGTGCGCTGATTGATTTTTCTCTGCCGATATCAAAATGCAATACCATATAAGGGAAAATAGACAGTCCTCTCAATGGTATCATCGGCATAGTTAAGGTTTCTTTTTCTTCTGTCATCTGTATCCTCTGCCTTTCTGGGGTGGGGCTTCAACTGAAAAATTTCACCAAATCAGAGATTTGGGCAATTTCTGTATGAGACCCACGTGCCGTATTCAAAATACGGGTGGGGCTTCAACTGAAAAATTTCACCAAATCGTAGATTTGGGTAATTTCTGTATGAGACCCACGTGCCGTATTCAAAATACGGGTGGGGCTTCAACTTTAAAACAGGCGGCTGGCGCCGCCTGTCTATGATGCATCTTCTTTTAGTACGAGCGCCGGTTTAGAGTTTGACTCAATGGTTCCCTTTGTTATAATGCACTTTACAATGTCTTCCCTTGATGGGATTTCATACATAATATCGGTCATAACATATTCCAATATACTTCGTAATCCTCTGGCTCCGGTCTTTCTTTCAATGGCCTTTTGAGCGACGCTCTCCATAGCCTCTTCTTCAATCTCAAGTTCTACTCCATCCAATTTGAAAAGTTTTTTATATTGTTTCAACAATGAATTTTTCGGTTCCTTGATAATTCGCACCAGAGCTTCTTTATTCAGTTCTTCTAAGGTTACCATTACAGGCAATCTTCCCACAAACTCCGGAATCAACCCAAATTTTAACAAATCCTCGGCTTGAATGTGCTTTAATGGGTTTGCCAAATCCTGTTTTGTTCTCTTCACTTCGGAATTAAAGCCGATGGTCTTTTCTCCCATCCGTCTTTGGATAATTTTATCCAGCCCATTGAAAGCACCTCCGCATATAAACAGGATATTTGTGGTGTCTATCTGGATTAATTCCTGTGTCGGGTGCTTCCGGCCTCCCTGTGGTGGCACGCTTGCAACGGTACCTTCTAAAATTTTCAGCA
This sequence comes from Anaerovorax sp., assembly GCA_036653195.1. Lineage (GTDB taxonomy): Bacteria > Bacillota > Clostridia > Peptostreptococcales > Anaerovoracaceae > JAVVUJ01. The sequence goes on along the minus strand of JAVVUJ010000055.1, from coordinate 184 downwards.
ATGCTTGTTGAACACCTTCGCCACTCACATCTCTGGTAATAGACGGATTTTCTGATCGTCTGGAAATCTTGTCGATTTCATCTACGTAGATAATTCCTTTTTGTGCCCTCTCAATATCATAATCTGCAGCCTGAATCAATTTGAGAAGAATATTCTCAACATCTTCACCTACATATCCTGCCTC
>JAVVUJ010000054.1:11543-13006 GCA_036653195.1 Anaerovorax sp. | reverse complement strand
GGAGTCGAATTCGACCCCTTTGAAATCTAGATTGTATAATCTTTCCCATAATCCTAAAAATTCAATGGTGGAGCGGTTACGCATCCAGTTTTTTACTACGTCTTTTGGTTCAAGGGGATTTTTGAATCGAGCAATATCAGTTAAAGATAAATAATCATTATCATCCCCATTAGATATAACTGAAATTTCCATTCCAACTGCGTTTATTTTCTCTTTATAATCTGGCATGTGTATTCCTTTCTACTCTACTATCCATTCTTTATCTAATATACCTATAACCCTACCGTTTAAAATAATAGATTCGTTCATGGGTATAAGGTCGTAATTTCCGTTTAGAGAGATTAATTGCCCATCCCCATATTTGTTTCACGTATCCTTCGCCATCTAGCGTGAAAATGCCTATTTCACCTATCTCAATGCTATCTGCACGTTCTACTATAAGTATGTCTCCGTCACGGTATGCTGGTTCCATGCTATTTCCACACACTGGTCTATTTTTTTAATTTTAGCGACTCTCTATATTGTTCGGCCGAGGGGGTGTTGATGAATTCCACAGTTTTATCATGATTGTCTTTGACAACTTTCTTGATTTCATCTAAGGTTACATTGAAAAACTCTCTCCTGGTGTTCACCATATTCAGTTTGCTACCTTCGAACGCTTTGTGCAATGCATTCTCAAGTTTTGGAGCGTTTTCGGAAAAAATCATTGCGTGAATGTCAAAGTTGAACGGAACCGAAGCATCTCCTAGTTCATCAACACGTTCCTCGGGCTCTAAACGGCGGGTCATTCCAATTTTATAGACATTGTCTCCGAACGCACCAATATTTGATATCACATAGACGTAGCCCGCTTTTTGATTAGCCTCTCTATAATCGAGAGCCTTAATATTATTAGAGATATTTTCTAAGCGAGACTTCAAGTCATTTTCTTTTTCTAGCAAAAGTGCTTTTTCATCTGCATTTGTGCATTCTAATATTTGCTTTTCTATATTTGATAGTGCATTATTGTAATGTTTTTGCTCCTTTTCGGCAGTTTTTCTTGCTTCTTCTATTTCCTTTGCAACTCTCGCCTCTTCTCTTTGTTGGGCTCTAAGTTCCTTTAAAGCTTCTTTTTCTTCTTGCTTTTTTACTTGATATTCCAGCGCTATGGATAATTCTTCTTTTTTTAGTTTGGTATAGGTAGGCGCTATGTTGATGGACATCATTTTTCCTAATTTTTCTATTGCATCTGATGATTTTTCAATTCTGGAATTGCACCTATCAAAATTGTTGAATTTAACCAAACTGACAGAGGCATCGCACTCATTATTAAATGATCGAAGACATAGTTTTATCATGTCGTTGACTAGTTTCTTTCCTTGTGCGGCACTGTTGTTTACGGTCCATCCTTGCGCTCCAAGACATGCGGTCCCATTTTTTATCATAGATTTCTGCTTTTCTCTATTTATAGATAAAGCTTCCTT
>JAVVUJ010000054.1:8640-11443 GCA_036653195.1 Anaerovorax sp. | reverse complement strand
TCCTTTCTATAAATAATTGTAACTTATAAGAACTACTATAATAATTGCATAAGTAAGAACAAACTATCTAATTGCTTTATATTTTGCTTGCATTTTTTTACTTCAGGAGTATTGTGCCTTATTAATTCAACTCCCCCAACCTGCCGGCAACAATCATAATCGCCATTATTAATATGGGCGATCTCATGGTCATAAGTGGCAATTTGCATTTCACTGTTTAATCTGGCATTTATGATAATCATGTAACTGCAGTCTTCATTCTTCGTTGTATATCCTTTAAAGGCTACCGGTAAATCTATTAGATAAACTCCTATGTATTCCATTAATCATCATCGCCCTTCAGACGCTTCATCATATCCACAACAAATTGTAAATCCTCAGTGCTTACGTTGCGAGATGCATCAAATAGTATTCTAAGATTTGGGTTTTCATATATTTCTTGTGCCATCTTAGCAGCATCCTCGTTTAGGTAGTAGCCTTGGTGCTGGTCGTCTTTACCAATATATTCATTGTCAGTAAAATCATCAAGCGTGCAATCTAAAGCTCTTGCAAGGGATCTCATTGTGTCAAGCGAAGGATTTTTTGTTTCTCCATAAATAATTTTGTTTAATGTACCTATAGGTATCCCTGATTTTTCGGACAAGTCTTTATTTCCAATACCTTTTCTCTTCATTAACAGTTTAATATTTGTAATTGTCATTCCGGACACCTCCTAATGTATTCTTAATAGTATTTTACCTTAATTGGAACTTATGTCAATAATAAAGTTCCGTTTAAGGTAAAATATTTCTTGACAAATTCCTTAAACGGTATTAATGTTTAGATATAAAGTTCCGTAAACGGGATTAAACGCAACATGTAGGGAGGAGGAAGAAATGACAGAAGCAGAAGTAATTAAAATTGTAAAGAAGGTACTATCTGAAAGCAAAGAACAGCCATCAAAATGGGGCAAATGGTGAATTCTCAGGTATTCGTAGACTGTTATTGTAAAAATCTCATGTGGGAAAAATGTGGGAAAAGAAAAAAATCCAGGTATCTTGTATTTATCAAGACACTGGATTTTCAACGGTTTTGGTACTCCGTCGGGGGTTCGAACCCCGGACACCCTGATTAAGAGTCAGGTGCTCTACCAACTGAGCTAACGAAGCATATATTTTCGCTGTGTTTTGGCACATTTATTATATTATCATGAAGGAGGTGGGGTTGTCAATACAAATTTTGTGTAAATAATAAATAAAAAATTTCCTAAAATTTCCTCTTATAATTTGCAAGGCAGTACACATAATAAAAATCAAGGAGGGATTGAAAATGAAAAACAACAAAAAGCAAAATTCAAAGATGTGTAACAATGTATCTGATGGTTCTGAATCCAAAAAAGCGGGCAAAAAAGAAGTTGCCAATAAAGTTACTGAGGGAATGAACGCCAATAATAGAGCGGAGCAAAAATCAAAAAGTGACATGACAAATTCAGACTATTAGAAATCATTGAGTACCATCAAGGTCTCTCTTGGTATATGGAGTGGGAAAACCCCACTCCTTCTTCATGTATACAACAAGATTTCGGCGTATTTCACATTGCTATTTTATAAGCAATATTGTATAATGAACACAACATCAACAATCCGGTGTTATCCTAGGGAAGTGTTCGTAGAATCATAAATACCAATGTAAAATCATAGGTGGTTTGCTGGATTACGCATACAAAGGTAACAGTTGGAGGTTGTCGCAAGAAAGCCTTTATAATTTAAGGCAAGAACAGGGTTTGTACAGAATTGGTATGGAAATGGTAAGAAAGCGGCTTGTACAGAGTTTGTGTGAAATTTGAAAATGGAAGCGATGCAAAACATATAAGGAAGAATGATGAACGATATTACAAATTTTCCGGTTGTAATAAGTGACTGCATAAAGAGTATGGGCGTCTCACTTCAAGGATTATTAATTTTAATATCCATGGTAGTGTGTTTGCTTGTCCTCTTCATTTGGTTTGCTTCAAAAAAAGTGAAATTGTGGAATGGAAAGACCAACGAGCAAATCCAAGTTTTGCAGAGTATAGACGAAAGATTAAAGAATATGGAGGAAAAAAAGGTAGGCACAGCTTTGGTTGATGGTTATACCAAGGCGATGTCTGAAGAATCCGTAGAAGCGGTAACGGTCTTAGACGAGGCAGAAGCCACGGAATGCCATGTAAAACAGGAGACATTTGTAAGCGGAATGTCTTTTAATATAGGGAGAAGCGGTAAAGTTTATACGGCAGATGAACTTGAATTGCAAATCAGAGAATAAAATAAATAAGGGAAGGAGGCGTTTTATGTATTGTACAATTTGTGGAAATTTACTGGGTGAGAAAGATATTTTTTGCAAAGTTTGTGGGACAGCAACAGGAATCACTTTATTAAAGGAAAAAACGGCGGGCAAAATCCATGGGGAACATGATGGAGCAGCAGAAATAAAAGTAGTGGAAGAAATAAAAAAGGAAGTAGAAGACGAAATTTTTTCAGAAGCGGCAGACCGGGCAAAGGAAAGCAAAGATCTAGAAATTTCTTGGAATGTATATGAATTTCCAAAACCGAAAAAGACAGAAGACGCAGAATTTGTTTGGGGTGTAGAAGAAGCATCCAATACAAAGGAATCCTCCCAAACAATGCCATCGGAAGGGGAGACAGCCCCAAAATGGGAGAACTCTCCCAAAACGGAGACCTCTCTAAAATGGGAGACCTCCCAACAAACCGAAGCATTTCAACAAACAGCATTTCCAGAAGTAGATTTTACCCATGAAAAAGATTTGGAAGAAATTTGTGCAGAT
>JAVVUJ010000054.1:0-8540 GCA_036653195.1 Anaerovorax sp. | reverse complement strand
ATTTCCAGAAGTAGATTTTACCCATGAAAAAGATTTGGAAGAAATTTGTGCAGATGAAAATGAAATGCCATTGAATCCATCAAGTGATGAAAATAAAATGCCTTTCGATCCATCAAATCCGGAAAGATTTTTCACGTTTAGTAAAAAAAATGAAGAATTTCAAAAATTGCTAGATAGGGAATACGAGAAAATCAAATCCAGAGAAAATTCAGACCCTAGAATTCTAAAAGCCAATGAAGGCATCCGTGCTGTTGCAGAAATGTCGGACAACTTTGAGCCTTTGCAAGAGGTGGCGGTAAAGGATGCCCAGGTGCAGGAACAAGAAATGGTATCGCAAAATCCTCAGTCGCAGGAACAAAAAGTAGTGCCGCAAAATCCTCAGTCACAAGAACAAGAAGTAGTGTCGCAAAATATCCCGTCGCCGGCAGTGGAACTGTGGAAGATTACAGAAGTTGCGGAAATGCAGGAAACAAAGGATGAAGAGCCACCCTTAAAAGTTGAAACCTATGAGGATTTATCGGATATTTCAGTGAGTGAGTCTTTGGGGGATTCCTCTATTCAAGACAATGAGACTTTGCGAAAAAAATTTGAGACAAAAGAGATAAAGCCACTTAACAAGACACCAAAAGTGGAAGTGATACATATAGAAAAATTGGATGATGCGCTAGACACACCAAAAGAAACCACAGGAGAAAGTTTTGTGGAAGACATAGAGAAAACGAAGGTTCCAGGGGATGAAAATACCGATCCTTTGTCTGCGTTTTTTGACAGGAAAGATGTTGAGGAACAACCTCCTTCAAGAGGAAGAGGAGGGATCATTCTTAGAATTTTGGCGGTGATTGTAGTCGTACTCTTGATTGCTCAGTTGGCGTGCATGGGAATCCAAAGATTTTATCCGGACAGTCAAGTTGCAAAAACCATTGGGAAACAGCAGGTGAAAATGGTTGAGCAGATTGCAGAGTGGGTAGAGATAATCAAGGGTTCCGATCAGGAAAAATCCAAACCTGACGGAGAGAAAAAAGCCCAAGGAAAAGACGCCAAAGGAGTAATAGACTTTGGAGATGTTGATACAACCCCTGTGGCAGATAAAAACCTAATTATTGCAAACAACGCGTCAAGAAATAGCAACATTCAATCTGTGATCGCCAATGATGCACTTGCCTATATTGTAGGTAAAAATTATGGCGTCACCGATATCAACAACTCTCAACCATTAACGAATAATGGTTGGCTTAAGGATGACCAGGGCAATGTGACGTTTTATGACAATGAAATAGTAGGCACTTTAATGGCCTTCGGTTCTCAGTGGGTTGACTATGTAAATGCCGGAAACAAAAGTGTTTTAGACTTATTAAAGCCAGACAGCCAGGCCTATAAAAATGCAGTAAATTCCACAGAATTGGGAAAGATAACCGAAACCTTTTATCGCCTTGAAATTGGAGAAATCAGACAAGGGGAAAACGGGTATTACATATGGTGCCATGAGAAAAAACAACTGTCTCAAGGAGGTGTCGGTGCAGAAAATGAGTATAATTGGATATACTATGTAGAGCCAGATGGCAGCAATATGAAAGTGGTTAATTATTATAAGTTTTAATAATCATCAAGGAGGATATCAAAAATGTCAACAAAGTCAAGATTCGAAAGAAAAAACATTACCACAGGGAACAAAGCTTTTTCAATGTCAAGGACAACAATCGAAACAGCGTTTTATGGGAACAATGTAGAGAAAGTTGTAGATTTGAAGTATGCGTACATGATGGCAAAAAATAATATTGGCACCATTGTAACGGATATGCCTGTATACAGACCGGAAAGCATCGGACTTCCTAAAGATGCAAACATCCTTTTATGTAATGATGGTGCTACAGTGGGTAGATTTGCAGGTGCCAGAGTCATATTGGGAGAAGAAGGCGTCAACGAGACAGAGATTGCAAAGGTTTTAAGGGAAGCCGTTTATAACACAAAATACAAAAAAATGTACCACACAGAAGCTTACATAGGACTGGATAAAGACTTTATTATAAAGGCAAATTTATTGATTCCGGAAAATTTTGAAAACACCCTTTATAACTGGCTTTTAAATTTCCAATATGAGAATGAGTTCTATGATGAAATGTTTAAAGATTCTAAACCGGTAGGCGATGAAGCAGATATTTATATCCTTTCAGATCCTGATTTTTGTCATCCTGATTTCCCGGATGGATTGGCCTACTTTGATCCTGAGCATAATTGTGCGTGCTTATTGGGTATGCGTTATTTCGGGGAACACAAAAAAGGAACGCTGACACTGGCTTGGAGCGTTGCAAATAGAAACAAGTATGCTTCTTGTCATGGCGGGCTGAAGAGAATGGTGAGAAAAGATGGTCAAAAGCATGTTATGGGCGTATTTGGTCTTTCCGGTTCTGGAAAATCTACGTTAACCCATGCAAAACATGATGGAAAATACGATGTAACGGTTCTTCATGATGATGCGTATGTAATTTCTACGGAAGATGGCAGCTCTGTGGCCTTAGAGCCTTCTTATTTTGACAAGACACAAGATTATCCGCTTACTTCAGGAGATAACAAGTACTTGATTACGGCGCAAAACTGTGGTGCGACCATTGATAGTGAAGGAAAATTGGTGCTTGTTACGGAAGATATCAGAAATGGAAACGGTAGAGCCATTAAATCCAAACTTTGGGCAGCAAACAGAGTGGACAAAATGGAAGATCCTATTAACTCCATCGTTTGGCTCATGAAAGACCATACACTTCCTCCTGTAATTAAGTTGGAAGATCCCACATTGGCCTCTGTAATGGGTGCTACTTTGGCAACAAAGAGAACCAGTGCGGAAAAACTGGCAAAGGGCGTGGATCGAGATGCATTGGTATTTGAGCCTTATGCAAATCCGTTCAGAACGTATGCATTATCACAGGATTATGAGAAGTTTAAGGCGTTGTTTGCAGAGCGACATGTAAATTGTTATGTTATTAATACGGGATTTTTCTTGGATAAAAAGATACCGAAAGAAGTGACCATCGGCATCATTGAAAGCATTGTAGATGAAAGGGCAAACTTTAAAGATTTTGGACCATTTTCAGGAATCAAAACAATGGATGTAGAAGGATTTATACCGGAATTGGACAACGCTTCCTATGTGGAACGTGTTAAGAAGAGCATGCAAAATAGGCTGGATTATCTTGAATCGTTAAAAGGATTTAAGGGAGGCAGAGATGCATTACCGGAATTGGCCAGTGATGCAATCAGAAATGTTATGAAGTAATAAGGGGTGATTTTTTGAAAAAAGGAAGAATTGGGTTAGGAATTGTTGCGGTGGTATTATTGATCCTCGTAGCTACTTTTGGAACCTTAGTGGGCTTTGTGTCGGATTACCTGTGGTTTAAGGAGTTAGGCTACGTGAGTGTATTCTTTAAACAGTTGTTTACGCAGCTAAAAATAGGAATACCATGTTTCTTAATCTTGACAGCAATTTCCTATCTATACTTGCAAGTGTTTAAAAAAGGTTATTACAAAAAAGTTGATATGGTGGATACACCAACTGTCAAAGAGAAAACCATCAATTGGATTTCTTTGGGATTGAGTGCCGGATTTGGCATATTGGTTACGATTTCAACGGTTACGAGAATTTGGTTTGAATTGCTGAAATTCTCCAACAGCACAGATTTTAGCATAGCGGATCCCATTTTTAAGATGGATGTCTCATTCTATATCTTTAAATTGGAATTTATACAGCAGGTGAATCAGATTGCCCTAGGCGTCCTTATCGCCTTTGCATTGCTGACGTTGCTTTACTATTTTATACTTCTCTCAATGAGAAGGCCGAAAGTGTTTGACAGTCAGCAAACGGAATCTTACGGTGAATCTAATGAAGATCCCAATCCATTTGCCAATGGTGCAAATTTTGAAAATATTGCGGGAGCCTTTGGCAAGATGTTTTCACAAAAAGCAGGGGGTGGCAGAAAACCTGCACAGCAGTTTAATGATGGAAATGTCAAGGCTATTTTGGACATTGCATCTACCCAGTTTACGGTTTTAGGATTTTTGTTTTTCTTGTCGGTTTCGGCAAATTTCTTCCTGAAACAATACGGGCTTCTTTACTCACATGCCGGCGTACTTTATGGTGCGGGATTTACAGAAGTCAATGTAACACTTTGGATTTATCGCATCTTATCCGTGTTGGCAATTGTTGCAGCGGTTATGTTTGCGGTGGGCATGAAAAAGAAAAAGTTTAAGCAAATTTTAGTTGTTCCGGTGATTATGATTTTAATCGGTGCTGTAGGAACAGGTGCAGCTTTGGTTGTTCAGAACCTGATTGTATCTCCCGATGAAATCAATAAGGAAAGTCAGTATCTGGAAAACAATATTAAATTTACCCAATTAGCCTATGATTTGCAGTCTGTAAGCGTAAAACCTTTTAAGGCGGACAATACCCTTACAAAACAAGATATTGCAAACAACATGGACACCATATCCAATATTAGAATCAATGACTATGAACCGGCTAAAAAATTCTATAATCAAACGCAGAGTATTCGTCCTTACTACTCATTTAATGACGTGGATGTGGACAGATATACCCTTGACGGCAAGTACACGCAAACTTTCTTGTCCGCCAGAGAAATTGACGAATCGTTGATTCGAGAAGAATGGTTGAATAAACATTTAAAGTATACCCACGGATATGGAATTACATTGTCAAGAGTTGACAAGGTTACAGCCAGTGGTCAACCTGACATGTTGGTTTACAACATTCCGCCCGTATCTCAGGTTGAGGAAATTGAAATAACCAGACCTGAAATCTACTTTGGTGAATTAACCAATAACTATGTGCTTACCAATACAAATGAGCAAGAGTTTGACTACCCCAGCGGAGACAACAATGTATATGCCACTTATGAAGGCGATGCAGGCATCAAGTTGGGACTGTTCAATCGATTGGTATTTGCAGTTCGTGAGAAGAGCTTGAAACTATTGGTTTCAACCAATATTGACAGTAACTCAAAGATTATTATCAATAGAAACATTAATGCCAGAATACAAAAAATCATGCCCTTCTTACAGTACGATAAAGATCCGTACATTGTAACGGCAGATGGTCAACTTTTCTGGATTGTGGATGCCTATACAACCAGTACAAATTATCCTTACTCAGAACCTTTTGATATTGCCACAAGTAAAACCAACTATATCAGAAATTCTGTAAAAGTGGTAATCAATGCATATAACGGAGATACACAATATTACCTTGTGGATGACCAAGACCCTATTGCAACCACTTATGCTAAGATTTATCCGGACTTGTTTAAGAATTTTGACCAAATGCCGGAAAGTTTGAAAGCGCACATCAGGTATCCCAATGTGATGTTGAATATTCAAGCCAATGTTTACAAACGATACCACATGAATGATGTAAAGGTATTCTACCAAGATGAGGATTTATGGGCTATTTCCAATGAAATTTATGGAACAGAGGAAATTGCCATGACGCCCAATTATTATATCATGAAGCTTCCCGGTGAAGAGGAGGTGGAATTTATCAATTCTATCCCTTATACGCCAAAGGGAAAGAAAAACATGACAGGGCTTTTGGTGGCTAGAAATGATGGAGAGAATTACGGAGAGTTGGTACTTTATCAACTTCCAAAGGATAAGATTACCTATGGTCCTCTCCAAGTAGAAGCGCAGATTGACCAACATACGGAGATTTCCAAGGAATTTTCTTTATGGAATTCGTCGGGCTCCACTTATACCAGAGGAAATATGTTTGTCATTCCTATTGAAGAATCGATCATCTACGTGGAACCTGTTTACTTGGAGGCATCAAATTCAAGTTTGCCTGAAGTGAAGAGAGTCATCGTGGCTTACGGTGATCGGATTGCCTATGAAGCCACTTTAGGCGAAGCTTTGGACTCACTGTTTGGCAGTGGTGCGGGAACTGCCCTTACACCGGAGGAAGCGCCTACAGGGACGCCGGCTAAGGAAGAAGAGATGACACAAGAAATGATTATTGGGCATGCAAACGAGGCCTTTAAGAACGCAACTGCTGCACAGCAGAGCGGAGATTGGGCAGGGTATGGACAGTATTTGAAACAGTTAGAAAAATACCTGAATTTGTTGGTACCTACTGATGGCGGTGCAAAGCAATCCACAGAACAGCAGGCTCAATAATTAAAAAAATAGGGATCAGATAGGATTCGAAAAGAAAATATATAAAACGACAAGTGGAAGCGCTTGTCGTTTTGTGTCCTATAAGTCTTTATAGGAGTCTTCCAGAAACGAACAAAATCGAAATGCAAGGCTTCATGAAACACCGGAAGATGTGCAACAGGCGTGTTTATAGGCATTTTTGTATGGGTGAAAATTTACAAAAAAATAACAAAAACAAAAAATAACCTTTTCTTTAAAAAGTTATCGTATATAATGGAAATATTCAAAGGAATAGAAGCAAGAAGTTTGTTTTCAACTTTTAAGGCTATTGCGCTAAAATTATTTTAACTTTTAAACCAATCGGAGGCGATTTTATGACGGAAAAATATACGACAACACAAATACAGCGTTTCGTTGAATTAAATGGAGATGAACGTGCAATGGAGGAGGCGTTTACAACCATTGCGCAACGAAATGAGGCTTTTAAGAAAAAGGAAAGTGCGTTGGTAAAAGCCGGAAAAGAAAATATATCAAGGCTGCTTAACGGCGAACATAAGACATTGGCAAAAAAAGTAGAGGATTCTTTGGAAACATGGTTGACGCAAAAAGAAGGTTTTACAAGAGTTTCAACACCCACCATCATTACCGCTGCTATGCTTGAGAAGATGACCATTACAAAAGATCACCCCTTGACCAATCAAGTTTTTTGGATCGACAGCAAAAAATGTTTGCGCCCTATGCTTGCCCCTAATTTATATGAAGTCATGAGGGATTTACATAAGATTACGAAAGAACCTGTGCGTATATTTGAAGCCGGGTCTTGTTTTCGTAAGGAATCTCAAGGTGCAGAGCATATGAATGAATTCACCATGTTAAACTTTGTTGAATTGGCCGGCGTAAAAGATGGGGATCAAATGGAACGGTTGAAGGAATTGGCAACAGGAGCCATGAAAGCCCTTGGCATTGAAAAATACGATTTGATTATGGAAAAATCAGAGGTTTATATTGAAACGTTGGATATTGAGGTGGACGGCATTGAACTGGCTTCCGGTGCCTATGGACCCCACCCATTGGATGCCCAATGGGGCATTTTTGATACTTGGGTAGGCATTGGCTTTGGAATTGAAAGAATTGCCATGGTAAAAGGTGGATATCAAACCATTAAGAGAGTGGGAAAGAGCATTAGTTATCTTGATGGAACGCCGCTGAATTTATAGAAAGAAGGATTCTTAAAATGACCAGACTGAAGACGGATTGGATAAAGGATATTGAAAAAGATATTTATGATTGTGAACGCTACTTAAATGAAAAAACCGGCATGAATTTTTTGGCACTGATGGACAAAGTTTCACAAGTGGAGTTTTTGGACAGAAAAGCACAGATGGAGTCTGTAAAAGTTGCCATTGTGCCTATTACGGTAGGCCTTGGTATTATTGATACTTTTTGCGAATCTGTAGCCGCCATTGTGAGGGTGATGGGTTTTCATGTTTTTGTTACAGAAAAAACAGACGTGGATGGCATCTTTGAAGCTTCACAGAGAGGCGCAAACGTTGTGTATCTTGCAGATGACCATCGATTCATAGCCATTAATCTAAAGAACGGAAAAATTGCAGACAACAACAAAGCGACGGCTTTGGGGTATGTGACGGTTTTAGAAGGTGCTACCGGCAGTTTAAAAGGGCAAGAGATTCTTCTTCTCGGATATGGTTTGGTGGGAAGGGAAATCTATAGGTTCTTAGAGGAAAAAGGTGCTACGGTTACAGTTTATGATAAAGATGAGATAAAAAAGAAAGAATTGAGAGAGAAGAACAGGCGGACTATAGAGACGGTAGAAGATATTTGCCGATTTCGTCGTGTGGTAGATGCTACATCCGAGGGAAATTGGATTACCAAAGATGTGCTTCACAGTGAAGCGTGGATTGTCACACCCGGTGTGCCCCTTTCCTTGGATGAAGAAGCCTATGCCCAGTGTAATGGCAGAATTATTCATGATTATTTGCAAATTGGTGTTGCTGTCATGCTGGGTTTGGTTTTGTAGGAGGAAATCATGGGTGAAGAAAAAAAACGATATTACAGAAAACACACAGAATTGTTTTTACTGTTGGATAAGATGAAACTTTGGCCTTCAAGAAAGGGCATTTTGCATGGCATCAGAACCATCGAAAAAAAAGGCGATTATGCAGAGATTACCACCCATTGCGGAAAAACGTTTCAAATTTATAATTCTAAAAATTCTAGGGCTGCCAGATGGCTGAGAAACAAATGGGTGAGTAAACCTTGCAAAGATTGTAAAGTCCCAGAATGGAAAGTAAAAAAATATTCCACCACTTTTTTTTCGAATAATTATGGAAGTGATTTGAAAAATAATAGATGAGAGCCAAAAGGAG
>JAVVUJ010000053.1:0-13363 GCA_036653195.1 Anaerovorax sp. | reverse complement strand
GAAGAGAGAGGAAAAAATGTGCTGGTTCTTGTGCCAAGCGTAGATGATCGATATGAGTTGGGATTTATCACTTCAAGAATCGGTGTGTCTAGAAAAGCGTTTGTTGTAGGACCCGATACGAATATTTTGGATATGTTTTTGGAAAAGAATAAAGAACGAAAGATAGATTGCGTATTAGTGGATGAATGTCAATTTTTAAAAAAACATCACGTTCAGGAGTTGGTAGAAATTGTTGACAGTTGTGATGTGCCGGTCTTAGCCTATGGGCTTAAAAATGATTTTAAAAACGAACTCTTTGAAGGTTCTTATCACATGTTGATCTATGCAGATAAAATTGAAGAAATTAAGACCATTTGTTGGTGCGGTAGAAAAGCGACTATGGTGGCCAGGGTCATAGACGGAAAGTTTGTGAAAGCAGGAGAGCAAATTGTAGTGGGTGGAAATGATATGTACGTTTCTCTATGCAGAAAACACTACAATGACGGACGCTTAAAGGCCGATTAGCAGACTAAAGGTTGTCCTTATCCAGGAGTTTTCCTTGGTAGGATTTTCTCTGACGAAGTTCCTTATTGATGCCATTTAAAATGGAATGTTTTTTATAGCTCCACTCCGGTGCAATGAGCAGATTGCGTGGGGCATCTGCGGTTAAGCGGTGTATGGTAATGTTTGGCGGTATGATTTCCAGTAAATCTACCGTCAATTTTATATAGTCTTCCATGGTGGGTATGGATAGTTTGTCAGGGTAAAAACTGGCCAGCTGCGTATTTTTTAAAACGTTTAACATATGAAGTTTTAGTCCGAATATGTTTTTTTCGCAAATATATTTCAAAGAACAAAACATATCCTCTCTGGTTTCGCCGGGAAGGCCTAAAATCAAGTGTACCACCGTTTTTATTTGTAATGTGGTCAGATTCCTCATAGCTTCGTCAAAAGTTGCTAAGGGGTAGCATCGATTAATCAGCAACGCCGTGTCTTCGTGAATGGTTTGCAAGCCCAGTTCAACCCATAAAAATGTTTTTTGATTTAATTCGTTTAGAAGTTCCAACACTTCTTGAGACAGACAATCCGGTCGCGTGGCAATGGCAATGCCCACCACGCCGGGGTAGCGTAAGGCTTCTTCATATTTTTGCCGAAGGATTTCAACAGGCGCATAGGTATTGGTATAGCTTTGAAAATAAGCGATATACTTGCCGGTGGGCCATTTTTTTTTCAGTAACTCAATTTGGCCGGGAATATCACTTGCAAAATCACCGGAACCGCTGGCAGAACAAAAGATACATCCGCCCACGCCTTTTGTGCCGTCTCTGTTGGGGCAGGTGAAACCACATTCTAAAGAGAGCTTCATGATTTTGCATCCGAATTCCCTTTTTAAATAGGTGCCGATGGTGTTGTAATAGACATTTCCAAACTGGTTTGACATGGTTGCTCCTTCATAAAAATAACACATAGGAATAGCTTTTACATGCTTTTCAGTTCGCAAATTTTATGATATACTATTCACTTGACAGTGGATTGTAATTGTAAGGAATCACCCCTATTTGGGGGTGAAAAATTTGTGAAAGAAGAGCTGATTTATGGTAAAACCAAAACTTTTACTGCATAGTTGTTGTGGGCCGTGCAGTACGGCTGTCATAGAAAGACTTAAAGAAAATTATAACATAACTATATTTTTTTACAATCCCAATATCATGGGGTTTGCAGAATATGAAAAACGGAAAGAAGCACAGGTTGCGTTTTTGGATGGGTACAATGCATCCTTGGAATGGGAAGAAAAAATCGCTTTCCAAGAAGGACCTTATGCAGTCACACAGTTTGCAGAACTTGTAAAAGGCTTGGAAAACGAGGCAGAAGGCGGAAAACGCTGTGACTTATGTTTTAGACACAGGCTTGAAGAAACGGCAAAATTGGCGCACCTGAATGCCTACGATTGCTTTTCTACTACCTTGAGCGTCAGCCCTCATAAGGATTTTCAAAAAATCAGCCGGTTCGGCAACCAATTGAGCCTTGCGTATCAAGTGGCGTTTTTAGATGAGAATTTTAAAAAGAAAGATGGATATCAACGATCCATTCAACTATCAAAAGAATATAAACTGTACAGACAAACCTATTGCGGTTGTAAATTTATAAATGGAGGATATGAAAGATGACAAAAGGATTAACCATACCGGAAGGATACCACCCGGTCATTGACTTTATGGAAAGTCAAATTGCCATTAAAAAAATCAAGGATTTTTTTCAACAGGAGTTGGCTTATGGCCTGTGTTTGAGAAGAGTGACAGCACCCCTTTTTGTGAAACCGGAGAGTGGTTTAAACGACAATTTAAGCGGTGTGGAGAGAACCGTGTCCTTTACACTCAAAGACATGAACGAACAAACTGTTGAAATCGTACAATCTTTGGCAAAATGGAAGAGAATGGCTTTGGGTAAGTATGATATTAAACCTGGAAGAGGCATTTATACAGATATGAACGCCATTCGGAGGGACGAAGATTTTGACAACATTCATTCTGTCTATGTAGACCAATGGGACTGGGAAAAATCCATTGAAAAAGCGGATCGGACAGAGGCGTATTTAAAAGAAACGGTGGTTACCATCTACAATGCCATGAAAAATTTGGGAGATTATGTCAATCGATTATACAAAGAATTGAAGACAGACCTTCCCAATGAAATTTTCTTTGTGACGACTCAGGAACTGGAAGATAGGTATCCGGGGAAAACGGCAAAAGAAAGAGAAAATGCCATTGCGGAAGAAAAGAAGGCTGTGTTTATCATGAAAATTGGCGGCAAATTAAAATCCGGGGAAAAACATGACGGAAGGGCGCCTGATTATGATGACTGGGAATTAAACGGAGATATTATCTTATGGAATGAAGTGCTTGGCATTGCGTTTGAACTTTCATCTATGGGTATTCGCGTGGATGAAGAAGCCATGGAGAGACAGTTGGAATTGGCAAAGGCTTTGGATCGTAAGGAACTTCCTTTCCATAAGGCCATTTTAAATAAAGAACTCCCCTACAGTATAGGCGGCGGAATCGGTCAATCAAGACTGTGTATGTTTTTCTTAAGAAAGGCCCATATCGGGGAAGTGCAAGTTTCTGTATGGCCGGAAGAGATGATTAAGGAATGCGAAAAAAACTATATTTTCTTGCTGTAAAGAGATAGAAAAAATGATTTTACCCTTGTCCGGTGGGTATTATAGAAACCAAGCAGCAACAAAGGAAGAATATGAAATATGTAAATGTGGTCATTGACAACAAAAATGACAATACAGATCGGTTCTATACCTATTTATGCGCTGACGATGGCATAGAAGTGGGTCGTAAGGTCTATGTGCCCTTTGCCCGGGGAGATAAAATGAAAGAAGCCTACGTGGTGCAGGTGTTTGACCGGTTGGTACAGCCCATAAAGGGAATCAAAGCAGTGGATCACACAGATGAGGAAGTGGTATTGAGCAAAGAAGCCATTGAAACTTGTTTTTGGATGAAGGAACGATATTTATGCAGGTATATTGATTGCATAAAGTGTTTTACACCATCAGGGGCATCTTCTAAGAGAGGAAAGCGGCAAAATCCATATGAAAACGCCGTGGGTGAAATACAAGATATTGAGGCGCTGACACAGGAACAAGAGGATGCAATACAAACCATTTATGGTGATTTGGAAGACAAGAAGAATACGGTGTTCTTGATTCATGGCATTACCAATAGCGGTAAAACGGAAATTTATATGCGTACCATTGCAAAAGTCATTGAGCAGGGAAAACAGGCCATTATGTTGGTGCCGGAAATAACTTTGACGCCTCAGACCATTGCGCGTTTTATTGGAAGATTTGGCGCCCAAAAGGTAGCCGTCTTACATAGCAAACTTTCTTTAGGCCAACGATATGATGAATGGATGCGTGTGAAAAACGGTGAGGTGAGCATTTTAATCGGAGCCAGATCCGGTGTATTTGCACCGTTTCCCAATATTGGCGTGATTATTTTAGATGAAGAACACGAAACTTCCTATAAATCGGATAAAACACCCAAATATGATACGGTAGAAGTTGCTGTAAAAAGAGCAGAATTATCCGGCGCCATTACCTTGCTGGGTAGCGCAACGCCTTCCCTGGTGTCTTATTATAAAGGGCAACGGGGAGACTATAAATTGATTACATTAAAAGAAAGATACAATAAAACCCCACTACCCAATGTAGCCATTGTAGATATGCGCGAAGAGTTGAAAAATGGGAATAAAACCATATTCAGTAAAGCGTTATATAGGCAAATAAAGGAAAATTTAGAAGCAAAAAAACAGGTGATTCTGTTTTTAAACAGGAGAGGCTATTCTACCTTTGTATCTTGCAGAAACTGTGGGTATGCTATGAAATGTAAACATTGCGGTGTTGCCTTGACTTATCACAAAGCAAGTGAACAAGCCATTTGTCACATTTGCGGATTCCGTGAAATTATACCCAAAAGTTGCCCGAAATGCGGAAGCAAACACATTAAATATTTTGGAACAGGCACCGAAAAGGTGGAAGAAATTACAAGAAAATTTTTTCCGGACAGTGCCATCGCAAGGTTGGATTTGGATACTGTGAAACAAAAAGGCAGTATTGAGAGAATTTTAAATGGGTTTAAAAAAGGAAAAACACAGATTTTAATCGGAACCCAATTGGTGGCAAAAGGATTAGATTTTTCAAGAGTAGGCTTGGTGGGCATTGTTGCGGCAGATCTTACCTTAAACCTTCCTGATTTTCGGGCAGCAGAAAGAGCTTTTCAGTTGATTACACAGGCCGCAGGAAGAGCGGGGCGTGGAGAAGAATTGGGCAATGTGGTGATTCAAACTTATACGCCGGACCATTATGCCATTGTTACTGCAGGAAATCACGACTATGAGGAATTTTACAGATGTGAAATGGAAATCCGAAAAGCGCTCAATTATCCACCATTTTGTGAGTTTTTGGAAGTGATTATTTCATCTAAAGAAGTCAAAGGCGCAAAGGTGAAAAGTCAAGAATTTATTGAACATTTTAAAAGGATGGCAGCAGAAGATGTGGGACAGTTTGTATTTGGTCCTTGGGAATTATATGCAAATAACGTAAATGACCAGGATCGACAGCAAATCATCATTAAAGTTATGGAAGGGCATCACCAAGAGGTCTTTTCCATTGTAAACGAATTAAAATTAAAAATTACAAAAGATAGAAAATCAAATTGTTTTATTTCAATTGGTATAAATTAACGAAAAAGGAGAGATGGTATGGCATTGAGGACAATTGTCACGCGAGGTGATGAAATTCTGGGGAAGAGGGCAAGAGAAATAGGGGAGATTACAGCACATATCTGTATGACACTGGATGATATGGCAGAAACCATGAGAGAGCAGGACGGTGTTGGTATTGCAGCACCGCAAGTAGGCGTTCTTAGGCGTATGTTTATCGTGGAGGTGGATGATGTGTACATTGAGCTGATCAATCCGGAAATAATCCAAATGGATGGAAGCCAGACAGATGAGGAAGGCTGTCTCAGTGTACCGGGCATCGTGGGAACCGTGGAAAGACCGGAGTATGTGAAGATTAAGGGGTTAAACCGTCATGGTGAGGAAGTTGTATATGAGGGAAGAGATCTTTTGGCAAGGGCTTTCAGCCATGAATTTGATCATTTAGAAGGCGTTTTATTTGTGGAAAAAGCTACAGATATTAGAGAATTAGAGTAAGGTTGGAGGGAAGACACCGATGAAAATCGTATATATGGGGACACCGGATTTCGCTGTGCAGGCATTGGAATTGCTCTATAAAAGTGAATATGAAGTTGTGTTAGTTGTGACCCAGCCCGACAAAGGGAGAGATCGGGGAAAAAAAGTGCAATTTCCGCCTGTGAAAGAAAAAGCATTGGAATTGGGGTTGCGTGTATCTCAGCCGGAAAAAATAAAAGGCAATGAAGAATTTATAGAAGAACTGGAAAAATTAAAGCCGGATCTCATCATTGTAGCCGCCTATGGTAAACTTTTACCCAAGTCCGTTTTGGAAATCCCAAGAGTAGGTTGTATTAATATTCATGGATCCCTGTTACCCAAATATCGAGGTGCAGCACCCATTCATTGGGCGGTAATCAATGGGGAGCAAGAGACGGGCGTTACCATCATGCACATGGAAGAAGGGCTGGATTGTGGGGACATGATTTCCAAGGCATCTACTTTGATCGGTAAAAAAACAACAGCTATGCTCCATGAAGAATTGTCGATTTTAGGTGCCCAATTACTTTTAAACACCTTGCCCGGTATTTGTGACGGAACAGCAGAGCGGGTGAAGCAAGAGAATGAAAAAGCTACGTATGCGCCCATGGTATTTAAAAAGGACGGACATCTTGATTTTACAAAATCACCCAAAGAATTGGAACAGTTCATACGTGGATTCAATTCTTGGCCCGGAGCCTATGCCATTTTAGGGGAAGAAAATATGAAAATTTGGGAAAGCTATGACTTAGAAAAGGAAAACGGATCAGCTATAGGAACCATAACAAAGGTGAGCGCTCAGGGAATTGAGGTGTCATCAGGCGGAGGCACTCTGCAGATTACGAAGATACAGATGCCGGGAAAGAAACCCATGATGGTGTCCGACTATTTAAAGGGGAACAAACTTATTGAAGGGACTTTATTAAAATAAATAAAAAAGGAGCGTGAGTAACATGATTTTTGGGATGTTTGATCCCACCGTTATTATTTTAATACCTGCTATGATTTTCACCATGTATGCACAAAATAAAGTGCATTCTGCTTACAGAAAATATGCATCGGTGGGCAATCAAAGGGGTATGACAGGGGCAATGGCAGCAAGAAAAATTTTAGACAGCAATGGATTGTCAAATGTGGCTATTGAAATCACACAGAGAGAATTATCGGATCACTATGATCCAAGAACGAAGGTGATGCGATTATCACCCAAGGTATATTATGATCCATCCATTGCTTCTGTAAGCATTGCTGCCCATGAAGCAGGCCATGCAATTCAGCATGCAGTGGGATACAGTCCTTTAAAAATAAGGGGTGTACTTGCACCCATTGCCACGGTTACTTCTAATCTGGCGTGGCCTATTTTAATCGTAGGTTTATTGATTATTGGTGCAGGGAACTTGACATCAGGCAATCTGGTGTTTAATATAGGAATAGGATTATTTACAATCGCAGTGCTTTTTCAAGGAATTACGCTACCTGTAGAATTTAATGCCAGCAAGCGAGCCATCTTGCAAATGGAAACACTTGGCATTATTGTTACAGCTGAAAGATCAAGTGCAAAGAAGGTATTATCCGCAGCAGCTATGACGTACGTTGCAGCCCTGGCAGCAGCGGTTGCGAATCTTGTTAGAATTTTAATGATTAGAGGGAGAAATGACTGATGGATGCGAATAGAAGAACGGCCTATTACACACTTATGGATGTAGAGACAAAAAAAGCCTACTCCAATTTAGCTTTGAATCACCATATTATTTGTGGAAAACCTGAAAATATAGGGTTTGTCAGAGAGTTGGTTTATGGTGTGTTGGAAAACAAATTTTATCTGGATTATATTATCAGCAAGCTGGTGAAATCTCCAAATGTGAAGATTAAGAACAGTGATTTGACGATTTTACGTATGGGCATTTACCAAATTGGCTTTATGGATTCTGTACCTGAATATGCGGCTGTCAATGAAAGCGTTGTTTTGGCGAAAAAATATTGCAGAGGCAGAGATGGTTTTGTAAATGGCGTGCTAAGATCATATTTGCGATTAAAAGAAAAAATTGAGTTGCCAAATAAAGAGGATGATTTGGTATATTATCTATCTGTAAAGTATTCCTATGAACCATGGATTATTGAATTGTGGTTAGAGGAGTATGCGCCAAGTTTCGTAGAAGAACTTTTAATGGCGGGGAATGAAACACCGGATTTTATTATTAGAGTCAATGAATTAAAGACAACCAAAGAAGAACTTATTGGGAAATTGGCCATACAAGGATATGAATGCAAAAAAGGTGTTTTATGTGAGGAAGCACTTCATGTAAAGGGCAGTGAACTGCTTAGTGGGTCACTGTATAAAAGCGGCTTGTTTTCAGTACAAGATGAGAGCTCTATGATGGCTGTCAATATGTTGGATCCCAAACCAAATGAAGTGGTTATGGATGTTTGCGCGGCACCTGGTGGAAAGACGTTATTTATCGCAGAGAAAATGAACAATAAAGGTTTGGTTATTGCTTGGGATATTTACAGAAGAAAATTGGCCATTGTGGACAAAGAAGCTGAAAGATTAGACATTGAGATTGTGGATACGAAGACTTGGGATGCCACAAAAACTGACTCTACTATGGTTGAAAAAGCCGATCGGGTTTTGGTGGATGCGCCTTGTTCCGGTTTGGGTGTCATTCGAAGAAAGCCAGAGATTAAATATAAAAAACAAACGAGAGAAATTTTCGATTTACCCAGAAAGCAGCTTGATATTTTATGTGCCTCGGCTAAATATGTAAAACCGGGTGGCACATTGGTGTACAGTACCTGTACCATATCTTCTTATGAAAATCAAAGAATTATCGGCGATTTTCTAAGAAAAAACAGCGATTTCGAGAAAGAAGAAGTGATTCAATTGCTTCCGCATATCAACAAGACAGATGGGTTTTTTATATGCAAAATGAAGAGGGCAGAGATCTAAAATTATTGTTGACTAAAAGAGGAATTACAAATGCAAGTAGGATTTAAGACAGATAGGGGAAGCAAACGTGCTGTCAATGAAGATGCATTATTTGTTATGCCAAAACAGCAGATTTATATTGTTGCCGACGGTGTGGGCGGGCATAATTCCGGAGAATTAGCCAGCAGGACTGCGGTAGCAAGCATTGCGGTGTATATTGATCAAAATCCTATTCCGCAGACTGCCACATCCCAAGAATTGAAGGGATACTTTTTAGAATGCCTTAGAGTGGTAAATATGAAAATATTTACCATGTCACAGGCAGAAGATGAAAATAAAGGAATGGCAACGACAGTGGTATTGGCTTACATAGTGGAAAATGTTGCCTATGTGGTGAATGTAGGCGACAGTAGGGCTTATCTGGTGCGACAAACTATCATGGAACAGGTTACAGAGGATCATTCTTATGTGAATGAACTGGTAAAAAGCGGAAAAATCACCCATGAGGAGGCCATTGTTCATCCTGAAAGAAATAAAATAACAAGAGCCTTAGGGGCTGCAAAGCATGTGCTTCCGGATTTTTATAAAATTCAAGTTGTAAAAGAGGACGTGATTTGTTTATGTTCCGATGGGTTGTACAATGAGGTCAGCAAGAGACAAATGTGTGACATGATTTCATCCATACCGACCATGAGCGCTTTAGCAGATGAGCTGGTTAATTTAGCAAACGAAAATGGAGGAAGTGACAACATTACCTTAATTTGCGTAAAAATATAAGAATAAGGAGAATAAACTATGGGAAGTAGAATACTTGCTGAAAGGTATGAATTACTTGAAAAGATAGGCGACGGGGGTATGGCAGTAGTTTATAAGGCAAAAGATCGACTGTTAAATCGTTTCGTTGCAGTAAAAATATTAAAGCCTGAATTTACAAAGGACATCAAATTTATTGAAAGCTTTAGAAGAGAATCTCAGGCGGCGGCAAGCCTTAACCATCCCAATATTGTAAGTGTGTATGATGTTGGAAGGGAGGGGAACATTAACTTTATTGTCATGGAATTAATTGAGGGGAATACCTTAAGCCAAATTATCAATAAAAACGGACCGTTGGAGACCGCCCGAGCATTAAATATTGCCAAGCAGGTCGCATCGGCTTTGAGTGTCGCCCATAAAAACCAAATCATTCATCGTGATGTAAAACCTCACAATATTTTGATTACGCAAGATGGTACCGCAAAGATTACGGACTTTGGTATTGCAAAAGCGGTGAGTTCCTCTACCATTGTAGGTGCAACGTCGACCATTATGGGGTCTGTTCATTATTTTTCGCCTGAACAGGCCAGGGGTGGGTATATTGATGAGAAATCGGATATTTATTCCCTTGGTATTGTCATCTATGAAATGCTTACGGGGAAGGTGCCTTTTGACGGAGACAATCCTGTGGCAGTTGCTATTATGCACATGAATGAAGATATGCCAATGGTATCTGCAAGCAATCCCAATGTGCCGCCTATGGTAGAGGCGGTGGTGATGAAAGCCACAGATAAATATCAGGTCAATCGATTTAAAAGTGCCGATGAAATGTATGAAGCACTGGAACGCGCTTCGTTCAGCCTCTTAGGGTTGAAGGGCGACGGATCCGAGTATATGCATAACGGTTTGGATGCAACCATTACCATGGCTGCTGTCAATGGCAATAGCCGCGAGCATGATGCATCTCCTGGGGAAGAAGGAGGAGCGGATGAATTGGACGAGGATCAGGTGGATGAAGATGGCAAAGGAAAAAAGGGTAAAAAATTCGGCAAAGCTAGAAAGGATAATGGAAAAGGCAGCATGAAAGACGGAAAAAATAAGAAAAAAGTAAAGGTGAACAAAATGAAAGTGTTAGCCATTGTTCTTGCATTGATTTGTGCCATTCCTGCCAGTCAGTTTTTACTTTCCGCTTTTGGAGAATTTGGAAAAGATAAAGAGGTTACGGTGCCCAGTGTGGTTGGATTGACAGAGGAAGAAGCCATCGCAGCCATCGAGAAGGTAGGATTGAAATATGAAATTAACGACAGTGTCATGAGTCCGGATTATCCTGAAGGGGTTGTGTCTTCTCAAGACCCTGAAGCGGATATGGTGGTCAGTAAGAAGAATACGACGGTAATCTTAAATGTGAGCAAAAAAACCAAAGCCGGAACCATACCAGATGTGACCAATGCACAATTAAAGGATGCAGAATTCCTGTTGAAATCCTATGGTTACAAAGTGGGAGAAATAACAGAAGAGGAAAGTGACATTCAAGAAGGGTTGGTCATCAGTCAAACACCCAAGGGCGGTAAAGAAGGCGCCGAAGGTTCCAAGGTAAATTTGGTCGTCAGCAAGGGGTCTGGAACAGAAGCAAAGATGCCAAATTTATTGGGATTGACTAAAGAAAAGGCGCAGGCGGATTTAAGAGAAGCCGGTTTAAAGTTAGGCTCTGTTTCTGAAGAGCAGAGCAGTGCCTATACACAAGGGACGGTCATGTGGCAACAGTATGGGGCAGGAGAGGCATTAAAGAAGGATCAAGCTGTGAATATCAGGATCAGCTCTGGTGCAACACCTGCAGCACCAAAGACGGTGGCTATGACCATTGATTACAGCACAGTGGAAAGCACGGTGGTGTTCCTGACGGTAGTCGTTACAGATGAGACGGGAACCAGAACCATTATTAACGGCGAACAGAGGACAAAAGATATGGGTTCGGAAGTGATTACTTTCTCAGGACAGGGAAAGGGTAATGTGAGAGTTATCTTTGACAATGATATCGTGATGGAAAAGGCTGTGGATTTTAACACAGGCACCATTAGTTGATGAGGGGAATCATCGTAAAAGGCATTGCAGGATTTTACTATGTGAACGTTGATGGTCAAGTATATCAATGTAAAGCCAGAGGCATTTTTAAGAAAAAGGGCATTCTCCCCTATGTGGGAGATGAAGTGATGATAGAAATTACAGATGAAAAAGATGATGAGGGCGTGATTAATGAAATCCTTCCTCGGAAAAATTCTTTTTCAAGACCCCCTATTGCAAATGTAGATTGTTTTGTAATTGTTATTTCTCTTGCGGATCCGGAGCCCAACCTGACCATCTTGGATAAGTTTTTAGTTATGGCTGAAAAGGCAAGGACAGAAAGCATTATTTGTATTAATAAAATAGATTTACTGTCCAAAAAAACAAAAGAAGCCATTGCAGAAATCTATAAACCGTTGTACCCGGTGGTTTATATGAGTGGGCATACAGGAGAAGGCATTGCAGAATTAAAGACTTTGCTTGCAGGGAAAAAAAGCGCCTTGGCCGGTCCTTCCGGCGTTGGAAAATCCACATTACTAAATAGACTTCAATGGGGATTGGATGTAGAAACCGGCGTTGTTAGCAGAAAGACCAAGCGAGGGAAACATACCACCAGACATGTAGAAATCTTTTCGATGGATTTTGGTGGTATGATTTATGACACACCGGGATTTACCTCTTTTGAAATTTTAGACGCAGATGAAGATGAGTTACAATTTCTGTATCCGGAGATTTTAAAATTGGTGGGTGGGTGTAAATACGACAACTGTAGACATGTGAACGAACCGGGATGTGCCGTGGTGGATGCTTTTAAAATTGGTGTGATTCATCCGTCACGATACCGATCCTATGTTTCACAAATTACAGAGATACAAGAGAGAGAAAAAACCAAATGGTAGTAAAAGGAGAATTTTATGGCTAGATTAGCACCTTCAATTTTGTCTGCGGACTTTTCAAAGTTGGGTCAGGACATATCCACAATATGGAAAGCGGGCGCACAGGTTATTCATGTGGATGTCATGGATGGTCATTTTGTGCCCAATATCAGTTATGGTGCAACTGTAATGAAAAGTTTGGTAGGAAAAACGAATCTGCCATTCGATGTACATTTGATGATTGAAAATCCGGAACGGTATGTTGCAGAATTTGTCACTGAAAATACAGAATTTATAACCGTACATGCGGAGGCATGCACGCATTTGCATAGAGTGATACAACAGATCAAAGGATTGGGCGTGAAATGCGGCGTTGCATTAAACCCGGCTACGCCACTTTGCCATTTGGAGTATGTTTTAAAAGATATTGATTTAGTGTTGGTGATGTCTGTCAATCCGGGATTTGGGGGACAAAAATTTATAGAGAGCGCACTGGATAAGGTAAAAGAATTAAATGAAATGAAAGTAAAAAACAAGTTGCAATTTGAGATTGAAATTGACGGCGGTATAACCTTGGAAAATGTACAGGCGGTTGCAGAAGCAGGAACGGATATTATCGTGGCGGGTTCTGCTGTGTTTGGGGCCCCAAATGTGGAGAAAAGAGTAAAAGAATTTTTAAAAAAGATTTCCTAGGAATATAAAGACTCCCTTATGAATAGATTTTACTAATAAATCGAAGCTGGAAGGGAGTTTTTATTGTGAGTAAATTAGGAAATATAGTGAAACACAAACCGGGTAAAAAAACCGTTGTTTTTTTGGTACTTGTGTTGGTTTGCTTGGCTGGATTTTTAATTTGGTCCAATGTGTTTATGGGTGAAGAAACAGTAGAATTTAGAGTGTTAAGTGAAAAAGAAATTCCACAGGAAATTTTAAATCAAGTCATACCGGAGTATCGTACCATGGAGAGGGCTTTGGCTTGCATTGTGGACGGGAAGGTGTATGTAGTAGCAACCCGTGGGGAGAAACC
>JAVVUJ010000052.1:0-13500 GCA_036653195.1 Anaerovorax sp. | reverse complement strand
TGCCTTGGTGTATCCGTAAGTAACAGCCACCAAACTCAACCTCTTAACACCTGCATAAATATCTACGTCTTTCCCCAGGATTTCAGCCAAACTACCGCTGCCTGTATTTCCCAAGCCTAAGTTTACATAGGAATTTAGGTTGTATTTTGTAGTAGAGTCTTCCGTATTAGCATCTGCATGAGGATAAGCCCCAAGCCCTGCTCCGTTATAGTTGCCTGTCACGTAACTGCCCATGCCTGTAAGGGACTGAATGACCAGATTACCAAAGCGATTGGTTACCTTTGCTCCGGTTTCTACATTGACAGCCGTTGTACTTTCTACATCTGCATAAGCTTTTGCAGCACCTATACCTGCAAGACCTGCGGAGCTACCCATAGCTTTCGTAACCAAATCGTCGGAAGTCCCTGATTCGGCACGAATTATTAATTCACTTCCGTTAGCTGTAACATCGGCTCCCGTCTTTACAGTAGCGTTTACATTTCTTGTAAGTACATTCCAAGCCTGTAAAGTACCGCTGGCAATCAAGCCGCCGGTGTAAGCATAGGTTCCTGCATACATCTTTGCGTTGGCATAAGCCTCCGCTTTCAGTGTTTCCATAGCCAGAACTTTTGCAGCACCGATTACGGTCTCTACCTGCTGATGCACTACGTTCTTTGCATATTTCATATCTGCACTAAAGAGTATGCCTATGCTGGTTCCGGATACTTCTGAATCGGAATTAACCAAATCAGTACTGTTAATATTGATGTTTCCATCGCTCTGCACATCTGCATCATTGCCAATCCAAGCTCTTGTCTTGGTGTAGACTTCCGTTTGTACGACGGAGCCCTTAATGCTAATTGCACTGACGTTGAAACCTTCTGTCATACGAGACTTTACGTTGACCTGGCTATTTGCAAGTACATTCAAATCTCCTGTATTTTTTACAATGGCATGGTCATCTATATACGCCTCTGTAGTCTGTGGTCTCCATGCAGTGCCTACATAAGCTGCAACACTTCCCATTGTAAAGCTAGCCAGTGCCACGGCTCCTGGCGCCGTACTTTCTGCATAGGAATAGGTGTTTGACTTTGCGTTTACGTTGGTTGTGCCTAGAACATTCAGTCTGAATGCTGCACCGTTTCCAATGTGTGCCTTTATTATGTCCCCGGTAAATGACTGTGCAAGGACGCCACTGACTTCTGCAATGGCAACGGTGTACGGTTTGTAAATCTTAGCTGTGGCACGAGTTTCCGCATGGGAAAGAATGGTTACATTCCCACCTACGGTAATCACGCCATTGTTATATCCGCCCATCCATGCATCGCTGGTCATAGAAGCTTCTGCAATAGCAATGGACATGCTTCCGCTAATAAAGCCTATGTTAACGCCTCCAGGTGTCTGCTCTGCCCAAGCACCACCCTCAGCACCTGCACGGTAATAGGACTCTACCATTACATTTCCACCTATTGTTACAGTACCTGCCACATTAAAGTACGCTTCCTGTACTGCACTTTGATAAGCGAAAATCTGATTGGCTGCTACGGTAACCAGACCCACGTTGACCTTTGGCTGATTTACAGAAGCCTTAGCATTGGCATCACCCAATACGCGGACATCCACAGTACCTGTTATGTTTGCTCCGCCATCTCCTGTAACGTATGCCTTGGCGTTTGTCATGGTATAAGCCTTTGCCAAGTTTTCCTTAAATGATAATCCTGAAATGGAAGCTCCACTTGATCCTGCTCTTGCAACTGCCAAAGCATTGTAGCCTGTTCCGATTATCAGATTAGCTGCTTTTATTTCTTTTCCTTCCACGGAACCTGTGGTATCCATAGAGGCTTCGAATACACCTTTTGCTGTGGCTGTTGTCACGTTGACAGTGACATTGGCAAGCCCGACTTCCGCAGCAGGTGCAAAGATGTCTGCATTCGCATAGCTGACGCCAAAAGTTTTTACATTGACATTGCCGCTAATGTTTGTGCCGCCGCCGTAAAGGGTCGCTCTGACTCTGGCATCTGCCATAGCCTCTGCCACATTGGTCTTGACAGCTAACAAGCTGACACTGGCACCACCGTTACTGCCTACAATGGCAAAAGCCCCATAGTTGGTATTTACAGCTGGTGTCTTCGGTCTGCTATTTTCATATCCATTCTCCACTGTATTAAATTGGGAGAGAATATCTACACTGTTTGCTGTGACGAACAAGCCTCCTACATAGGCGTCTTGATAAGACTTTAGCTTGGAAATAACCACGTTGACTGCGATTATAGCACCACTTAGTTCAACCTTCACGCCCTTCACCTGTGCATTGGACTTTGCAAAGCCTTTTGCATTGACCTTTACATTCTTGGCTGTCAGTATTCCGCCTGTTTTTCCTATTTCTCCGATACCTGCTAAAGCATAGGTTGTCACCTTGGCATAGGCAACGTTCACGCCCATACTTGCAAGAGATATTGCAACTCCGCAAGCCGCAGGTGCTAAAACTGCATCTGCATTGGCATACCACTGGTTTGTAATCGTGATATCCCCTGCCTTGATTCTTCCGCTGTCTGTCAGAAGCAATGCCTCAAAGTCACCTTTGGCGTTGGCAATGCCTGTATTTACACCAAATGCCAAAGCGGCAAAGGCTAAATTCTCAACGGCAATCGTTGCAATGGAGTTTGCCTTGTTGTAAATATCAATATTTCCGGTAACTGTAAGATCTTCACCCCCTGCAATGGCCTTTGAAACAGCATCTGCTGTTGCAACTGCTACATTGGCGGTAATGGATACCATTCCTGCCGAGGCTGAGAAAATATAAGCCTGAGCCAAAGCATTTCGCTTTATTTGAAGGACTGCATCCTTTTGATCTTTATCTTTTGTTGTTACAGTGTAATCTGATAATCCATCTTGCTTTATATTCTGATATGATTTTACAGAAAGATTCCCATTAATCACTGCTACGCCTTTGGTATTAAACGCTGCCACCTGCACGCTCTCTATAAGAGCTGTTGATGATGAAACGCTGGCTACAATACCACCGATTGCAGCATTGATTACCACTGCATAAGCTCTGGAATTTCCGTGAGCCTCTACCGTCGCACCACCCCTTCCTACTGTGATCGTGCCGGATTCACCAAATACTTTGGCTGCATTTCCTGCCTGGTTCAGTGCTACAGCAAAGTTCAGTGCTACAGCATAAGCACCTGCAGAACCGGTAATAACCACAACCTTTGCTTCTGAATCATAAGGTTTTTCCGCTATTCCTCCATTAAGGTTCAGGGTTTCTACGTTGATGATTCCATTGGTAGTGTCAATCATTGCCAAGTTGCTCGTGTCAATCTGTGCCACGGCTACCGTTGCACCTACTGCTACAAAACCACCAATAACAGATATTCCCGCTACTTCTGTTTTACCTTCGATAATGCCATCAATGTCTAAAGTCTTTGCCGTCACATTGGCACGGCTTACACCGGTTACATTGATGATGCGATTGAAGCCAAGAGCCACCAGACCGTTGACCGCAACGCCTCCTACAGCAACGCTAAAGCCGGCTACTGTAGTGTTCACTTTAAATTTACTGTTGATGATAATGTGATCTACGTTGATGGTACCTTTCCCCACGGCATACTCGCTACTTGGGTTCTTTGGATCTGCACCCATATAGGTATACGCCTCTGCCTTGTTTATGGCAACTGCCACCGATACACCTACCGCTACCATGCCACCTGTCACCGAAATGATGATTGCGTTCAGGTTTGCAGTGAAGTCCGTATTCAGTGTAATGTGGGTTCCCACACCCGGCTTATTTACAATGGTTACACCATCTCCAATGTATGTGTTACTATTTGTTCTATTGATTCCAAGTGCCATACCTGCATTGACAGCTACAGCGCCGCCACCGATGGTGGCTGCGGCTACTGTGGCATTGGTGCTGCCATTGGTAGTAACCAGAATCATTTCTACGTTTTTAATGGTTCCCTGTCCGCCGATTCCGGCTTCCGCTGTTCCTTCAAAATAAACGGTACCTGCTGAAACGCCAACTGCTGCCAAACCGCCGCTTGCCGCTACTGTGACTGCCAAAACTCTTCCGTAGTTCATCTGGGCTTCTACCTTCAGGTTCTTGGCAGCATCTACGCTTCCATTCATCACGGCTTTTGCCATGGCCTTTGTTACAAGAACGCCAACAGAAACGTTGACACCCACCATACCGCCGCCTGCGGTGACAGATATAAGCTGTATAGAAGAACTGTCGCTTGAAGGTGAAGCAGAGTCCGCTTTCTTCGTATCCTCATCTACCTTCTTCATATTTTGTTCAGTGCGGTCTTTTACAGCATCATAAGTGCTTCCATTTGCTATTTCACTGGTTGTATCAAATTTATCGGCACCGGATGCCGCCTTGATTGTTATGTCTTTTGCATCGTTTGCTTTCAGGATTGCGCCATCTTCAACTTCCGCCACTACATTTGAGTAGAGAATAGAAACGGATACCCCTACGCCTACACCGGCTGTTCCGCCAATGGCCACAGTACCTGCAACCATGGTTGCTTTGATTATGTCGCTGGACAAAACGTTGATTCCGCCATCTATAGACGTTACCTTTGCATTGGCTCCGATCACAGCAGCGGTTGCATCACTGTAGTCGCCGCCTCCCTGCTTTTTGATCTTGGCTGGCTTGTATGTGCTGTTTTTATCTGCCTGATCCATAGATTCCGTATCCATGCTGTCAGGATTGGTAGGACTGGTGTTCGTCGTCTTCCCATTACCATCCGTCTCCGTGTCTGTACGATTGATCAAATAGATAGACTTCAAATCGCTAGTGGCCTTGCTTACAGCAGTTGTATTTGCATAACCGCTGCCTTCGCTATAAGTATAGAAGTTTCCTTCTTTTTCATAATAGTAAGTGCTGCCAAGTTTATATACTGTATATCCATCCTGTTTCTTTGGGGTATACTTGGCAATTAACTGATCCGGATTATCCATCGTAACCTCGTTGAAGTTACGATCGTAATAGATACCATCCTTCTCATAATAAGTTGTGTTGCCATCCTTATTGGATAGGATTTTATAACCGCCAAGTGTGCTTTCTTTTGCTTCTTCGATGTATTCCTTCTCCCACTGTTGGGTAAATTCATCACTGTCGGTTTTCGTTACTTTTACAAAATTGCTATTTCCGGCTTCTTTTCGGTACCAATCATTTCCATTTTTGTAAACGTACTCTCCGTCTGCATCCTTGTAGACATAGTAGCTTCCTTCCATCTTGGCCGGATGCTTGTAAAGATCCTGACCATATTCGTCATAGCCTTCACCCATGTCACCAATATGCTGACCGTCACCGTCTAGCAATGTGTTCAGATCATCCTTTGGCTGCTTTCCTTTTAGGGCGTTTTGGTTGCCGGCACTAAAACCTGCCTCCAGCTGAGCCTGAGGGTCCATGCTGCCGGATTCACCCATAACAGGCGTTTTGCTTCCCTTATAATTGGCATTTGTAAAGCTCTTGTTCTCAGGAAGTGAAACCTTTCCGTTTCCGTCAACAGTGGCTCCATTCATGCGATAAAGATTTTTGCTTTCGCTTTCTTCAAAGAGTAGGCCGCCGTCTTTATCGGTATAGAGATAATACGCTTTTTTATCATCGTGGTTATAGATAACCTGGCTCTTTTCTGCATAAATCCCATCGTGGGCATCCTGGCTCATGGCTGCGCCTGCTACAACAACAGAAACGGAAAGTCCGATACCTGCTACACCGCCGCCTGCCACAGTTGCCACTGCCGAGATAATGTTGCGATTGCTGCTTGCCTGAACCAATACATCATTTTTCGCCTGCAATACAGCGTTTTCGCCTACCTTCGCCATCACTGTGTTCATGCTTACGCTGGTCAGAACAGAGATTCCAACACCAGCCGTACCGCCTACGCTCACTGTGATTACAAGGGCAATCATTTCATACTTATCGTTGGCTTCAACAGAGATAACACCGTTTTTAGAAGTAAGATGTACCCCCGGTTCTGTAAACCCTTTTGTTTCAAGGAGCATGATGACAACGTCTAAAGTACCGCCAATCCCTGCTGTACCGCCGCCTGCAATTCCGGCACCATCAGCGGTGAGGAATTCCTTGGAGTTTGCTAAAATGCGAATGTCACCCTTTGCTACTAATCTAGCATTTTCTGTTACTTTAGCAATGGTACTGTTATAGTAATAGGTAACAATGGCGATTGCGGTTGCACCCGCCGTGCCTCCTACACCGATGGCTGCTGCAATATTCACAAGCCTTGATTTCGTATCAGCTGTCACTTTAATGGTGCCATTGATTGCTTCAACGTCTCCACCCAAAGCTGCTAGGGTCTTGCTCTGGAATACCATCACATTTACACCGCCTGCAATGCCAACTTTACCGCCTGCTCCAAGAGCAAAGCCTACAAGCCACATATCATCGTTGGTGTTTGCCTTGACTTCCACATGGCCAAGAGCCTTGATTGTTCCCCCTTGGCTTACGTCTGCAATCACGTTCTTTTCAAATACAAGTACAACGACGGAAGCGCCAATTCCAACACCGCCGGTTGCTGCCAAAGCACCTGCTATTTGAATGATGAAAGTTTGATCTTCTGCTTCAATAAATACGTCCGAGTGAGGGTCTGCATCCTCCGCCTGTACGATGGATGTTGACTGCCCTGCTGTTTCTCCTTCTCTAAATCCTGCATAAAGACCGGTTCCTTTTCCTACACCTGATTGAATCTTATTTTCCACTACTAAGGTATTGGTCACGCCGGCCAAGGCAAAGTTTCCGCCTGATGCCGTTGCCGCTACGGATATAAGCATCATGGTCTCATTTGCCACCGCACCGATATAAATACCTCTTCGTTTTTCTGCTCTATTTGCGTTATACACGCCCTCATTTCCTATGGCACTGGCAATGACGATGCCATTTGCCCCTACAGTTGCTTCTAGGATATTCTTCAGCACACCTGTGTTAAGGGTTACGCCCACACCGACGCCTCCGCCACTTACCGTTAAGCCTCCTGCAATATCATAGAGACAAGAGCTTAGATAAGAACTGATGGCCACATTGTTGCCTGCCACAATTCTGGCATTATCTCCAATATTTACTTTTATACTGCTGTTTGCAACGACTACAGGAATGGTTCCTGTAACGGCGGCACCCTTTCCGGATACACCGGCCGCTACAGCAATGACAATTGCCATGTCTTTTCCCTGTGCCCGTGCTGTTACGTTTCCGTTAATGGCTGTTGCTGTAAAGCCGTTTCCTACGATAATTTCAGCGGCACGGTTATACACATTCACGCTGACCGTTGCGCCAATAGCCGCCGATTTACCGGAAACTGCAATAGCAAGGGATATGGGAAGAATCCAGCTGTCTGAGTCTGCTTCCAATGTGACATCATTGAACGCCTTCACCGTTACATCGTTTCCTAAGGCTAACCTAGCTTTTGATTCTGTCACAAGCACACTGACGACACCGGCCAGACCTGCACCCTGTGCTGAGCCTGAAGCCGAAGCCAAAATATGAATGAGCTGTTCTTTATTCTTTGCATACAAATGCACATCACCATAACGGCTTTCCAAGGTTACATTGTCGCCTATGATATTCAAAGCCTGCCCTTCATGGACAATTACACCAAAGGTTCCGCCTATTGCGACTCCCTTTGCAGCACCGGAAACACTTAAGGAAACCAGAATCAAATTCATATCGCTGGTTGATCCCACTTCCAAATTTCCGTCTGTACTGATAGATGTACCATTTAAAATCTTTGATTCTATCTTATTGTTGGTTGCGATTGCATTTAATCCGCCACCTATGGTCCCTTTGGCATCTTTTGAAGTATTGGCTGCCATTGCTACAGTGATCACCATAACATCAGCAAAGCCTGTAGCATTCTGACGATAGGGTGCGTTTGTATCATTTGATGATACTTTTGCAATGTTAATATTCGTGTTGTTTCCAACCTGTGCCAGGACAGTATCTTCATTTAATAAGAACCCCAAGGTAAGACCTACGCCTACATTTGAACTTCCTGCACTGACACCGCCGCCGATAATGCGAACGTTAGCGCCATCACCTGCATAAAGAGTCATGCCCTGTGTATAGGTTTGATTTTGGTTATTGCCACCGAACCAACCGGCATCCAGGTCTTTTTGTTCAACCATCTTGCTGATGGTTGTATTCCCTTCCCCATCTGTTGTTGTTTCTGCAACATAAACTTTACCGCCGTCTATGTAGAATTTTTCTTCTCCTACAGTATACGTCGTATAGTTTTTACTGTTTACGGTTTCATTGCCTTTCACCGCTGTCAGATAGTCGTATTTGATACCGTCCGCATCTTTTCTGACGCCATATTCGTCTATAGTAAATAGTTTTTCATCCTGCTCATACCAAGTTCTGCTTCCACTATCTTTGTATGTATTATAATCACTGCCCTTTAGATTGATTGCTACGTGATCTCCTACAGTTGCTTCTACTGTGTTGTAGAAGAAGATCATGGAAAATGCCCCGGCAATAGACGCTTTGGCACCGGCACTGCCATCTTTCGGACTTCCCATAATAGAACCTGCCACGGATTCTGCATAGTAGTTGGTAGAAGATAGGAAGTTTAGCAGATCCATAGCCTCCAAGAACGTATCGGTGGAAATGTTAAATTCAACCGTATAACTCTTGTCATCTTCACCCTTATGAATGTCGATGATTCCTTTGTCTGCACGCTCTCTTTCCTCCTCTGTCAGCTGGGAAGAATCTGTGATCAGCATATCCCAACCGAACGGGCTTTCATAATCTGAAAAATCCACACGCTGTTTATCGGCTACAACCTGTAAACTATCTCCATTAATGATCATGTAGTTTCCAAGCTTCGTCTTCACTTCATTATGGCTGTAGATTAATGCGAAGGATGCGCCGATTCCTACGGCCGCCCCTTTGCTCACGCTGATTCCACCGGCACGAAGAGCCAGTTTTGACTTGTCAAAGGCACCAACTCGAATGTCTCCGCCCTCTATCTTTGAAGCCGTATCTTGCGTCGCCGCATCTTCAAAGAGCACCATGGTCTTGGCATTGCTTACGATAACAGCTACAGCGCCGCCGATTGAAACTTTTCCACCTGCTCCGCTAATTGCACCTGCCAATGCCTGTGCACCTAAGTATCCTCTAAATTTACCGTCCATGTTCTGTGTTAAATTTGCTTCTACAACAACGTCTCCGTCGTTTTTATTGTCCTCTTCCACATCTCCTCTGGCCGTTAAATTCGTTCCTTTTTTTACATGAATCGTTGCTTCATTGTTATTGACGCTTACGGCCACACCCGCTGCAATGGCGTTAGAATTCTTTTCCTGACTCATAGCAGCACCTGTTCCCAGTGTGCGATAATTTCCGTCGTTGTCTGCCTTTGCCTCAATGTGTTTTGAGCTTAAAGATTCACTGATTTCCACATTTGCTTTGTGGTTTGTAATATTTAGGCCTACAGCAGCAGCAACCTGAAAACTCTTGCTCTCATCGCTGTCAGGACCCTTTAGCTCATCTTTGCCGTCGCCTTCCTTGTTGTCATCCTTTACGCCGCCGGTCTGATCGTTGGCTTCTCCCAAACCTTTATCTGTGGTAGGCTTGGTTTTATCAGTTCCTTCGGCCGTAACGTTCTGGCTTCTCAGCACATTTGTTGACAATGATTTGTCATTGGTAGCGTTAGGAGAAGGTTCTTTGTCTCCTTCTGCCTTACCATTGTTCTGTTCGTTGGTCTTATTGTCGTTTAATGTCTTGTTGATTTCACCTGATGTTTTGTTATCTTTATTCTGATCCTCTTCTTTCTTATCCTTGTCGCCTCCGTCTTTATCGTCCTTGAAGTAATCTCCCGCCAACAGCTTGTTGCCGTTTTCCTCTGTTGCTTCAATGCCATCTGCAAACTTGTTAAGCTGACGCTGCACATCTGCGCCTACTGCCGTTGCAATGGCTTTGCTCACATCTTCGTTATAAGTGTGGGCAAGAACCTTGGAAGAACCGTTGACAATGCCTTCTCCTGCAAATCTGGCTGCCACATGGGAGCTAACGATATTTACAGTAACAGCAGCACCTACTGAAGTGGATTCGCCTGCTGCAAAACCGCTTGCCTGAGACAGGCTATTGCCTTCCTGCCAAGCGTGAAGGAAGAAATTGACCATTTCTTCTTCATCCGCATCTACGAAAAGGCTGTCCATGGCTGTTGTAATAATCTTTGCCTTTTCACCTATAAAGGCGTTAACATGATTGTTTACGATATTCAAAGCGGCGGAAGCATCCATTGAGATGTCCTTACCCTTTTCTTTTTCTTTTTCCGCCTCTGCCTTCTTCTCTTCCTCCGTCTTCTTCTCGCCGTCACCATTGCCTGCAAGAGGGTCACTGCCGGAAACAGAAATGCTTTCTACCTGATGAATGGCACCGGCGTCTACTTTGAGAGCTCCCGTAGTCACTATATAGGAACTGTCAATGCCTGCGTTAGCCGTTACGTCAGAGAGTACCATGGAGAAGGCCGCACCTACACCAACGGTTTTTCCGCTCTTATCTTTGGGTTTTTCCTTCTTATTGTTTTCTTGATCTTTTTGATCTACCAGTTTTTCAAAGGTAGCTGTAACCGTAACGTCAGCATTTGGCATTGAGAATACATAGGCCGTACCATTTTCAACGGCAATGCTGTATTCCTTCGCTGTAATCTTCTTTGCTGCGCTTCCATTGTATGTGTAAGTCAAGCTCTTTAGCTTATATTCCTTGTTGTAGTAAATCTTAACGATACCGTTTGAGCCAATGGGTACGGCCTCCTGCACTTCTGCAAGGGTAGTCCCTGATGGAAGTCCCCCGGCAACCCCTTTGCCGTCTTTATCTACAACATCTGTTGTTACGCTAACCGTCTTTGTGTTTTCAACAAAGGCAGAGGTAATGGTTACCTTGAACTCACCCTTGGCTTGATTTATGATGGATTTAGCCAATACCACTGTAAGTTCCCCGTTTTCCCTGCTAAAAGTGAATTCCTTGTCTTCCAGTATTTTTTCATGAACCTTGCCTTCACTGTCTGTGTATGAATACTTCACCGTGTTTTCAGGGTTTTCATCAAACTGATAGCCATATTTTGGGCTTACAATGATGGTCACATTATTTGCATCAGATTGAACGGTAGCTTCACCTAGTCCGCCTGCAACACCTGCAACTACAGTCACTGTTCCGATTTTTTCTTTTATACTGTTCTCAAGGGCACTGCCATTTCCTGCGTCACTGGTGCCACCTTCCCCTGCGGAAAGATTTTTATCCGGCGCACCGTTTACGTCAGTAGAAGCCGTAGCAAGACTTTCCTCTCTCTGCGTACCAAGGGCTTCTATAATGGTATCACCCGATACTTGGATCTTATAAACTTCATTGTTATTTGGTTTCTTTACCAGTGCTTCTGTTGTCCCTTTAATGATCCCTATGGAAACACTTCCGGCAATACCCACATTGGTGGCACCGGCACCGGCTACAGAAATTGTGCTGAAATGATGGGCATTGATGGGTGCTTCTACCGCCAATGCGGTGCCGGTCCAAGCGACCAAGGCATCCAATGACGCATTGGTTACTGCCAATCCCAGAGCCGAAGCCGCAGACTTCAAGTTGCCAAGAAGTTTGTCCCCCATGCCTTCTTTTATAAAATCTTTCAGTTTATTTACATCTATTAAGTCCTTTGTCAGCGTACCTACCATCTCATCGGCAGTATTCTTTACAAATCCTTCTAAGTCGGTTTTAATCTGCTCAACGCCGGTGGTTTTAAAGTTTACCAAAGCATCATAAGCGATGGCTGTCTTTGTTACAACCCCATCCACTTTTAAAGTCATGGTGTCTATTTCACTTTGGATAAATGTAGCCCCACTTGAAACGCCAGGAATCTTAGTTAAAGCATCTTCAACCGTAGTTTCTAAGTTTGTAGTAAATGCTGCTTTAAAGTCATCTATAAACTTCTGACTGTTCTCTTGTGAGAAGTTTTCAAGTTTAAACGCTGTTCCAAAGAGTTCTTTAAAGCTGAAATATTTTTCAACATTGCTTTCCAAAGTTGCAACAAGATTACCCTGCAATGTGGGAACCAATCCGCCTTCTTCCATCAAAAGCTTTACAAAAGACCCTTTGATTTTGTTTCCAAAAGCCTCACCCGTCATGGTTCCGGAGAAAATATCCGTCATGCTCTCTTCAAACAGTTCACCGACAACGGCGCCACCTTTTTCTTCAAGAACTTTAAGGGTATCTTCCCCTAAGCTATCCAACAACGTTAATGAAGAATCTCCTAAAGCATATCCAAACTCTTCCGGTGTCATTTTAAACAGATCAAAGATGGGTAGGCCTGTGATTGTTTGGTACAAGTTTGCCCACTGTGCAATGAAGGTGTTCCATTCTTCTACTGTCCCTTCAAATTGTCCTTTGATACGTTCCGGTGTTGCAACGATATGATTCATCAAATCCTTTACTGCATTGATGACATCTACATACGGTTGCACTTGTTTTAAAAGAACATCTGTTAATTTACTTGGGATTTTATCCAAGCCTTCTACAAAGGCGGTAAAGTTCTGCTTTACCTTTGTAACAGGATCCATTCCTTCCAGGATCTGTTCCAAACCGGTGCCATTTAACAGTTCTTTTGCAGCAACCGATACGCCCTTTAGGATCTCATCTACCAATTTCTGGGCAATGGCGCCATCCTCTGTAAGGGCACCTAAACCCATAGAACCGATCATATCCTTTACTAAGTCTGCAAGAATTTTGTCAAACCAATTGTCTGACTCCACTTTCTCAATGACCGCTTCCGGGGTTTCTTCCCCTGCTTCTTCCTGGATTAAAGTTGCACGCACCATGAATTCATCTGCTATGATGTTTGCGCCTGTTACAACTGCAATATTGTAGAAGGTGACGCTGTTCACTGCAACAGCAACACCAACGCCAACTTTAGATTCTGTAGCACTGGCATTGGCTTCTACTATGGATTCGTTTTTAGCTTCTGCAATCACAGAAACCACACCATTTTTGATTAGGTTACCATTTTCGTCAAATTCAGGGTTTGTTTTTCCATCATCTGTTAAACCATCATCAGCTTCTACGGTAATGCCTCCGCCTAACTCTGCCTTGTTCATAGTGTTAGAAAGATTCATGGCAAAACCTGCAGCTACTGCAACAGTTCCTTCAGAAGTCTCGCCTTTTTGACGATCTTCACTTTCATTTTCAAT
The DNA here is from genome assembly GCA_036653195.1 of Anaerovorax sp. Lineage (GTDB taxonomy): Bacteria > Bacillota > Clostridia > Peptostreptococcales > Anaerovoracaceae > JAVVUJ01. The sequence continues at coordinate 327 of JAVVUJ010000052.1, read as the reverse complement.
TGTGTTTGTATCTACATTGTTACTGCCAACACTACCTGCAAGACTGCTTCCGCCCTTGATGATACTGTCAGCTTGTGCATCTGATTTCCCGTCCTCGGGGGGCGGAGGGTCACCGCCTTCGTCACCGGATTCTTCTCCTGCACCTTGTGCGCCGGCTTTACTTGTAACGGATTCTCTCTTGCTGTGACGACCTTTTACATTGACATTTTTGGCTTTTGCACTTTGATTTAAACGTGCTGTGTTGGTGTCGTTTGAAATGTTAATGCCAAAGGATCCACCCACTGCCACGCTGCCGCCTACTGCCGCTGCGTCTGCGGTTACTGCTCG
>JAVVUJ010000051.1:0-13719 GCA_036653195.1 Anaerovorax sp. | reverse complement strand
TTGTCTTTCCCTGTGAGGCAAGGGGGTGAGACAAAAGAACCGTCCCCTTGTCTTTTTCTATGAAAAAAACGAGAACACTTGGCAAAGGGCGAAAAATATATTATGATGGGAACGTGGGTAAAAAAAACGCCGGAAATGAGGAAATCAGATGAACCAAATAGAGAGAAAAGTCGTCATAATTGGAGGCGGTGCGGCGGGAATGGCAGCGGCTGTTTCCGGTGCTAAAAAAGTAGGGGGTAGCCAAGTCTGTGTTCTGGAAAAGAACAGCTTCTTAGGACGGAAGTTGTTGGCTACAGGAAACGGACGCTGTAACTTTACCAATATAAATTGTGACAAGAGTCCCCAGATTCTGGATTTTTTTGAAGGATTAGGCGTATTGCATCGAGTGGAAAGCCAAGGGAGAGCCTATCCGTATACGGAACAAGCGGTTACGGTGCAGCAAGCCTTGTTGGATGAAATCAAAGGACTGCAAATTCAGTGCATCTGCAATAGCGTAGATATACACATACAGAATGATCAGGATGGATTTGACGTTTTGGTTACAGAGAAAGATACGGGGGAAAAGTGGCGTATCAAGAGCGAGAATTTAATGATAGCTACTGGGGGAAAAGCCGGGGTGCAGTATGGATGTACGGGAGACGGATATGTTTATGCTGCCAATTTTGGACATAAGCTTGTCAAACCCATTCCTTCTTTGGTACAATTGACGTGTAAGGATCCTATTTTTAAAGAACTAAAAGGGGTGCGATCAAAGGCTTTTGTGAGTCTGTGGTGTGACGGTGAGAAAATAGACGGAGAATTGGGAGAAGTGCAGTTTACCCAGGAAGGTCTGTCCGGCATTTGTATTTTCAATATAAGCAGACATCTTCGCCTTTCTAAAGAGGTGCCATCTTATGATAAATTTACCATTGTCATAGATTTGATGCCCCAGTTTTCCTTGGAGGATGTAAAGAGAAGGCTGGGTGCAGATTTAGAGAAGAACTTAAAGGGTATGATTCACAGCAAACTTTTGCCGGTTGTTTTGAGCAAGGCAAAAAAAATGAAAGGAAAAGGAACGCTTTCCGAGAAGGTGGCGCAAATTTTAAAGGGATGGCAAATTCCCATTTCAGGAACAAAGAGTTGGAAAGAGGCACAGGTTACATCAGGTGGCATCCCTCTTTGTGAAGTTCATTTGGATCGCATGGAATCCAAGTTGAGAAAGAACTTATATTTTGCAGGGGAAGTATTGGACTTTGACGGCAAGTGTGGGGGATATAATTTACAGTGGGCATGGGAGACCGGGCTTTTAGCCGGAAACTCCATTAGATAGAAAGGTCAACAATGTATAGAATACATGAAATTAAATTGGATATTGGAGAAAGTCTGGAAAAACTGCCGGAAAAGATAAAACGAAAGATTGGCATGCCGGATTTGGAGATTTTGCAGTATGAAATCGTAAAAGAATCCATAGATGCCAGAGATAAAGGGGATATTAAAAAGGTGTATTCCATTGATTTTTCTGTCAACGGAGGTGCGTTAGACCCATTGAAACTGGAAAAGGCACCGGATAGAACGTACCATTTTCCACAGACGGGTGTACAAGAAGCGGCACATCGTCCTGTAATAGTGGGCTTTGGGCCTTGCGGTATGTTTGCGGGGCTTTTGTTGGCACAGATGGGCTACAGACCCCTTATTTTGGAACAAGGTAAAAAAGTGGAAGAACGAATCAAGGACGTAGAGCGTTTTTGGAAGGAAGGCGTATTAGATGAACAATCCAATGTTCAGTTTGGAGAAGGGGGGGCAGGCACTTTTTCCGACGGAAAATTGACCACCCAGATTAAAGATCCCCGAATCCGAAAAATACTGGTGGAATTGGTTCATGCCGGGTGCGATTCCAAGATTTTGTATAAACAAAAACCGCATATAGGAACAGATGTGTTGCGAGATGTGGTGGTTCATATGAGAAACCGGATTATAGAAATGGGCGGTGAAATACGCTTTCAGCATAAATTGACAGGAATTTCCTTTGGACAAGAGGGGCAATTGACCGGTATCATAGTGAATGAGACGGAAAAAATTGATACCCATGATTTGATTTTGGCCATTGGGCACAGTGCGAGAGACACCTTTCGTGGGTTGAATCAAGCGGGCGTTGCCATGGAGCAAAAACCATTTTCTATGGGCGTTAGAATTGAACACCCTCAAAGCTTGGTCAATGAAGGGCAATTTGGAAAGAGATGGGCAGAATTGGATTTGGAGCAGGCGGATTATAAGTTATCCTATCGCTGTAAAAATACGAGAGGTGTGTACACCTTCTGCATGTGCCCCGGGGGTCATGTAGTGGCGGCTGCTTCATCAAAAGGACAGTTGGTAACAAATGGTATGAGTTACAAAGATCGGTCGGCTAAAAACGCAAACAGCGGTTTGTTGGTGGATGTGCGAACAGAAGACTTTGAAAGCGATGATCCTTTGGCGGGCATTGCATTTCAGGAAAAATACGAAAAACTGGCTTTTGAAGCGGGGGGAGGCACCTATGCGGCACCTGTGGAAAGAGTGGGACAGTTTATGGGAAATTGGGAGACTTACAGCAAGGCCAAGCGAAATGAATTGGGTGCACTGGTAAAACCATCCTATGTTCCCGGTGTTGCTTGGACACCCTTGAAAAACTGCCTGCCTGATTTTGTGGTGGAATCCTTAAGGGAAGCCATACCCAACTTGGGAAGAAAATTAAAGGGATTTGATCATCCAGGTGCCGTGTTAACAGGTGTAGAGACGAGAAGTTCCTCTCCCGTGCGCATTTTGAGGGATGAAAATTTAGAGAGCAATATCAAGGGAATCTATCCTGCCGGCGAAGGCGCAGGGTATGCCGGGGGTATTGTTTCGGCAGCTGTAGACGGATTGAAAATCGCTGAAATTATCGGCAAAAAATATAAACCCTATGAAAAAAAGGAGGCTCAATCAGGCGAAGAAACGGAATAAAGGAATGGGATTGATAGAAAAAGCAGTAAAAGTTGGAAAGGCGGTAAAGGTGAAAAGGATAGCAGCAAGTATAATGATCGTGGTAATGGCAATGGTTTTAATGCCGCAAGCCCCCGTTTATGGCGGAGAAAGCGTTCCGGAAGGCAGTTATTGGGTGGAAACAGGACAGACCTACGATAAGTTTGTCAACAATGTTCATGGATACAGCTTAAATATTGACAAAGGCATGAAGGTGGATATGTCCATGTCAGGCGTGTGCGCCGTATTGGAAAACAGTGTGAAAAGAATTGAAATTTATAAACAGCCATTAATCAATGGCACCACCCGTGCTTCTTATTTGAATTATTCCAATAAGTTTCTAACGGCAGATAAAGACATTAAAAAGGAATATGAAAGCACGCAGAAAATTAATGGAAAAACCGTATCCATTCTTCAATATAGCAGAGAAAAATTGGCACGGGTAAAAAATGATAAGAATTTTTATGTAAATTTAGAAATTCAACAGGGAAATACCATGTACTCCATCTTTGTAAAATCGGCTTCCCCTCTTTGGGAGGTAGGTGGCTATGATTATCTGGCAGCTAACTTTACGGTTTTTACGCCTACCCATAGTGCTTATAATAGGCAAACACAGCCCATTTCCTTGAGCCACAGAGGGTGGAACGATGAGACGGCGTCCCTTTACACCCAGTACTTTAGCGATGACAGTCCGTTGAGTTGGGGAATCTTTGAGCCGGCGGCGCCGGAGTATTTTTCCGATTTGGAAAAGATCGAGCAAAGTATTGCGTATGAATTCCCGTTTATACTCAATTACACCAGTTTTGACAATCCCTTGGCCCATCCTAATTTGAAAGCCAGGCTGGACAATGCCTATGCCAACGGGAAAATTATGGAACTGACACTGCAAACCCCGGCGCAGACCTGGGGCAATGGGAACATGGTATATGACATCCTTAATGGAGAATATGATAGTTTTCTCAAGGATTATGCCAAAACGGTCAGCGAATTTGACCACCCGGTGCTCTTTAGATTGGCCAATGAAATGAACGGGGATTGGTGCCCTTACTCAGGATATCACACAGGGAAAGATACCTTGGTATTTAAGGAATTTTATCGCTATGTCTATAGTTTTTTTGAAGATGCAAAAGCGGACAATGTGATTTGGGTTTGGAATCCAAACGGTGTTTCTTTTCCCAACTTTGAATGGAACAATGCGCTCATGTATTACCCGGGAGATGCCTATGTGGATATTGTGGGTTTGACGGCCTATAATACAGGAACCTATTATAAAGATGAAAAGTGGACCGATTTTGCAAAGCTTTATGACAACCTATATAACGACTATGCCCATCAATACAAACAGCCTTTGATTATTTCAGAATTTGCTTCCAGCAGTGTAGGCGGTGATAAAAACCGATGGATCACAGATATGTTTGAGCATATTCAAAATTATGACCGGATTAAGTTGGCCATTTGGTGGGACGGCTGTGATTGGGATGCAAATGGAAATGTGGCCAGACCTTATTTTATAGATGAAACACCACAAATTTTAGAAACCTTTAAAAAATACCTAAACATAAAACCCTTAAATTGGGATGCGTATGCGTAGGTATCTGATGGCAGAAGAACCACCTTTGGTGGTTCTTCTGTATTATAAAATTTGATTTGGTTTATGAAGGTACAGAAGCAGCGTTAAAGGGAACACTGGGCAGCAGTCCAAATATGTTGGGATTCTTCTGCCTGTTTTTCCAGCATCAGTTGTCCGTTAATAGCCGTACAACCCAAAGCTTTTGCAAACTTTAAAAGTTGTGTCTCTTTTGGATTATAAATTAAATCAATCACAACTTTGGTATTGATCAACTCTTTGGGAATGGGGGACTCCTTTACATTAGGGTACATGCCCACGGGTGTGCAGTTGATTAAAATATCACAGGATTGTTTTGTTTCCGTAAAATATTCATAGGAAATGGTATAGTGGGAGTGAAAATTTTGTTTTCCCCTACTAACGATGGTGATATCAAAGATGCCTAAATCTAAAAGCACTTTGATGGCCGCTTTGGCTGCGCCACCGGAGCCTAATATGATGGCTTCTTTGCCTTTGACGGGAATTTCATTGGTTTCAAGTAAGGCTTTAAATCCGTCATAATCTGTATTGTAGCCAAATGCTTTGCCCTCTTTAAAAACCACCGTATTGACGGCACCGATGTATTTGGCTTGAGGCGAGATTCCATCCAAGAGGGGAAGGACTTCTTCCTTATAGGGTATGGTAATATTGACGCCGCAGTAATCGGAACTTTTTAACGCCTGAAACTGAGAAGCAAAGCTATATTTTGGCAACTCAATCATATCGTAGTCGCCTTCTATAGCCGCTTTTTCCATTAGATTTTTATGAATATGGGGTGAAAGGCTGTGTCCCAGTTTTTCGCCCACAAGACCAAGTTTTCGCATAGTTCAATTCCTCCTTTGAGCAGTTAAACAAGAATATACTTTAATTATCGCATGGATTGTGGAAAATTGCAAGGCTTGGAGAAATTTGGCCTTGGGCGCACACTGAAAAAAGTTGACAAAAACTGTAAAAGAAGTTATGGTAATTGTAGATTATATAGAATCATAAAATGAAATGATGAAAAGGGGAGCAGAATGGAAAATAAGATTTTAATGACAATCAGTGCAGCAGACCAACGGAAAATCGGAAGGAAGATGATGTCCGGCAAGTGGAAGTTGGCATTGGTGGGCACTTTGGTGTATATGTTGGCTGTATTACTGCCTACCACTGTACTGGATATGGTGTTTTCAAAAAATATAGAAATGGGTACTTTTGTTTCCATGGCGTATATGATTTTAACCAGTGGTGCCTTTACTTTAGGATATACCACCTTTATTTTGCATATTTTTCGGCAAAGGGATACAACACCGGGAGAAATATTCTCCGGTTTTGAGCAGTTTGGGAGAGCTTTGACGCTTTCACTTTTAGTGGGGATCATCGTGTTTGCCTTTTGCGTGCCCAGCATCTTTTTACTTTCATGGGGGTTTGTGAGTCTGGGTATACTGGGATCAATGGCTGTTTCGGCAATGGCTGTATTGGCGATTGTCGCTGGTACGGCGTTGTTATATTTGCCATGTAAAGCGGCATTTACGTATGCACAAGTGTTTTTTATCGCCATCGATCATAGAGAAATGGCAGTTTCCCAAGTCATGAATTACAGCAAGTGGATGATGGAAGGAAACAAGAAAAAATATTTCTTCATGCAGGTTTCTTTTCTGGGGTGGATGATACTGGCAAACTTGCCTGTGACCATTTTTACGGTTTGGACGTCATCTATGGCTCTTGCCAATGTGGATGCCGGTTTGGGGGCCATCAATCCGTTTACCATGAACGTGATCATCTTTATTTTAGGAGCGGGATATGTATGGCTGACACCCTATATGATGAGTACCGGTGCGGCTTTTTATGATATTATTTCCGGAAATATGGTGATCAAACAGTGGGATCAATTGTCTCAGGAAAGTTCTGAAACTTCTCAGAAGACGAATCTCTTGGAGGAATTGGAGGATGCTGAATCCTTGGAGGATTCCCGTAGCGTTGATGGCGCCAATTCCCCTGAGGGCACCAAGGGTTCTGATCGCTAGACCCGTGTTGCTCCAGGATACCATAGGAGAACTTTATACATCACCTTTCTGACTTACATGGTCAGGAAGGTGGTGTTTTTTTGTGTAATGAAGTAAAAAAAACTTGACTAAAATAAGATTATAAATCATAATAGATATTGTTGTATAATTGTTATGTTAGTATAATAATTATACATATATAAATAATAAAAATAAGTGAATCAAAGGAGAAACCCATGGGCAAAAAGAAAAAAATAATCACACTCATCGTTGGTGTTGTCATCCTAATAGGCGCTTCCGTCGGCGGGTATTATGTGTATCAGGCGTTGAATTACTTTCAAACAAATAATGCCAGCGTGACGGCTGATTTGGTCAGCATCATTCCGCAAATGTCGGGAATTGTTGAGAGTTGGGATGTGAAAGAAGGCGATGATGTGAAAAAAAATCAAGTCTTGGGAAAACAAGACGTAGCCTCTTTCATTAACAGCAGTGCCATCAATGAAAATTCTTTGGCAAGGGAAGCCAATTCTATTCTGTCAAAGGCAGAAATTAGGTCTCCCATAAAAGGGAAAATCGTTAAATCAAATGTGACAAAAGGTGTTTCTGCAAATATGGGCAATACGGTGGCCATTGTGGCGGATACAAGCAATCTGTACATTAAGGCAAACATAGAAGAGACGGATATCTTTAAAATCAAGGTTGGGCAAAGGGTGCGCATAAAAATGGATGCCTATCCCGGGAAAACTTTTACAGGCTATGTAGAAGTGGTCAGCCCAGCTACTCAAAATGCATTTTCTAATGGAATGTCTTTGAATACCAGTGGTACTTACAGCAAGGTAACCCAGTTAATTCCCGTTAAAATCAGCATGATAAACGATGAAAATCTGCCCATGCTTTTAGGAATGAACGCCACGGTTAAAATCAGTATTAAATAGAGGAAAGGTGAAGCCAGTATGAAACAATCAAAAATAGCAATCTCCGTGGTGTTGGTTATGGTCATGGCCATAACCTTGCAGGGATGTGGCAGTAACAATGATAAAATTTCCGTGAAAACGGCAGTTCCCCGTATGGGTGAAATCGTCGCTGAGTACGACATTTCGGGTGCATTGTCCCCTTTGGAAACCGTTGAAATTTCAGCACCATTCAGCGGCAAAGTAGCTAGCGTTGGTGTTGCGGTGGGAGACAAGGTTGCAAAAGGGCAGGTGCTGTTAAATTTAGACACATCCCAATTAAGGATACAATTGCAGCAAGCAGAGGCGACTTACCATAATGCCCAGAGTCAATCCCACAGCGTTAAGGAACAGGCCTCCATCAATTTAAGCAATGCAAAAGCGGCATTGGATCGATCAAAGATGTTATATGGGGAAGGTGTGATTTCAAAAACACAACTGGACGCAGACCAAAAAACCTATGATTTGGCAAGCAACCAATATGAAGCAAGCCAGAGTGACAGCGTTGGCAGTGCCGAAGCCGGATTGAATGCCATTGAACTTCAAATAGAAAATGCAAGGGTGAAGAGTCCCATTGATGGCGTGGTCTTAAATCTCAATGTGAGCAAAGGGCAGATGTCGTCTGTGGCAGAGCCCATGGTTACGGTAGCCGATGTCAACGGATTTAAACTGGCAGGTATGGTGCCGCAAGAGCGAATAAACCATGTGTCAGAAGGGGATCGGGTTTATGTGACGGTGGATACCATAGAGGATCAAGTGTTTCCGGGGGTGGTTTCCGGTGTGGGTCCTATGTCCGTCAGTACGGGCACGTATTTCCCCATTGAAATCAAATTGGAAAAGGACAATGATTTGGCATTTGGGCTTTCTGCCCATGCAGTTTTAAAAGAAAAGGGAACAAGAAATTTGCTGGTGCCCGTGGGTGCTGTGGTGGAAGAAGATGGGGATCACTACCTATTCGTTATAGTCAATGGAACGGCTAAAAAAGTCATGGTAAATACAGGAATTGAAAATGACAAAGAGATTGAAATTTTAAACGGACTCAAGGGAAAAGAAGTCATTGCAACCACCAATGCCAAAAATTTATTTGATCAGATGCCTGTTCGTATAGTGAAAGACTGATTATGGTAAAAATTTTTAAGAATTTAAAACCCTATGTGGGTTGGATAAGCTTGGTGCTGTTGTTTATCTTTGGGCAGGCTATTGCAGAGTTGGCATTGCCTACGCTTATGTCTGACATGATCAATAACGGGATGATGCAAGGGGATACAGCGTACATCTTTACTTACGGCGGGTATATGTTGGTGGTCGCATTAATCAGTTCCGCTTGTGCAATTATCGGTGCGTTTTTGTCGTCAAAGGTAGCCATAGGTGTTGGAAAAGATTTGCGGAATAGGGTGTTTACAAGAGTAGAAAACTATTCGTTACATGAGTTTGATAAATTGGGAACCGCTTCTTTGATTACCAGAACCACCAATGATATTGTGCAGATCCAAACGGTTTTGGTCATGATGATGCGATTTATGATTTATGCACCGGTCATGTGTATCGGCGGCATTATTATGGCTGTTTCCAGAGATAAGGGGCTGACCCTCATTCTGGTGGTAACCATTCCCATACTCTTTACCTTTATGGGATCTCTTTCTGTCCTAGTCATGCCTGCATTTCAGGCCATGCAGAAAAAATTAGATCGGCTCAATCTGGTGTTGAGAGAAAACTTGACGGGCATCCGTGTAATCAGAGCCTTTAATAAACTGGAGCATGAACGGGTTCGGTTTAAAGATGCCAATGGGGATTTGACCAATACGGCCATTAAAGTAAACCAAACTATGGCGCTGATGCAGCCGGGGATGATGCTGCTTTTAAACCTTACATCGGTTGCAATCACTTGGTTTGGAGGATGGAGAATCGCCCAAGGAACCATGCAGATCGGGGATATGATGGCATTTATTCAATATGCAATGCAGATTATGTTCTCCTTTGTTATGGTGGCCATGATGTTTGTTATGATTCCCAGAGCACAGGCTTCAGCGGATAGAATTAACGAGGTATTGGATATGGAACCGGAGGTGATCAATCCTGCTGTCAGCAAAGAATACGGAGAGGTAAAAGGAAAAGTAGAATTTCAAAACGTTACCTTTCGCTATCCCGGTGCGGAAGAACCTGCATTGGAAAATATTACCTTTCAGGTGGGCGCCGGTGAAACCCTGGCAATTATCGGCGGAACCGGATCGGGAAAATCCACGTTGATTAATTTGATTCCCAGATTTTACGATGTCAGTGAAGGAACGGTATTGGTAGATGGTGTCAGCACGTCCCAAGTAAAGCAAGAGGCACTTCGTGACAAAATAGGGTTTGTGCCCCAAAGTGCCATTCTTTTTTCCGGCACCATTTATGAAAATATAAAATATGGGAACCAAAATGCCACAGATGAAGAGGTACGCCGTGCTGCGGAAATCGCACAAGCCACAGAATTTATTGCAGAAATGCCCAATGGATTTGACACTGAAATTGCACAGGGAGGAACCAATGTTTCCGGTGGGCAAAAACAAAGGATTTCCATTGCCCGAGCGTTGGTGAAAAAACCGGAAATTTATATATTTGACGATAGCTTTTCTGCATTGGACTTTAAGACTGATGCCAGATTAAGAGAAGCACTGAAAGATGAAACAAAGGAATCTGCCATGATTGTTGTTGCACAGAGAGTCAGCTCTATTATGGATGCAGATACCATCCTTGTTTTGGATGACGGCAAAATTGTTGGAGCCGGCAAACATAAAGAGTTGCTGCAAACATGCCAAGTCTATGAGGAAATTGTGGAATCTCAACTTTCAAAAGAGGAGATAGAAACCTATGAGTGATTATAAACCATCCATGGGACGGAGACGAGGCGGCGGCCATAGGGGTGCCGCAGGAAGACCTGTGGAAAAAGCAAAAGATTTTAAAGGCACATTAAAGCGCTTGGTTGGCTATCTTGCCACTGAAAAAATTCGGTTTATCATGGTGGGAATCTTAGCGGTGGTGAGTACGGTGTTTTCCATATTTGGCCCGAAGATCTTGGGAAAAGCTACCACAAAGTTGGCGGATGGTGTGGTTGCAAAGTATGCCTATATGATGCAATATCAAACTGCCCTTGAGCAAAATGCCTCTAGTGCCACTTTAGAACAATTAAAAAATACACCCATCCCCCTGTTTGATTTTGGATATATCGGAAAAATAATAATTTTAATGATTGCCCTCTATCTACTAAGCTGCCTTTGCAGTTATGCCATGGGGTATATCATGTCCAGTGTATCTCAGACCACCGTGTTTGTTTTGCGGAATGAAGTAAAGGAAAAGTTGGATCGTCTGCCGCTGAACTATTTTGACGGGCGCAGTCATGGAGAAATTTTGAGCCGTGTAACAAATGACATGGATAACATTTCCACCACTTTGCAGCAAAGTTTGACACAGCTGATTACCTCCGTGGTGACCTTGGTGGGCATTTTGATTATGATGCTGTCTATCAGCCCCCTTATGACATTGATCGCTGTGGTATCACTGCCCTTATGTGCGCTTTTGACCATGGGAATTGCAAAAAAATCACAAGTTTTCTTTGCCAAACAACAAAAGAATTTAGGAGAACTCAATGGTCATGTGGAGGAAATGTACGCAGGGCATAAAATTATTAAAGTTTTTGGCCACGAAAAGGAGTCCATTGATACTTTTAAAAAAATCAATGAAGAACTTTATTCTGCCGGTTGGAAGGCACAGTTTATGTCCGGCGTGATCATGCCCGCATTGAATTTTGTCAACAATTTGGGATATGTATTTGCCTGCATCATAGGTGGCCTGTTGGTTGCCAAGAAGGCCATTGATATTGGGGATATACAAGCTTTTATTCAATATATGAGACAATTTACGCAACCCATTGTGCAGACTGCAAATATTGCCAACGTCATTCAAGGCACCATCGCCAGTGCGGAACGAGTCTTTGAAGTATTGGATGAGACAGAACAGGTGGCAGATGATGAAGAGGCGGTCACCCTTGAGAAAGAAGATGTCAAAGGAAAGGTTGGTTTTCACAATGTCTATTTTCAGTATGAGGAAGATACGCCTTTAATCGAAGACATGACGCTTATCGTGGAACCCGGTCAAATGGTGGCCATTGTCGGACCTACAGGTGCGGGAAAAACAACCATGGTCAATTTACTTCTTCGATTTTATGAATTGAACAAAGGTTGCATTACCATTGATGGAATTGATATTACTAAAATCAAGAGGGGCGAGTTGCGAAAACTGTTTGGTATGGTCTTGCAGGATACCTGGTTGTATCAGGGAACCATCATGGAAAATATTGGATATGGCTCTTTTCGGGCTACACCGGAGAAAATCAGAGAGGCTTCGTCAGCGGCACATGCAGATCATTTTATAAGGACTTTGCCGGAAGGGTATGATACAATATTAAATGAAGAGGCTTCGAATATTTCCCAAGGACAAAAACAATTGTTGACCATCGCCAGGGCTTTTTTGTCGGATCCACCTATTTTAATACTGGATGAAGCTACGTCCAGCGTGGATACCAGAACAGAAGTGCTCATACAAAAAGCGATGAATCGATTGCTAAAAGGTCGTACCAGCTTTGTAATTGCCCACAGGCTTTCCACAATCAAAAATGCAGATTTGATTTTGGTCATGGATCGGGGAAAGATTATTGAGCAAGGAACCCATGAAGCGTTGATGAAAAAAAAGGGTTTTTATGAGGATCTCTACAACAGTCAATTTACAAGAAATATTGATGAAAAAAGGAATCTATAAAGAAATATCAATAGGAGAAACGAGGTAAACCATGAAGGAAACCTATGCAAAAAGAATTAATGAAGTCATTTTAAAATCCCGGCCGCTGATGATGCGAGAATTTGTAAGACCCATCAAGGCCCTTGAAAAAACGTCGGATTCAGGTGGAAATATCAACTTGCTCTCTATGATTGACAAACAGGGGACGGGTATTTCAATGACAGATTTATCTCTTCTTACTTGCGTTTCCAAACCAAACATGACCATTATGGCAGATAAATTGTGTGCCGATGGCTACATTGAAAGACATGCAGACAGCAATGATCGACGCATTGTTTTGATTTCTATTACGGATAAGGGTAGAACCCGCTTAAATGCACACAGAGAAAAGGTGACGCAATTTGTAAACGCCCAACTCATGCGGCTGGAGGAATCGGATATTGAAAAATTAGCCATGGCCCTTGAAGATATGGTTGAGGTTTTGGAAAAACTAGATGCCCTCAGTCGTTAGTGGGTCACAGGAAAACTCATATGGAGACAACAATACCTCTCATAGACGTTGAAGAGTCGTGGGTGAGAGGTATTGAAATGTTACAACTTTTTTATGTTTGGCCTGTAAAATCGCAGACAATGACGACTAAAGTGCATAGTGAAAACACAATGCAGACTGATCAAAGCCATAAATTTCATAAAACTTGTGAGCGTCTTTTCTGGGATTGCCTGAATCCAATACCAAAGCAGTGCAATTGCGTTGGGTAGCCAATTCTTTTGCCTTGTCCATTAAAGCACGGCCATAGCCTTTCTTTCGCAATTCAGCAGTTACGATAATACTGGATACATAGCAGACCATCCCTGAAGTCCAGAAGGTGTTGAAAAAAGCACCGTGGCAAAAGCCTACAGGCTTTCCTTCATCAAATAGGAGATAGGCAAAGTCATTTTCTCCTGCCAAAACTTCTTGATACACTTTTTTAATGACATCTTTATCGTAGGTATTATAGGTCCACAGTTTCTCAACATAATCGAAGACGATATCAAAATCTTCCATTGTCGCTTCACGGATTAACATAGTCACTCCTCCTTTTATAATTGAAAGTACAAGGAAATATATTATTACAGACAGTATAACATGTTTTTTTTAAAAGTTTAACAAAAAAAAACGATTTTTAGACCCATGGGATAAAAAATAGTTTACGCTATTTTGTCAAAGGGCACCCTGTGAATACAGAGGAAGGAAAGGGTGAAATTCCCTTGTTTTTTCTAAAAAACTTGAACAAGAGCACCACCTATTGTATGATAAATATATAGTATGCAGAATACATGACAATTTCTGCATATTTTGCCGTATTATGCATAGTAAAGAGGTGTGATGTGGCGTGGTATAATGAACGCAATATCAACAGTTCGGCGTTGCCGTAAGGGAGCGTTCATT
>JAVVUJ010000050.1:0-14273 GCA_036653195.1 Anaerovorax sp. | reverse complement strand
AAGCGGTACTTACCCGGTGTTCAATTTCCGGATAATTTAAGCCCATGTCAAAGGATTGAAGAGACCATTGCCCATGCTGACCTTGTTTTGTTTTCGGCACCGGCACAGCACTTTCGCAGTGCTTTGGACAGTGCCATTCCATATTTGAAGCCGGAAATGATTTTAGTCAACGTGGCCAAGGGGATTGAGCAAAAAACATTGATGCGCCTTTCGGAAATTGCCTTTGAAAAGCTTCCCAATGCAAAGTATGTGGTTCTTTCGGGGCCATCTCACGCAGAGGAAGTAGGTAGGGCGATGCCTACCACCGTAGCAGTGGCTTCTAAAGATTTGAAACTGTCTCAATATGTGCAGGATGTCTTTATGACGGACAGGCTTCGGGTGTATACCAATTCCGATATTATTGGTTTGGAATTGGGGGGGGCTTTGAAAAATATTATTGCATTGGGCGCAGGTATTTCCGATGGAATGGGTTTTGGAGACAATGCAAAGGCGGCTATGATGACCAGAGGCATTGCAGAAATGACCAGATTGGGTGTTAAATTAGGTGCTTCTGCGGATACCTTTACAGGGCTTGCAGGCATCGGTGATTTAATCGTAACCTGTACCAGTATGCACAGCCGAAACAGACGTTGTGGCATTATGATTGGGGAAGGGCTGAAACCTTCTGAAGCTACAGAAAAAGTAGGCATGGTGGTAGAGGGCATGTTTACCACGGAAGCGGCCTATGAACTGGCAAAAAAAGTGGGTGTTGAAATGCCAATTACCCAACAAATTTATGAAGTCATTAATGAAAAAATGGATGCAAAAGAAGCCGTCTTAAATTTGATGACCAGACAGAGAAAGCACGAGATGGAAGTATTGGGTATTTAAATAACAAAATACTTGATAGGTTGATACACTTTTCATAGACTAAAAATCCCGGTGGAGGCACCTTCGTTGATGCATCCACCGGGATTTTTTAATAGCTGTCGTATCTTTATTTAATGATTTCAAAATCTTGTATGCCCATGTAGCCTGGTGCAATTTCGTATTTGTTAAATTCGATCACTACGTTTCCATTTTGATTAATATAAAAGTTTTCTTTTCCGGTAATGGTCTGAAAGCCTTCTTGTCCATCGGATCCATCCCAGTAGGTTGCATTCTCTTCTTGGCTTCTTTTGGCAATTTCATCAGTAATTTGCTTGCTTGCTATGGCTACATAGCCTTGGCCAAGTTGATTTTTTAAGGCCTCATCTAATTTTATTTCCTTGTTGGTGGTTAAATCTATGTTGTAGTGAAAATTTTCATAGTAAGCGGAAGCAGAGGTTTCGGTTTTATAGACGACAAAGGAAAGTGTTTTATCGGAAATGCTTTTTACTTCGTAATCAATGATAATGTCTACCGGTGTATATTCGGATTCCACACCGCCTGTTTCCAACCATGCTTTTTTATTCTCTGCCGCTACTTTTTTTGCATCTTCTGCCACGCTATTCATTTTATGGGAAATTTCTTGGTTTAGGCTCTTTTGAAAGGCTTTGTCTTCAATGCCTTCTACAGCAGGCACTTTGATATCCACATTGGCAACTTTGTCTTTTGTGGCAACTTGTTCGCCTGTAAAGACTTTTACCAAACTGCCTAAAATAGGTACACCGGACATAGATTGGGCAAAGGAAGGGCTGGCGTTGGCAGCCACGGCGAAGCTACCGGTCAAGACTGCCAAAGCAGCAGCGCTGCTTACGAGTACACGGAATAATTTCCTGTTTTGTTTTGATTTGTTTTTAAATTCGTTCATGTTTTCCCCCTGATTGTTGTTCCTGTGAACTTCTGTAATAATGGAATTCTTTATGTTGTCTTGTCTCTTTTCCAAACTTGCATCTGCAATGGCCTTATTTACCACTGAAGACAACTCTTCCGGTATTGGCGTGTCGTCATATATTTTTTTTAATTCATTTATTTTCCCCATTTTTTATACCTCTCCTTCCAGTTGAATCTTTAGTTTTTCAAGAGTTCTATATAATTTTGTTTTCACCGTACTAAGATTTTCCCCTAAAATAGTAGCCACTTCTTCCAATTTCATGTCCTCGAAAAAGCGTAGTGAAATCATGGTCTTTGATTTTTCATCCAGTTGATCTAAGGCCGCATATAAATCCAACAATTCATCTCGTCCAAGGCTTTGCTTTACGGGCTCCTCAGGAAGTTCTGATGGATCTGTAGAAATCATGCGTTTGTTTTTTCGTAGTTCGTCAATACTGGCATTGATTAAAATTCTATAAAACCAGGTCTTTATGTAGGATGAATCCTTTAGGGTATGAATAGAACGCAAGGCATTGTATATGGCGTTTTGTACCATGTCCAAAGCCATTTCTCTGTTCTTTGCATAACTGTAAGCTAAGCGATAAAAGGACTCTTGATGGGCTTGTATATAAGTGACCAATTCATTATAAAGCACTTGATTTTCGGTTTCTTTTCCTGTCGGCATTCTTAGTATTTCCTCCTTATATAGATTAGACGGTGCATGTATCTAAAAAGTTTACATAAAAGTTCATAAAGGTGCGATTTTATTATACAGTAGATTTGTGGCAAAGGATAGACTCCTTTGTGACACCCAAAGGGAAGATTGCCTTGGGACATAATCTGGTGTGGTTGAATAAGACATGATCACCAATCAGTCATAATTCTATAGTAACGGATAAAAAAACACCTTGACTATAAAAACAACTTGTGATATCATATTAAAGATTTGAGCTTAAGTGATGCATGATGCATGACGTTAGAGGTTCGTTAAAGAAAGTTTATGGGAAAAAGAAGGGAATGTGGGATGATAAAAAATACAAAGAAAACAATGACAGATACCATTATAAAAAGCCACTTGATTGCCCCTTTCTTTTTCATTGTTTGATGAATTGCTTTCCTTTTTGGAAGGCTTTTTTTTTTAAGGGAGAGTGACTGTGTGTCACTCAGTATCCTATGGTATAAGGGAGGTAGAAATGTTAAAAGGAAGAAGTTTATTAGAACCTATGGATTTTACCATTGAAGAGCTGGAAGAACTCTTTACACTTGCAGATAGAATCATAGAAAACCCGGGAAAATTTATGGACGTTTGCCACGGAAAATTATTGGCAACGCTTTTCTATGAACCCAGTACGAGAACTCGATTTAGTTTTGAAGCGGCTATGTTAAGGTTGGGTGGGCAGGTCATTGGATTTTCAGAGCCTGGTTCCAGTTCTGTAGCGAAGGGAGAAAGTATTGCGGACACCATCAGGACCGTGGCTTGTTATGCAGATTTAGCAGTGATGAGACATCCCAAAGAAGGCGCGCCTAAGGTAGCCGCTTTGAGTACGGATATGCCTGTGATCAATGCGGGAGACGGCGGGCACCAGCATCCCACACAGACATTGACAGATTTGTTGACCATCAGAAGAGAAAAAGGAAATTTTGACAATCTGACAGTAGGGCTTTGTGGAGACTTAAAGTTTGGAAGGACAGTGCATTCATTGATTAAGGCTCTTTCCAGATATAAAAATGTAAAATTTGTTTTAATTGCACCTGAAGAATTGAAAATTCCCGAGTATGTGAGAAAAGAAGTGCTCATTAAAAACAATATTGAATTTAAAGAAGTGAAAAAAATGGAAGATGTCATCGGAGAACTGGATGTGTTGTATATGACAAGGGTACAGAGAGAACGCTTTTTTAATGAAGAGGATTATATTCGGTTGAAAGATCGATATATTTTAGACCTGCAAAAAATGGAATTAGCCAAGGCGGATATGATGGTGTTACATCCATTACCCAGAGTGAATGAAATCGCAGTAGAGGTGGATGATGATCCGAGAGCCTTGTATTTTAAACAGGCAAAGTACGGCATGTTTGTGAGAATGGCACTTATTTTAAGCTTATTGGGCATGGAAACGTGTATCAAGTAAAATAAGCAAATTTATGGAAAGAGAGATCATAGAGGGGCAAGGATGAAACGTGGGTCGTTTAGGCTTGCTCATATGGAGGGTATAAAGTGGAAATAAACAGTATTGAAAAAGGAATTGTGATTGATCATATTACGGCAGGATATGGCGTAAAAATTTTAGATCATTTAAATATAGATTTGACGAAGGATACCGTAGCGTTTATTATGAATGCAACCAGTAAAAAACACGGGCGAAAAGACGTTATCAAATTAGAAAATATAGAAAATGTAAATTTGACGGCCCTTGGCCTCATTGACCATAAGGCAACGGTCAATGTCATTGAAAACCATAAAATCGTAAAAAAGATAAAACTGGAATTGCCAACAACGGTAACCAATGTTATTAAATGCAAAAATCCCCGTTGTGTAACGTCTGTAGAAGCAAATGCACCCCATATATTTCACCTTATTGATGAGGAAAATAAAGAATATCGCTGTGAATACTGTGATGATATTGTAAGTATGAAAGGCTAAAAAATGATAGAAATAATAAAAAATGGAAGGGTTATCGACCCAAAGAACAAATTTGACGGAATCAAGGATCTTTGGATCAAGGATGGCGTGATAATCAGTGAGGAAGAAGGTACATTGTGCGCACCAAGTGCAGAGAAAGAAGAGATCAACGTAGTGGATGCAACTGGAAAATGGGTGATGCCGGGATTTATTGATTTGCATGTACATTTGAGGGAACCGGGTTTTACCTATAAAGAAGACATTCAGAGCGGATCGGAGGCAGCTTTTGCAGGTGGATTTACCACCATTTGTGCCATGCCAAACACCAGTCCCACAACAGATTGTCAGGAAATTGTTAGGGATATTGTGGAAAAAGCCCAGGAAGTGGGATTGGTGCACATACTTCCTGTAGGGGCTATCACCCTGGGACAAGCAGGTGAAACTCTTTGTGACTATGAATCCATGGTAGAAGCGGGGATTTGTGCAATCAGCGAAGACGGAAAAACCGTGATGGATTACAGTTTGATGATGGAAGCCATGGAGAAGGCAAAGAAACTGGGACTTTTGGTCATGGATCATACGGAAGATCACCATATAAGCGGCGGTGTAATGAATGAAGGGCTGGTTTCTTATGGGCTAAAATTGCCGGGCATTCCAAAAGAGGCAGAAGAAAAAATTGTGGCGAGAGATATTGAATTGGCTGAAAAAACAGGCTGTAAACTTCATTTACAACACATAAGCACAAAGGGGAGTATTGAATTAATCAGGCAGGCAAAGGAACGAGGCTTGGATATTACAGCAGAAACGGCACCCCATTATTTTGCACTTACAGAATGGGACATTGTAAACCAACAGATTATTGGAGAAAAACCTTTGGCAAAGACCAACATGAAAATGAATCCGCCTCTACGGACAAAAGAGGATGTGCAGGCTGTGAAAGCGGCATTAAAGGATGGAACCTTAGATGTGATCGCAACGGATCATGCACCCCACAGTGAAGGGGATAAAGCCCTTCCTTTTGAAAAAGCACCTTTCGGCATTATCGGGTTGGAAACCAGTTTTCCGGTGAGCTACACAGAATTAGTAAAAAGCGGTGTGCTGACACCCATGGAACTGGTTGAAAAGATGAGTACCAAGCCTGCCGAAATCCTAGGGCTTAACAGAGGGGGATTAGGTATGGGTGATGTAGCGGATGTGACCATGGCAGATGTGTCCTGTAGTTATGTTATTGATTCCAAGACCTTTCGTTCAAAAGGAAGAAACACGCCTTTTGAAGGAATGACCCTTTGGGGCAAGGTATATCCTCACAAGAAGGAAAGAAAGGGCGAAAAGATATGATAGATCAATTGATAGATCGGATTGTGGAACTTGGAAATCCAACGGTGGTAGGATTGGATCCCACCTACAGTATGATGCCTGCGTATATAAAGGAAGAAAATTTTCAAAAGTATGGGAAAAATCCCCAAGGGGTGGGGGGCATGTTTCGCCAGTTCAATAAAAAAATCATCGACAGTATAAAGGACTTGGTGCCTGCAGTAAAACCGCAGATTGCCATGTATGAGCAATATGGATTAGAAGGCATCAGTGCCTATTTGGATACGGTGGATTATGCAAAAAAGCAAGGCCTTATTGTAATCGGTGACATCAAACGGGGGGATATTGCTTCTACTGCGGCGGCCTATGCCGGACATATTGCAGGGGTGGACATCGAAGGAATTCACTTTGACCCGTGGCAGGAGGATTTTATTACGGTCAATCCTTATTTGGGTACGGATGGAATCCAACCGTTCATTGAACCTTGTAACGTTTTTGATAAAGGGTTGTTTATTTTGGTCAAGACCAGCAACCCAAGCAGTGGGGAATTACAAGACTTAAAAGTAGAAGGTGAAAACAAGACTTTTTATGAGCAAACGGCTGATTTGGTCTCACAGTGGGGACGTGGGGCTATGGGCAGCAAAGGGTATAGTAAAATTGGTGCTGTAGTAGGTGCAACCCATAGGGAACAAGGTATTTCCCTACGATCCAGAATGAAAAACACCTTTTTCTTGGTGCCGGGATATGGTGCCCAAGGTGGAAAGGGTGCTGATTTAAAAGGTTTTTTTGATAAGGACGGAATGGGTTGTATTGTCAATTCTTCCAGAGGTATTACCGCTGCTTATACGAAGAATGGGAAATACAGCGAAAGAGAATTTGGAGAGGCTGCCAGAGAGGCGGTTTTGGCCATGAAGAAAGATTTGCAGGATGCATGGAGATGATAAAAAGTAAAATTATTTCCCATAAAGAAATAGCAAAGAATATTTATCAGTTGGAACTTTTAGCACCGGAAGTAGCCGGCAACAGCAAAGCCGGTCAATTTGTCAACGTATATTTAAAAGATAAGAGCAAATTGCTGCCTAGACCCATTAGCATTTGTGAGATCCGGGAAGATCGCTTGGTACTGGTATACG
The DNA here is from genome assembly GCA_036653195.1 of Anaerovorax sp. Lineage (GTDB taxonomy): Bacteria > Bacillota > Clostridia > Peptostreptococcales > Anaerovoracaceae > JAVVUJ01. The sequence goes on along the minus strand of JAVVUJ010000050.1, from coordinate 7,433 downwards.
GCGTTGTGGGGAAAGGCACGGAAGAATTGTCCTCTTATGAACCGGGCGAGTCACTCTCGATCCTGGGACCTTTGGGAAATGGATTTTCTTTGGAGGGTAGTCAAGAGCAGGCAAATGAAATTGGGGAAGAAACCATGAAACGGGTGGTTCTTGTGGGCGGCGGAATTGGTGTGCCACCTATGGTCCAGTTGGCAAAAGAACTGAAAGGAAAAGCAGAAGAGATTATAGCGGTGGTGGGGTTTAAAGAAGAGCCTTTTTTAATAGAAACCTTGATGGCTGTTTGCACAGAAGTTTATGTGGCTACAGACAGTGGAAAAACAGGCTTTCAGGGCAATGTGGTACAGCTGATTGAAACTGAAAACATTCAGGGCACTTACTATTTTGCCTGTGGTCCAAAAATGATGTTAAAAAATTTAACCCAATTTTGTGCCCAGAAGGCTCATGAAAAAGGATCCATAGGAATCCCCATTCAAATTTCTTTGGAAGAACGAATGGGTTGTGGATATGGGGCTTGTGTAGGCTGCACTTGCAAAGTAAAGGGGAAAGCGTCTCCATTGGCGGAGGATGCCTGTATGGGTTTCCAAGATGAAACCCATGTTTTGGAGACTGTTGTTTTACAGAAAAAGGTATGTACAGACGGCCCGGTGTTTTTGGGAAAGGAGGTGGTTTGGGATGCGTAAGCAACCTACGGATTTCAGTGTAAATTTGTGTGGAATTTCATTAAAAAATCCAATTACCACAGCTTCCGGCACTTTTTCAGCAAGGGAGAGCGGTAGATTTTACGATATATCGGCTTTGGGTGCAGTCATTACAAAGGGCGTGGCAAGTCAACCTTGGGCGGGAAACCCCACACCGAGAATTGCTGAAACCTATGGAGGTATGATCAATGCAGTGGGTTTGCAGAATCCGGGCATCGATTATTTTATTGAAAAAGAATTACCTTATTTAATGGAATTTAAAACAAAGATAATTGTCAATGTGGCGGGAAGAACCATAGAAGAATACTGTCAAGTTGTTGAAAAATTAAATGATACAGATATTGATATGATGGAAATTAATATTTCCTGTCCAAACGTAAAAGAAGGCGGCATTGGATTTGGAACCAGCACAAAGATGGCAGGTGCTGTGACCAAAGGGGTGAAGCGGCTGTCCGGAAAACCCATCATTGTGAAGTTAACCCCCAACGTGACGGATATTGGAGAAATTGCAAAGGCTGTGGAAGCAGAAGGCGCAGATTGTATTTCCTTAATCAATACACTTTTAGGAATGAAAATTGATGTGCATCGAGGCAAACCGGTGGTTTGGAATAAGATGGGTGGATTTTCCGGCCCGGCAATCAAGCCGGTAGCGGTGAGAATGGTCTATCAAGTGCGGCGTGCAGTGGAGATACCCATTATCGGTTTAGGTGGCATTACCACAGGAGAAGATGTGGCGGAATTTCTCATGGCAGGGGCAGACGCAGTGTCTATAGGAACGGCAGCCTTGGTTAATCCCACGGCGCCTGTGGATATTTTGCAGGAATTTGCCCACTTTATGGAAAGTAAGAATTTTAAAAACATTTCACAGCTAAAAGAATCATTTGAAGAATAGGAAGAGGAATATGAGTTATAAGCAAGAATTTATAAAATTTATGGTTGAATCCGGTGTTTTAACCTTTGGAGATTTTACTACAAAAAGTGGGAGGAAAACGCCATATTTTGTTAACACAGGAAACTATAAGACAGGAGCGCAAGCCGCAAAATTAGGCGGCTTTTATGCCAGATGTATTATGGATCATATGGAAAAGGGTGAAATAAAACAAGACATGACAGCCCTCTTTGGCCCGGCCTATAAAGGCATTCCTTTGGTGGTTGCCACCTCCATTGCACTGGCCACACAATTTGAAAAAGATGTAAACTATTGTTTTAACAGGAAAGAAGAAAAGGATCATGGGGAAGGGGGCGCCATGGTAGGGTATAAACTACAAGACGGCGACAACCTTTTAATCATTGAAGATGTGATTACAGCAGGCACGGCCATTCGAGAGTGTTTTCCTATCTTACAGGCTGCTGCCAATGTCCATGTGCGTGGTTTGATTATTTCCGTGGACAGAATGGAAAGAGGCAAGGGAAGCAAGACAGCCATACAGGAAATCAAAGAAGACTTTGGCATCGAAACCTATCCAATTGTAACGGTTAGAGAGGTAATTGATACGTTGCACAATCAGGAAGTGGGCGGCAAAGTTATCATCAATGATGAAATGAAAAACAAGATGGAAGCCTATTTGGCGGAATATTGCCAATAGAACCATACATGTGTATGGATAACCATACACATCTTCAGCAACCTATAGAAAGAAAGAGCATTTTCATTGGAAGATGCTCTTTTTTTAATAAATTTTAAAAAGATGTGGAAGTGAACCATTGCAAGTGTTTTCAAAATAAAAGTTCAAAAAATAAAACTGAAAAGAGTAAAAAATCAGAAAATGGCATAGTTATTGCTTATATAATAGGCAATCAGTTATAAGCATCATAAAATCAAGGAGGCGATTTTAAATGGAAAAAATAACAAGCCCAATAGCCGGGAAAATTCAAGAAGTGAACATTAAGGTTGGTCAGATGATCACAGAAGACGATGAAGCTTTTATCATTGAGGCGATGAAAATGGAGACTGTAGCATACGGTGAGCCGGGTGTGGTTAAAGAAATTTTAGTAAAAGTAGGGGATCGAGTTGATGAAGAAGATCCGTTAGCAGTCGTAGAATAAAATTTAAAGTTAAAATAAAAAATAGGAGGATATAGGTATGAATTTTGATTTAAGTGAAGACCACATCATGATGCGTAAAATGGTACGTGATTTTGCAGAAGAAGTGTGTGCACCGGGAACAGAAGAACGTGACGAAAAAGAAGAATTTCCACTGGATATTTGGAAACAATGTGCTGAGTTGGGGCTTGCCGGAATTACATTCCCAGAAGAATATGGCGGCGTAGGTGCAGATTATATTTCTTATGGAATCACCATTGAGGAATTATCCAGAGTAGATCCATCTATGGGTGTTACCATTTCAGCACATTCCAGTTTATGTGCGAACCCTATTTACATGTTTGGTACAGAAGAACAGAAGCAGAAATATTTAACACCGTTAGCTAGCGGCGAAAAGATGGGTGCATTTGGATTGACGGAAGCGATGGCAGGATCAGACGCATCCGGTACACGCACCACCGCAGTTCGTGAAGGCGATGAATATATTATTAACGGATCTAAAATCTTTATTACCAATGGATATTATGCAGATACTTATGTAATTACAGCGCAGATGGACAAGAGCAAAGGAAACAGAGGAATTGCTGCATTTATTCTTGAGAAGGGAACCCCTGGATTTACTTTTGGTAAGAAAGAAAAGAAGATGGGTATCAGAGCTTCTGCTACTTATGAGTTGGTCTTTGAAGATGTTCATATCCCTGCAGAAAATTTGCTTGGAAAAGAAGGGCAAGGATTTAAGATTGCCATGGCAACTCTTGATTATGGAAGAATCGGTATTGCAGCACAGGCATTGGGTATTGCACAGGGTGCTTACGAACAGGCTGTGAAATATGCAAAAGAAAGAGTACAGTTTGGAAAGCCTATTTCTGAATTAGAAGTGATTCGGTTTAAATTGGCAGATATGGCGATCCAAATTGAAGCGGCACGTCTGTTAGTTTATCAAGCTTGCTTCCTAGCCACAGAACACAGACCGGTTTCAAAATTCAGCGCTATGGCAAAAGTATTTGCTGCAGAAACAGCCAATCACGTAGCGACAGAAGCAGTTCAGGTGTTAGGTGGATACGGATATACGAGAGATTATCCAACAGAACGCATGATGCGTGATGCCAAAATTACGGAGATTTATGAAGGAACCAGTGAAATTCAGCGTGTTGTTATCGCTGCAAGTATTCTAAAAGAGTAATAGATTGAAGCAAGAGGAGGAAATGGTATGAATATTGTTGTATGTCTCAAACAAACCTTTGATACTGAAGCGAAAATCGCTTTGAATAGTAACAAACAAATCGAAACACAAGGTGTTAATTTAGTCATCAACCCTTATGATGAATTTGCTGTAGAAGAGGCTTTAAAGCTAAAAGAAAAATTTGGCGGAGAAGTTACAGTTGTCAGTATAGGTGGCGAAGGTGCGCAGTCATCTGTAAGAACTGCATTGGCCATGGGCTGTGATAAAGCCATGATGGTTACTGATGCTACATTGGAAAGCCCTGATGAATGGGTTGTGGCAGAAGTTCTTGCAAAAGCAGTTGCGACCATACCCTATGACTTGATTCTAGCAGGTCGTATTGCAGTAGATGATGGTTCCGGACAGGTGGCAATCCGTTTAGGAGAAGCCTTAAACATCCCGTCTGTAAGCAGCATTTTGAAACTTGAAATTGAAGATAATAAAGCAACGGTCACACGGGAAATTGATGGTGGTACAGAGTTGATAGAAACTCCTATACCCGCTGTGATGACAGCACAAAAAGGCTTAAATGAACCTCGTTATCCTAGCATGATGGGCATTATGAAAGCAAAGAAAAAAGAACTGAAGGTATTGACTTTGGCTGATCTGGAAATGGGCGCAGACGCAATCGCTCGCAGAATGAGCGTTCCTGTATATAGCTTGCCAAATCCGCGTACAGCAGGTAAAATTCTTACCGGTGAAGCTGCAGATAATGCAAAAGAATTGGCAAGGCTGTTACGTGAAGAAGCAAAGGTTATATAGAGAGGGGGAATTAAGATGGCAAAAGGAATTTGGATTATTATTGAACAAAGTAAATTACAAATCCGTAAAGTTTCATTAGAACTGATGAGTCAGGGAAGAATTATCGCTGATCAAGTGGGAGAACCACTGGTAGCTGTTATTTTAGGTAGCGGTGTGGGAGAATTGCCACCGCAGGTTGTTGCTTATGGCGCAGACAAAGTAATTCTTGTAGACGACGAAAAATTGGCTGATTATACTACAGGAGCCTATACGTCCGCATTGAATCAATTGATTCGAAAAGAAGAGCCACAAGCTGTTTTAATGGGGAACACAGGTGTTGGAAAAGATCTTGCTCCTCGTTTGGCCCATCGTTTAGGTGTTGGAATGGCTTCAGATTGCACAGGTATGGAAGTAGATGCAGAGAACTTCTTAACCTTTAGACGTCCTATTTATGGTGGAAAAGCGTTTACACAGGTTGTTTCAACGGGTAAACCGGTGGTTGCGACCATTCGTCCCAACACATTCCCATTAGCAGAGGCAGATGCTGCCCGTACGGCCGAAGTGGTGCAGGAAACTGCAGCCATTGATCCTGCGGATCTTCGTGCAATTGTAAAAGAGATTGCCATTGTAGCTTCAGCACGACCAGAACTTATCGAAGCCGATATTATCATCTCTGGCGGACGTGGTATGAAGGGACCTGAAAATTACGTTATTTTAGAGGAATGCGCTGATGTAATCGGAGCGGCTGTTGGGGCCTCTCGTGCTGCGGTAGATGCAGGATGGATTGAACAAAAATTCCAGGTTGGTCAAACAGGAAAGACGGTTTCACCTATTTTATACATCGCTTGCGGAATTTCCGGTGCGATCCAGCACGTTGCGGGAATGGGCACATCCAAGATCATTGTTGCCATTAACAAAGATCCTGAAGCGAATATTTTCACCTTAGCGGATTATGGAATTGTAGGCGATCTTTTTGAAATCGTACCTCTATTGACGGAAGAATTCAAGAAGCTTGTGTAATGATCATAAAAGTGTAAAGAAATTGCAGAGGGAGTGTAAGCATGAATGAGAAAAAAATAAATGAGGAAGAATTAACGCAGGAAGATTTAGCAAAACTGGCCATCGATATGATACATAGAATTATTGTCCATCACGTCTTTTGGTTTAAAGAAGTAGAACATCAGGTAGGTTTTGAAAAAGCCTTGGATATTATGGAAACTGCCTACGAGAACAGTAAAGGAAGCCAGTTAAGACGATTGAGCAAATTATTGAATTTTAAGTTGGTTGACGGGGTTCCAGAACCTTTGTTAAATATGCCAAAAGAAAATTTAGAAAAATTTGTAGAAGGTTTAGGTATGAATTGGCTAGCCGGCGACGGCGTTTGGTTCCAGGCAGTAGAGGCCAAGGACGGGATGCTTGATGCAAAACGATGCAACGATTCTTGTTGGGCTTGGTTTTCACCCTTTGAGGCGTGGTCTATTAAAAGGTTATTAGGCTTGCCGGAACAATCAGGATTAGAGGGACTAAAGAAGGCTTTGCAGTTTCGTATGTACGCCAAGATTAATGTACAATCTATTATCGAGGAAAGCCCAAACAGCATTATTTTCCAAATGAACGATTGTCGTGTGCAATCAGCTCGAAAAAGCAAAAATATGGAAGATTACCCCTGCAAGTCAGCCGGTTTGGTTGAATACACCAACTTTGCACGTGCCATTGATTCCAGAATTAAAACAGAATGTATAGGATGCCCACCTGATGGGCATCCGGAAGAATGGTTTTGTGCTTGGCGATTCAGCATAGAGTAAGGAGAAAAAACAATGTTTGAATTAACACCTATGAATATTATTATTGCAGTCGCACTGTTTGTCGTCGTTGTTGCCATTTTTGTAATTAATATTAGAAGAGAACTTCGTTAATGACACGCTTTTGAAATAGAGAAAGGAGATTGTAATATGCCAGAATCAATTCAGTACGCAATACAAATTTACTTTATGGCCTTTTGTATTGCCATCATTATCGCCGCTGTGATTAAGGGGCTCTTGATCGTCATTCGACACTTGGCTCCCAGAAAACATCATCATGTAGTAGAAGAATGAAAGTGAGGTATCTATATGGATTTAGGTAACTTGTTTCAAGGAATCGGAACCCTTTTTGTTCAAGCACCCTCTGTTGCAATTGCAAGAGTTGTTTTAATTATTGCGGGGATAGCATTGGTATATTTAGGTAAAAAAGGAACCTTGGAACCCTTGGTTATGATCCCTATGGGATTTGGTATGGCTGGTGTCAATGCAGCCGTGTTATTTTTAGACGCAAACACATTAGGGACCATTTTTATCGACCCATTGGTTACAAATACAGACAAATTAATGTCTGTTTTACAAATTGACTTTTTGCAACCTATCTATACGTTTACGTTTAGCAATGGCTTAATTGCTTGCTTGGTCTTTATGGGAATCGGTGCGATTTCCGATGTGGGAAATGTTTTAAGATTCCCATTTACCAGTATGTTTATTGCTTTATTTGCAGAGTTGGGCACCATTGCCACCTTCCCTATTGCACATGCCATGGGGTTGAGTTATGGAGAGGCTGCTGCAGTTGCTACCATTGGTGGAGCCGACGGGCCTATGGTACTGTTTACTTCCCTGGTATTGGCGAAGGATCTTTTCGTTCCAATTACCATTGTAGCTTATTTATATCTAAGTTTAACTTATGCGGGATATCCGTATTTG
>JAVVUJ010000049.1:0-14738 GCA_036653195.1 Anaerovorax sp. | reverse complement strand
AGACAGCAAAGAAGGCTGGGTTCAATCCATGGACTATTTCATGAAAGTATTGTAGAGCACGGAATACAGAAAAATTAATACGGTTATTTTAAATTATGATCATGTGAGGGGCAAGGGCGAAAAATTGAAAACCTTTGGTGGGACTGCCAGCGGTCATGCCAGCATGAAAAATATGTTCTTAAAAATTACCAGGATTATTGAAAAAGCGGGCAGCCGTTCAACCACCAACAAGGTAAAGTTGGAACCCATTGACTGTTTGGACATTGCCAATATTATCGGAGAAAACGTGGTGGTGGGTGGTGTTCGCCGAACTGCGGAAATTGTACTCATTGATCAAGATGATAAGGCTTGCATTCAGGCAAAGAGCGGACTTTACAAGAAAGTGGACGAGAAATGGATTATAGACCCTGAAATTGCCCATAGGCAGATGAGCAATAACTCTATTTATTATACGAGAAAACCTACGAGAGAAGGCTTGCATTGGCATTTGGAGCAAATGCGTTATTCAGGAGAGCCGGGTTGGGTCAATGAAGAAGCCGGTGCCAAGCGGAGACCCAATTTTAAAGGAGTCAATCCTTGTGCGGAAATTTTACTGGATTCAAAGGGGCTTTGTAATTTAACTACCGTCAATGTCATGGGCTTTGTAAAAGAGGGACAGTTGGATTATAAGGGTCTCATGCAGGCGCAACGATTATCGGCAAGAGCCGGCTATCGGATGACTTGTACAGAACTTGAAATACCGGAGTGGAATTCTGTGCAGCAACGGGACAAGCTTCTTGGATGTTCTCTTACAGGATGGCAAGATATGGTCAACGCTTTAAATCTGGATACAGAAGCACAACGGCAGCTTTTAAAAGATTTGAAAGAAGCGGCGAGAAAAGCAGCGGATGAGTATGCAAAAGAATTGGGTATGCAAGAACCCTTGTTGATTACCACCATTAAACCGGAAGGTACGTTGAGTTTGTTGCCTGTGGTTTCCAGTGGTGTTCATTTCTCTCATTCTCCTTATTATGTGAGGAGAATCAGAATCAGCAGTGACGATCCCCTTGTCAAAGTATGCGAAGAATTGGGTTACCCTGTATTTCCTGAAGTTGGACAATCTTGGGAAACGTGCACCACAAAAGTAGTTGAATTTCCTGTAAAAGCACCGGAAGGCAAAATAAAGAAGGATGTTTCGGCTATTGAACAATTGGAAATTTACAAAATGTTTATGTCTGATTACGTGGAACACAACTGCTCTATTACGGTACATGTGCGCGATGACGAATGGGCACAGGTAGAGGAATGGGTTTGGAATAACTGGGAGGATACGGTTGCACTGTCTTTCTTATCCTTTGAAGACAACTTCTATGAACTTCTTCCCTTTGAAGAAATTGAAAAAGAAGAGTATGAGAAAAGAACCCATAAGATGAAACCCTTTGTACCCTCATTGATTTCTAAATATGAAAAAGAGGAAGTAGAGTATGATATTGGAAACGAAGGATGTGAAAACGGTGTGTGTCCTGTAAGATAAGAGGGAGTGCCTCATGAATCTTAAAATTTCTACATTTAATTTAAAAAATGATCATTGGCCACTTTTGAAAACTCACTGGAGCAGGCGAAAGCCTGCTGTTTGTGCGTTTTTTCGTGAAGAAAATCCAGACATTATAGGAACGCAGGAACTAAAGTACCAACGCATTTTAGAGCTGTTGAAGACGTTCCCGGAGTATGGGTTTATAGGAGAAGGCAGGCAGGGTGGTCAATTGGGAGAATACTGTGCTGTTTTTTACAAAAAAACCAAATTTCATTGCATCTCTCAAGGTACTTTTTGGCTATCAAAGTGCCCCCATAAAAAATCAAGGGGATGGTTGGCTATGTTTCCAAGAATTTGCACATGGGCAACCTTTTCTGTGCTAGATGGAAAACTCCATGAAACAGGAGAACAAATTTCGGTTTTTAATACCCATCTGGATCACATCAGCCCTTATGCAAGGACAGATGGCCTTTTGCAAATCACAGAATTTATTAATGAAAATTTCCGAAATCAAGGAGTGATACTCATGGGTGATTTTAATGCAAAACCGGATAGTCGGGCTTTAAAGGTTATTGACGCAATGAGTGAAGAGAATGGAATCTTTACGGGAAGTAGCTACCGGGGTTTTTACAGTACGGCATCACCCAATGGAAAAACCTATCATGGATTTCATGGCAGTGTGGTAGGAAAGCCCATGGACTACATCTTCACTTCTAAGGAAATCACCATTGAGAGGGTTTCCGTAGTACAAAAGAAATATTGTGGCATGTATCCATCGGATCACTTCCCAATTGTGTTGACTTGTAAAAAATAAAGATTGCATATATGCCCGTTATGGTATACAATTAGGTGTTAATACACTACAGCTGCCTTTCGAAGGGTGGCAATCGAAAGGAAGTAAATGGAAAATTTAATTTTTAAGGACCTTAATCTGTCCGAAGAGGTACAGAGGGCCCTAAATGAAATGGGATTTGAAGAAGCAACACCCATTCAGTCAAGAGCCATACCCCACATTCTTGAAGGTAAGGATATTATTGGTCAGGCTCAAACAGGAACAGGAAAGACTTGTGCATTCGGAATTCCTGCTATAGAGATGATAGACCCCAAGGTATCAGGGGTGCAGGTGTTGGCATTATGTCCCACACGAGAGCTGGCAATTCAAGTATCAGAAGAAATAAAGAATGTAACAAAATATAAAAAGGGTATTAAAATATTACCCATTTATGGCGGACAGTCAATAGATAGACAGATTATGGCACTAAAGGGTAAACCGCAAATTATAGTGGGCACGCCGGGCAGAGTCATGGATCATATGAGAAGACGCACCCTAAAATTAGGCGAGTTAAAGATGATGGTATTGGATGAAGCTGATGAAATGCTGAACATGGGATTTCGTGAAGACATCGATGTTATTTTAAAGGATCTGCCTGATGACAGACAAACTTTGCTTTTCTCGGCAACCATGCCAAAGGAAATTTTAGAAATCACAAAGCTTTATCAAAAAAATCCGGAGTTGATTAAAACGGTACACAAAGAATTGACCATGCCCAGCATAGATCAGTTTTATATTGAAGTGCGTGAAGCTTCTAAACTGGATCTTCTTTGCAGGCTCATTGATGCAAAGAATATGAAGGTTGCCATTGTATTCTGCAATACAAAACGCAGAGTAGATGATGTGACGACTCATTTGCAGACCCGAGGGTATTCGGCAGAAGCATTACATGGCGACATGAAGCAGACAGAACGTGATAGAGTTATGAATAAATTCCGTAAAGGATTGGTAGAAATCCTGGTTGCTACGGACGTGGCTGCCAGAGGAATCGACGTCAATAATGTTGAAGCCGTATTTAACTATGATATTCCTACAGATGAGGAGTATTATGTGCATCGAATCGGAAGAACCGGCAGAGCGGGGAAAAAGGGAATTTCTTATTCCTTTATCTTTGGACGCGATATTTATAAATTAAAAGATATTCAGAGATATACAAAGTCGGAAATATTACCGATGAAACCACCTAGCATTTCAGATGTGGAAGAAGTGAAGAAGGATGCTGCTGCAACTGCGGTGTTGGCACTGCTTGAAGAAGGTGGATACGACAAATATCATTCCATGATTGAAAGAATCTTAGAAGCGGCCGATGATGAAATCACCAGCATGGATGTAGCTTCTGTGTTGTTTAAGTTGGCTTTTGATGACATTGACAACATGAGTTACGGAGAATCTGAATTAGACAGAGACGAAGTAATCTACAGAAAAGAAGGAATGGCAAGATTGTTTTTCAATGTGGGCTCTATGGATCGAATTGAACCGAAAAATATTGTACAGGGCATTGCGTCAAAGACATCTTTGTCCGGCAGTAAGATTGGTGCCATCGATATTCATAAGCAGTTTACTTTTGTAGAAGTACCCGAGGAAGCAGTGGATGAGATCATTAGAAATTTGAAAGATTTTACCCATAGAGGAAGAACGGTTTCCATTGAAAAAGCCAGCAAGAGACAGAGAACAAGTTCAGGATCAGGCGGATACAAAGGAAGACAAGGCGGAAGATCTCAAGGACGTAAAAGATACTAAGTCGTAAAATACGAAAATACGAATAAGATAAAAAATATCCCCTTTGCAGTTGATGCAGAAGGGGATATTTTGTTGGCTTGTTATTTATAGGCTTGGACTTGTCAATTTAATAGGTTTGCATTTTACAAATTTACCCGCACCTTTTGTGCCAAGGAATTGGCCGTCTTTATAAACAAGCGTTCCTCTGGAATAGGTAGCAACAGGATAACCCTTTAATTTTGCGCCTTCCCAAATGGTATGGTCGCTGTCACTGTGCATATTTTCTTGTTTGATTACGAATTCTTTTTTCGGATCATAGATGACGATATCCGCATCGGAACCCGGTGCAAGCATTCCTTTTTGAGGTGCGCAACCAAAAATTTTCGCAACGTTGGTAGAACAAATTTCTACGGCCTTATTAAAGGAAATTCTTCCTTTATTGGCTTCACTTAACATATAAGGGTACATGTTTTCAATACCGGCACATCCGTTGGGAACCTTTTGGAAGTTGTCTACGCCCCAGTCCTTCTCGTAAGATTGGAACGGGCAGTGGTCGGTGGCAACTGTGGCAATATCGCCTCTCTTAATGCCGGCCCAAAGTGAATCTTGGCTTTCTTTTCCCTTCATTGGAGGAGAACAGATAAAGTTGCGGCCATCTTCTCTCTTATAAACATCACTGGTAAAGTGAAGATATTGTGGGCAGGTTTCTGCAAAGATGGGGAAGCCTTCATCTCTGGCTTGCGTAACGGCAGCCATACCTTGTGCATTGGCCAAGTGAACGATATAAAGAGATGTGTTCAAACTCTTTGCCCACTGAATTGCGCGTACATCTGCTTCACCTTCAACAAATTCAGGCCTGCTCATGTAGTGATACCAAGCGGAAGTTTTCCCTTCTTCTAAATATTTTTTGCTAAGCATATTGACCATTTCATTATTTTCTGCATGAACGGCAATCAATGCACCGCAGGATTTTGCTTTTTCAAGAACTTGATAGAATACACCATCTGTTACGCCAAAGTCATAAACCATGAACACTTTAAAGCTGGAAACGCCATATTTCACAGATTCTTCAATCCCATTGATTAAATCGCCGGATACATCTTTGATGGCAGTGTGGAAAGCATAATCCACAACGGCCTGTGGTTCGCAAATGGCTTGACGTCTTTTTACAGAGTCCACTAAATTTTCACCAAAGTCCTGTAATATAAAGTCAAATACTGTCGTGGTGCCGCCACAAGCAGCAGCACGGGTACCGGCTTCATAATCGTCGGAAGAAATGGTTCCGCCAAAAGGCATTGCCAAATGAGTATGGGCATCGATGGCACCGGGCAGTACGAGCTTACCTTGCGCATCAATCACTTCGGTGTTTTTTTCAGGCTGTAACCCTTGACCAATTGCCATAACTTTTCCGTTTTTTACGGCAAGGTCTGCTTTGATGGTTGTTTCGGCAGAAACAATTGAGCCGTTTTTAATTAAAAGATCCATATGAAATCCCTCCCTTTGTTCTTATTATAGTGAAGAGCCCTTGGGTCACAAGGGCTCCTGCTAAATCATTTCGTTATTGAATTGTAATAATTTAAACAAATTGTTATTGTCTTTCGGTCATAGCAATTTCTTCTTCTTCCGTAATGAAAGACTTGGTCTTTCCCTTCATCAGTAGAACGTATACAGCAAAACCGATTATGAATGATACGATATAACCGTTGGCAGCTAACCATTGAATAAAGTTAGGGCTACCTGTTCCATCTGCAAGAGGTGCGTATAAGAATACAGTATTTCCAAGCAGTGGAATGATGAATGCAGCGACCCAAGCGATTACAGCAGGGATGTTGAATCCACTTGTATACCAGTAACGTCCATTAGGTCCTGAATATAAGCTGGCAACGTCGATTCTTCTTTGTTTGCAAACATAGTAGTCGGCGATAAAGATGGCAGCTACAGGAGCAAGAATTGTTCCGTAATTGTTCAACCATGTAAATACATAGGCTGCACCTGAACCGTAAATCCACCAAGGCTGCATACAGATTGCGATGATGCAAGTGATGATTACGCCAATTTTGTAAGAAATTTTCGTAGGTGCTAAATTGGAAAATCCATTAGCAGGTGCTACTACGTTGGCAGCTACACAAGTGGTAATGGTGGCTGCGGCAACACCGATGGCACATACGATGATTAAGAATTTGTTTTCTACATAGTAGAATACGCCGGTTGGGTCAAACATAGCGGTTCCATAAGCAAGCTTTGTAGCCATTGCGAAGAAGGCACCGATAAATGCGCAACCGAACATGGGGATAGGCATACCGTATAGTTGGCCTCTAAATTGAGATTTCTGAGATTTCGCATATCTTGAAAAGTCAGGAATACTAAGAGCCATGGTAGCCCAGAATGCAATATTTCCTGTCAATCCGGCAAGATAAACATACCAGAATCCTCCATATTGCTGGATTAAAGCAGGGTCATTTCCTTGGTTCATAACGTTTGTAAAGGAGTGTCCTGCATCGCTGGCAGTCATAATAGACCAAGCCAACAAAGCGATCATAACCACTACAAGAAGTGGTCCACCAATGTTTTGAACCCATTTGATACCTTCAGCACCGTTGTAAGCAACAAAACCTACAAATATCATAAAGATGATAAATCCAATTAAAGTACCGATGTTTACAGGGTTTCCAAAGATGGTCATTCCCCAGTCAGGGTCTTTAAATTTAATAATAAAGCAACCGAGGATAGCAGCAACTGCGCCGCCGCCGACCCAAGCCTGCACCGCAGTCCAACCGCAGGCAACGATACCTCTTAGTAAGGCCGGGATATGGGCACCGATACCACCGAAGGTCAATCTTGCAAAGACGGGGAACGGTAAGCCGTATTTTGTACCGGCATGTGAATTAAGTTGAATAGGAATAAGTACGATTAAATTTCCCAAAGCCACATTTAATACTGCAAGCCAGGGCGAAACCCCCATGGTAATAAGGGCAGATGACAGAGAAAGTGAAGGAATACAGATAGACATTCCAATCCAAAGATTGGTGATCGTGTATGTGGTCCAAGTTCTCTGAGAGATAGATGTTGGCGATAAGTCTTCGTTGTAGTATTTAGAATCAATTAATTCGGCGCGAGCCGCATCGGTTAATTCAAAAAGACCGCCATTCTCTTTTTGTGTGTACTGTGACATTTGAACACCTCCATTTAATAGATAGATATAAATCATTACAACTCATTATACTACATAAAAATAGAAATGTAACTAGTTTTTTTCAGAATAATGAATTTTTTTAAAATACATTAAAAAAGCCGAGGAATGTTTTAATTCCTTGACTTTAGGCCATTCATAATGATGTCTAACAGTTGGTCAATATCCCAAGGCTCTTTTTCTTGGGCGGGAAAGCTTTTATAGAATTTTTCTCCATGAAGTGTATGGGGAAGCACATCATAATGGAAGGCCAAATAAAAATTCATGGCGCCCACCAGGGAGGTGGCAGCCATCACCGGATTGACTGCCTTAAATTCCCCCATGGTAATCCCTTGGTTGATGATATCATAGATGATTTGAAATTTTTTCATCATCAGCTGGTGCATGGCGGAAAAAAAATCATTGCTTTCCCCATTCAACATGCCGTTTTCTATCTCTCCGAAGACATAGGGCATCATGTTCTTTGAATTTCCAAACTGATGGGCACTTTCTAATTCAAATACTATGGCCGCCTTCAATTTTTCCTTACACGTGGGTTCTTTTTCAATAATGGAAGAAATATCTGCATAGGAAGAGAAAATTTTATCCTTAAAAACTTGAAAAAAGAGAGAATCTTTGCTTTTGAAATATTCGTAAACCGTTCCTTTTCCAATGCCCGCTTCTGCTGAAATATCAATGATTTTCGTATTGTCATAGCCTTTTTCCGAAAAAAGTTTAAAGGCCGCATCCAAAATTTTTTTTCTTTTCAGACTTTTACATTCTTCCATTTTACAGTTCCTCCAAATCCCACTGCTTTTCTTGAGCCGCAATCTTTTCTGCCTTTATTAAATGCTTTTCTTGACGTTTCATCTTTTTATCATCAATTAAGGCATATAACACAGGGATCATGATGAGGGTGACCAGGGTAGAGGCGATAAGGCCGCCGATAATAGATACGCCCATAGGGGACAGAATCTCGCCACCCTCACCCAAGCCTAAGGACATGGGAATCATACCTACACAGGTGGTCAGTGTCGTCATTAAAATAGGCCGTAGTCTCAATTTTCCGGCTTGTACGATGGCTTCATCCCGTTCCATAGAATACCGATGCTGTCTGATAAATTCAATCAACAGTATGGAATTGTTTACAACGATGCCGATGAGCATGATGAGCCCAATGAAGGACGTCATGGATAAGGATTTTCCAAATATAAACAAGGAGAAAAAAGCACCTGACATGGCAAAGGGAATGGCCATCATGACGACTAGTGGCAGAAGCAACGCTTCAAATTGTGCAGCGAGGAGGAAATATACTAATAGTATAGCCACAATCAAAGCCAGAAATAACTGACCGAATGCTTCCATCATTTGCTCTTGTTGGCCGCCGGTTTCATAGAAATACCCTTCAGGGAATTGATATTGGTCTGTAAGCTTCAGTACATCTTTTGAAACTTGCGCCAAGTCATTTCCTGTGGCAGTGATATTTACGTTAATGTATCGCTGCTGATTGTCTCGATTAATTTGCTTTGGTGAGTTGTCAAATTCAAAGTCTGCAATTTGACCCACGGGAACCAATTCTCCTGTCGAAGTAGAAATCATCACTTGTTTCATGTTTTCAATGGACTGCCCATATTGATCGGAGAGGGAGAGCACCACGTCAATTTCATCTCCGTTGAGTTTTAACTTGGTAGAAGTAGTGCCGGCTAAAGCCGATTGCAGACCGTTGGCCAATTGGTAAGAAGTCACACCGTAATAAGAAGCGGCACTTCTGTTCATGCGGACTTTTACTTCCGGATTTCCCTCTTCCACATCACTGGAAACTTTGGAAACATTTTTCACATCCGCCAGCGTTTTTGTTAAATCATCTCCGATTTTTTCAAGAACATCCAATTCTTTGCCTTTTATCGTTAAGGTCATACTCACACCGGAATCCCCACCCATCCCTGCGGTAATGGCAGACGATGCCTGTACTTTAATTTCGGCACCGGCAACACGGCTGAATTTTTCTTCCACATCGGAAACAATTTCTGCAGTTGTCCGTTGTCGTTCTGTTTTTTTCACCAGTGTTACACTGAGAGAACTGCTGTTGCCACCACCAAACATAGGGTTGGTTTCACCCATATCCACAGTACAGTGCTTTAATTCCGGCAAAGCCAAGAGGTAGGATTCCAACTGGGTCATTAATCGATCTTTATCTTGTAAAGATGTTCCGTAAGGGGATGTGACGGAGACGGTAAAAGTCCCTTCATCGGAAGCCGGTAAAAGTTCCATGCCGATGACACCTACTAAGGAACAAGACAGCACAAAAAGACCAATACAGGCGGCCAAGACTCTTTTTTTAATGGTGAGACTGTGTGCAATGAAGTTTCCGTAAGAATCGGTCACCCAGTCAATAAATTGTGTAAATTTAGGCAGTAGTTTAAAACGATAATGATGGGTGCCTACCCTAATATAATCCATAGAGACATTGTGGGAAAGGATACGGGAGGCAAGCATGGGAACGACAGTTAACGAAACAACAAGGGAAGCCACCAAGGCAATAATAATGGTGTAACAAAAATCACGAAACATAAGGGCAGAAATTCCGTTACTCATAGCGATGGGCAAATACACCACAATACTGGTCAAGGTAGAAGCTACAACGGCCGTTAAAATTTCATTGCTTCCATGGAGTGCAGCGTCTTCAGCGCTATCCGAACTTTGCCGCGTCCTGAAAATATTTTCCAATACAACCACAGAGTTATCTACCAACATGCCCACAGCTAAGGTGAGGGCGCATAAGGTAATTAAGTTTAAAGACATGCCTCGCAAACTCATCAAAGCAAAAGTTGCCAAGAGAGAGGTGGGTATGGATATGGCAATAATCATGGTAGTACTTACGTTTCGGAGGAACAAAAAGATGACAATAATCGCTAAAATTGCGCCTGTAACAGCAGCCTCCGCAACAGAATTAATGGAACTGTTGATAAAATCCGCCTGATCAAAACCCACCACAAAGTTTAAATCCGGATATTGTTTTTCCAGTTTAGAGATTTCTTTCTTAATGCTGTCTGAAACATTCACCGTATTGGCATCAGATTGTTTTGTAATGGTGATGGCAATAGACGTTTTCCCGTCTACACGGCTGATGGATGTTTGGTCTTTATATTGCTTCTCAATGGTAGCAATGTCGCTTAAACGAAGGATGCTGCGGTCTTTTAGAGGAATGGGTAAATTTTTAATATCATCAATGGATTCAAATTCACCTAAGGTTCTTACGATGACTTCGTTGGATCCGTTTAAAACGTCTCCGCTGGGCAGATTGATATTTTCGGCAGAAAGCATTTGTCCAATTTGAGACAAGGTCAATCCATAACCGGAGAGCCTTTCCTGGTCAAAAGCAACACTGACTTCTTCGGTGACACCACCGTATACGTTTACAGAGGCTACACCGGCTGTTCTTTCAAAGTAGGACAACAGATTGTCGTCAATGGTTTTGTTTAATTCGGCCAGAGGAACATCACCTGACACATAAACCTGCATGACGGGTGTGGCATTCATATCCATTTTCATTACTGTGGGTGCAGATGCTTCAGAAGGGAGCAAATCAGAAATGAGAGAAATTTTTTCACGCATGTTCAAAGTGGCAAAGTTCATATCTACGTTCATTTGGAATTGTACCAATACAACGGAAGTGCCCTGTGATGTCATGGATACAATCTGATCCAGGCCTTCTACAGTGGCTAAGGATTGTTCCAGGGGTTTTGTAATCATGGTTTCTACCTCTTCGGGCGTAGCGTTTGGATATTGTACCATGACTAAGGCAACGGGAAATTCCATCTTCGGCATAAGGTCACGAGGAAGTCCAAAGAGAGAGACTGTACCTACAAGGATGACCACCAGGGTCAGCATGATGCAAGCAACAGGCCTTTTAATGGCTAATTTTGATAAGTTCATTTTACTGCCTCCTTACTTCACCACTTTGACGGGTTCGCCTTCGGCGATGAAATTTTGACCATCAACCACTACGGTGTCGCCTTCCTTTAACCCGGATAAAATTTCTATATACGCTCCATTGTCTAAACCTGTGGTCACAATTTTAAATACAGGCAGGTTTTTTTCCAAAGAAACCACTTGAGATTCTCCGTTCTTGATCAAAATACACTGGGAAGGAATGCAGAGGGTATTGATCTTTTTATCAGAAACAATTTTTATCTCCGCAAACATACCGGCCTTTAAGGTATTGTCGGCATTCTCAACAGCTATGGTAATGGGATAGGTTAGAGAACCTACAGCCGGTGCGGGAGAAATTTCTTTAATGGTTCCCTTGTGAGGTTTGTCGGAATTGGCTTTCACATGAATGTCCACAGGATCGCCTATGGCAATTTTCCCGATTAAATATTCGGAAACATTGGTTTTAACCACCAACTGGGAAATATCAGCAACTGTGACCGCTGTACCGCCTGCTCCTGAGGCCATAGAGCCGATAGTCACGTTTACAGAAGTTACATAACCGTTGATCGGCGATTTTACTATGCAGTTATCCAGATTGTCTTGAAGAGATTGAAGGGAAGTCTGTGCAGTAATCAATTGGCTTTTAGATTGTTCGTATTGTTGCAATGAGATTGCACCCTCCCGATATAATAAATCCATACGGTCAAAATTAGTCTTTGCCGAGTTGTAGGCATCGGAGGCCTGGTTGTAGGACGTAGACAGCTGGCTGCTGTCAATTTCAAATAAAACAGTGCCCACAGAAACTTTATCCCCTAATTTTGCATAAACCTTTGTAACTTGACCGGAAGCGATAGGGATGACCGATACTTCTTCAATAGGCTGTATGCGTCCTGAAATAGGTGCAGTTGCATAGATGGACTGTATTTGCGCCGTTGTGGTTTTCACATTTACAGGTACCTTTTGTGCCACAGGCTCGTCTTTTGCGTTTGAAATAATTCTAAAAGCCAACAAGGCTAAAAAAACTAAAATTACAATAGATATGATGACTATTTTTTTATTTTTCAATGGTAAATCCTCCTTCTGATCGGTTCCGACCCATGGGTCAATAACGGTAACATAATATAACTTACAGGTGGCAATGTCAATATAAATATAGTATAGTAGTAGTATCTATCAGAGAAGCCTATATGATACGGTTTGGTGGAATGTGGCGAAATTCCCCCTTTAAAGTGACATCATAGGTCGGCCACGGCGTAAAATAGAATGAAATTGAAGGGAAACATAAAAAAATGCAAAAAACAAAAGAACCATCTTCTAAACAGGTGGCATTGATCTTAGATAAATTGGAAGAACTGTATCCCAATGCGGAATGTGCATTGGATTACCAGTCGGTATTTCAGTTGTTGGTGGCGGTTTCTTTATCGGCACAAACTACAGACAAAAGCGTCAATATTGTAACGAAAGAGCTTTTTCGGAAATTTCCCGATGCAGCATCTATGGCAAAAGCTGAGGAGGCAGAACTGCAGGAATTCATTAAGAGAATTGGTATGTACAAGACAAAATCCAGAAATATAGGAATGCTGGCAAAGATCATAGACAGCACCTATGGCGGTGTCGTTCCTGAAGAGTATGACGCACTGGTGAAACTGCCGGGCGTGGGAAGAAAAACCGCAAATGTGGTGCTTTCTGTGGGATTCGGACACCAGAGAATTGCAGTGGATACCCATGTATTTCGGGTGGCTAACCGTATCGGTCTGACTCATGAAAAAAATGTTTTGAAAACGGAATTGGCATTGATGGAACGAATACCGGAAGAACGGTGGAGCCAAACCCATCATAGCCTTATTTGGCACGGAAGGCAGTGTTGTGATGCGAGAAATCCAAAATGTGCAGATTGTGCCATTGCAGAATTCTGTCAATTTGAAGACAAAAACAAATAAAATTGACATGTATTGCCGAAAAAGGACACTACGTGAGGTTAAATGCCCAAAATAGGTTACTATTTTGGGCATTTAACCTGTAAAGACGTGTCTTTTACGAATCAATGTCAATTTTTAAATAATTCCTAAATATACTTTTAAAATCCTGGAAATACCCATTATTTTTTTACTTTTTATCTTTTTGCGCCACAGCATTTTTTGTATTTTTTTCCGCTGCCGCAAGGACAGAGATCATTTCTGCCCGGTTCTTTCTCTTTGACGACGGTCTTTGAACGCTTATGTTCTTTTGTAATACTTTCAATTTCATCGTCGGACAAAATGTCTTCCCACTGGGGCAAGGTATATAAATAGTCTGCCTTGGCTTCCAACATATTGAAATACAAGCGTTCGTAGTCGATATCCAAAAGAATCTCCGAATGCTCATCAAAATTTTCAAAATCAAGCTCATTTTTTAAACTGGTATGAATACCATCTAAAAATCCCATGAAAATAACAGGATCCGCCTTGTAAAGCTCTGTCAATTCCTGGAAAGTGCCTTTTACTTTAGTTCCCGGCTTGTCCAAAACAGCACTATAAATATGTTTTTCTGTGCTGCTGTACTTTTCCCAAAATTCACTAAAGGTTTCATCTGTTTGGTTGTCGATTAGATCTTGCCATTGTTCGTATAACTTCATATTCTACTTCTCCTTTAAATTACATCACTCGGATGAGACTTTTTACATTCGTTGCAAAGCGATTCACCATGATAGAAACCAACGCATCGTCTAAGCGATTTCTGGTTACTTCATGAAGAATAAATACGATGGGTACTTCTGCGTCCAAGGGTGCATTGGTTGCCAACTGCATGACAGAATCGATTCCGATGCCGAATTCGCCTAAAGCTGTAGTAATTTTTCCCATGGTACCCGGAACATTTTTTGCTGTTAAATTTACATAATATTTATTTTGACCTTCCCCTGCAAAGGCTAAATCTACCACGGCTTCTTTCTCCGGATAATAATCAAAGGCGGTTCCTTTCACCATGCTTCTTGCAATTTCGATAACATCTCCCATAACAGCACTGCCTGTAGGAAGGGGACCTGCACCTTTACCGTAGAACATAACATCATCTACAGCATTTCCTTTGACAAATATAGCGTTAAATTCGTTGCTGACTGATGCCAAAGGATGGGTAACGGGAACAAAAGCCGGCTGAACGTGGCATTCTAATTGATTGCCTACTTTTTTGGCAGTTGCAAGAAGTTTTATTTTATAGCCAAATTGGGTTGCAATTTTAATATCATCTTTTGATATCTTTGTAATGCCTTCTGTGGCAATTTCACCGGGTGCCAAGCGCATACCGAATACTAAGGAAATCAGAATAGAAAGCTTGTTGGCTACATCAATGCCTTCCACATCGGCAGTGGGATCGGCTTCTGCAAAGCCTTTTTCCTGGGCTACTTTTAAGACATCTTCATATTCCAATCCGTACTCTGACATTTGTGTCAAAATGTAATTGGTTGTACCGTTTACAATGCCTAAAATTTCATCAAAACTATTGGCCTGTAACGCTGTGGTCAGTGCATTTAAAATAGGAATGCCTCCGCCTACACTGGCTTCAAATCTGAAGAGCACTTTGTGATCTTTTGCAGC
>JAVVUJ010000048.1:0-14813 GCA_036653195.1 Anaerovorax sp. | reverse complement strand
AATCCTATGGTGATTGATATGGCAGTCGTATTTACAGACATGGTGGGAATGTTCTTTGGGATGAACCCCGCCAGAAAAGCGGCCAAACTTGATCAAATTGAAGCGTTGAGATATGAATAAAAAATCCCTATTTAGAGTTTTAAATTGGTGAAAAATAAGGTATACTAGTGTAGTGTGTCGTTGATCTTTATCAAAGGGTCATCAATGCAGTACACAACTTACCATAGAACGTGGGTAGACGGTTCATGCGCCTTTAAGAAAGGCAGCAGGACGCGGTCTCTTCGGTTCAACCATTTTTCAATTAGATATGTTGGAGGGATATATATGTGCGGATTTGTCGGATTTATAGACAAACTAAAAAAAGATGAAAAAGAAAAAATTATGGAAGATATGTTGGCGACTATCGTTCACAGAGGCCCGGACAGTCAAGGAATTTATGCGGATGATCACGGCGTGTTGGGATTTAGAAGGCTATCCATTATTGATTTGTCTCAGGCGGGTACACAGCCTTTTTATAACGAAGACAGAAGTTTGGCCTTGGTTTTCAATGGAGAAATTTATAATTTTGAAGAAATTAGGGAGGATTTGCTTGCAAAAGGGCATATCTTTACCAGCCATACAGATACGGAAGTGTTGATTCACGGTTACGAAGAGTACGGCAAGGAGCTGTTGCAAAAAGTGCGGGGGATGTTTGCCTTTGCTATTTGGGATGTAAAAAAGGAGACCCTGTTTATAGCCAGAGATTTCTTTGGCATTAAGCCTATGTACTATTATGTGGGAGACGATGGAACGTTTATTTTCGGCAGTGAAATTAAATCGTTTTTGGCTCACCCAAATTTCAAGAAGGAATTGAATAAGAAGGCATTGCGACCCTACCTGACTTTTCAATATTCGGCTACAGAGGAAACCTTTTTCAAAAATGTGTACAAGTTACCACAGGGACATTTTTTAGAATACAAAGAAGGTAAAATCAATATTGAGATGTTTTATGATGCATCCTTTCATATAGAAGAGAATACCATGGAATATTATGAAGATGCCATTGAAGAAGAGGTGGTTAATTCTGTAAAGGCTCATCAGATCAGTGATGTAAAAGTGGGGGCGTTTCTTTCGGGAGGGGTGGATTCCAGTTATATTGCGGCGCTTCAGAATCCGGAACACAGTTTTTCCGTGGGATTTGAAAATCCGGATTTTGATGAAACCATGTATGCCAAAGAATTTAGCCAACTGATTGGCATTGAAAATCACAGAAAAATCGTATCACCTGACGAGTGTTTTGATGTGTTGGGCACCATTCAGTACCATATGGATGAACCCCATTCCAACCCTTCTGCAGTCCCCCTTTATTTTTTGGCGCAGATGGCGGCAGAAAAAGTGACGGTGGTTCTATCGGGAGAAGGCGCTGATGAACTCTTTGGCGGTTATCACTGGTACAATCTTTCTTCATCCATGAGAAAATACAGAAAATTACCCTTAGGCTTGAGAAAAACCTTTAAAAAGGTGGGGAATCTTATGGGTGAAAAAAGCAGAATTGGTGATTATTTGATTCGAGGGGGCACAGCAGTAGAAGATAGCTTTATCGGACAGGCGCTTGTATTCCCGGAAAACCAAGCTTTGGATATTTTGGCTACAGCGTATCAAGACGGCCCAAGCGTGAAATCCATTACCCAACCCTTTTATGACCGCATCAAAGATGCCGACGATTTGATTAAAAAGCAATATTTGGATATGCACCTTTGGATGCCCAGCGACATTCTTTTAAAAGCAGATAAAATGAGCATGGCTCATTCTTTAGAACTTCGTGTTCCTTTCTTGGATAAACGGGTGATGGCTTTGGCGGGAAAAATTCCGGAGCGGTATAAAGTCAACGACCATGACGTCAAGTATGTCTTTCGAAAAGCAGCGGGCAGAAAGCTTCCCGATCAGTGGGCCACACGATATAAATTGGGATTCCCCGTACCCATTAGAATTTGGTTTCGGCAGGAAAAATACTACAACTTAGTAAAGGCCACCTTTCAGGAATCTTATGTCAGTGAATTTTTCCAACAGGAAAAACTCTTACAACTTTTGGAAGATCATTACAAGGGGATTGAAAATAACGCCAGAAAAATTTATACAGTTTATGTATTCCTCATTTGGTATCAAGAATACTTTATAAAACGATGAAATACAAGCAAATAAAAAAAGGCACCTTTCTGACGAGACCCAATCGCTTTATGGCCCAAGTGGAGATAGATGGGGTGGTTCACAGCGTTCATGTAAAAAACACAGGTCGCTGTAAAGAATTGTTGATAGGGGGCGTTACGGTTTATCTGGAAGATTTTGAAGAGGATATGCGCCAACGAAAAACACGATTTTCATTGGTGGCGGTAGAAAAAATCAGGGAAACAGGGGAAAAACTGTTAGTCAATATGGATTCCCAGGCTCCCAATAAGGCGGTGGCAGAAGCGCTGAAAGACGGAACCATTGTTCTTCCGGGCATGAATGGAAGGCTAAGGACTATTTTGCCGGAAAAGACTTTCGGTGCCTCCAGATTTGACTTTTATGCAGAAGCAATAGAAGAGCCACAAAGGAATGGTGGGTGTTGTCATAAAAAAGCAGCCTACATAGAAGTAAAGGGTGTTACATTGGAGGATCATGGACTGGCAAAGTTTCCAGACGCGCCTACCTTGCGAGGGGTCAAGCATATTGAGCATTTAATGAAAGCCCACAGAGAAGGGTTTCAGGCTTACATTATTTTTGTCATACAGATGCAGACCATTCATACCTTTACGCCAAACTATGTAATGCATCCCCAATTTGGAGATGCGTTGAAAGGGGCAAAAAAAGCAGGCGTGCACATTTTGGCTTACGACTGTGCCATTACCCCAAATTCTATGAAAATAGGAGTGGAAGTACCCATTGTACTCTAGGATATCCATGCCCTGTCAAGGGGGGGAAGGACTTTCCGGATTTTCAATCCCCAAGGTTATTATTATGCGCCATAGCCACAGCTATGGCGCATTTTTTCATCTTTTGAGAAAAAAATCTTCTGTGCCATTGATTGACCATTTGAAAAATAATTTAAAAAAACCTTTATTTCTGTAAGAATGATACATGATAGGGGCTACCTACTGCATAGATTGTAAGAATTACCAACTACACCCATTGCATCCGTTGTATTGAAATGCTGTCCTAGGCTCAATTAAACTACCACAGCTATTACTGTAGTTGTTGCAACTGCATCCACTGTTGCAGTTGTTGGTACATCCATTGTTGCAGCTGTCATTGCAGCTGTCGTTGCAAGTTTCGTAACACCCATTGCTGCAAGATTCGCGGCACCCATTGCTGCAAGGCTCAGGGCAAATGGTATTGCAAGGAAGCTGTGGCTTGCAAGTTTTATCAAAATTGCACATGATCACATCTTCCTCAGGACTTACACCGTCACAAGGAAGTAAGCCTTCTCTTGCATTCACATTAAATAACGTTCTGCGAACCACTTCGACTTGAAGAGTGGGCGTAATGGCCATGCCTGTAATCAGCGCCAGACCACGGCCTTCACCTTGCAGCACCAATCTTGGATTGATTAAGTTGGCACAGGCACTGAATTGGAAAAATACATCGGGGGCAATGCCGTCTACTGTGCATGGAATGCTTAAATCTTCAATGGAGAAATTAGAGGAAAGACAAGGTGGTAAGGTTTCGTTTGGTGTATTGTCACGGCTGTATACCTTGGCCTTGAAACAGCAAACTTTTCCATTGGCACTGACCGTTCCTTCCAGAATATATTTTGCTCGGAACTGCCAAGGACCCGCATTCTGTAAAAGGAAGAAGCATTTTGTGGGAAGACCTTGAGATGCGCATTTGCTGTTTTGAATCTCCCCGTTGATGTTGGCAGTGTTGATGAGGTAACGACCGTTGGTATAGTTGATGCTACAAGTGTGAACACCGTCAAAGCTGGCGTGCATACATTCTGTATGCCCCGGTGGATAGTTGTTAAAATATTCCATTTCAACGTAACTTTTCTCTACATTAAATACAGGTGGCGTTCCGATGACAACAGAATCACATCCTGAATCACATCCACAGTGGCATTCGTTTGTATGAACACCGCCATAAGTAGCCAGTTCTACTACAAAATTTTCTGAGCAGCCTTCACCGGTATTCAGTTCTGTCATGAGTGGACAAGAACTACTTTTTCGTCTGGAAAAAACCTTATCCATATACACTAAATTGGGACTTGGATTGGCAAAATCAATGTCGCGTATATCTATACTGGTTCCACAATTGTTGCCGAAACAATTTTTCATATTTGATAACCTCTCTAATTCTGTTTATTCACAGTGAATCAGGAATTGATCACTATGTAAAAAGATAAACTAAAACTATTACAGTATATGATTATAAAAAAATAGTGACACTCATTCTTTAAAAAACAATGGGATGAGGGATAAATAAGGGTTTGAGGCCATATCCCATGTCGAAAATAGGTGAAAATAGGCGCATTATGAAATCAGTTTAATTGTGGTTAAAAAAACAAAAAAACACCCGGAATTTATTCAAAAAAAGTTGATAAGTGGAGTGAAGTGGAGTATAGTGGAGATAGCAAAAATATAAAGGTGGAAAAATATTTATGTTAATGGGTGAATACAGGAACTCAATAGATGCCAAAAGCAGGTTGATTGTACCTTCCAAATTCAGAGAGGAGCTTGGTGGTAAATGCGTCTTGACGAAGGGATTGGACAGTTGCCTGTATATTTATTCTATGACCGAATGGATGAAATTCCAGGAAAAACTGGCGGTTTTACCTATTGCAGATACAAAGGCGAGAGCCTTTGTAAGATATTTTTACGCAAGTGCTGTAGAGTGCGAAATTGATAAACAGGGAAGAATGACCATTCCACAAGGATTAAAAGAATATGCAAAAGTTGAAAAAGAATTGGTGACACTTGGTGTTCTGAACAAAGTAGAAATTTGGAGCAAAGAAGCTTGGGAAAATGCCGAAAATGGTGAGAAGTTAGAGCCCGGCGAATTTGCGCAGCAGATGGAATCATATGGAATATAGGAGAAGTATATGGAATTTAGCCATGCCCCCGTATTATTCCGAGAATGCATAGGAAACCTCAACATCAACCATCAAGGAATTTATGTGGATGGAACACTGGGTGGTGGAGGCCATGCTTCCGGTATTTGTGAAAAGCTAGGAGAACAGGGAACCCTCATAGGGATTGACCGTGATCAAGATGCTTTAAACGCAGCAAAGAAAAGATTGGAACCTTATAGATGTCGCAAATTATTTATACAGAGCAACTATTCAGATGTAAAACAGGTTTTAGCAGAAAATAATATAGAAAAAGTAGATGGTATTCTTTTGGATTTAGGCGTATCTTCTTTTCAGTTGGACAACCCACAAAGAGGGTTTTCCTATATGCAAGATGCTCCTTTAGACATGAGGATGAATGCCGACGACGTACTGACGGCACAAGACATTGTGAATACATATGACCAAAGAGAATTAACAGAGATTATTAAAAAATATGGGGAAGAAAAATGGGCTGCGAGAATCAGTTCATTTATTGTCCAAGAGCGAGTAAAGACACCTTTTCACACGACCTTTCAATTGGTGAACACGATAAAAGCAGCCATTCCGGCCGCAGCCAGAAGAGAGGGACCCCATCCGGCTAAACGAACTTTCCAGGCCATTAGAATTGAAGTCAACGATGAATTGGGACAGCTTGAAAAAACAGTAGACGAAGCCATAGATGTACTGGCATCAGAAGGCCGTCTTTGTATTATAACCTTTCATTCGTTGGAAGACAGAATTGTGAAGAACAGTTTTAACAACCGATTGAGCCCGTGCACTTGTCCGAAAGAATTTCCCATGTGTATCTGCGGCAAAGTTTCGGATGTTTATAAGATTACAGGGAAGCCGATTATTTCCGGTGAAGAAGAATTAACAGAAAACCCAAGGGCTCGCAGTGCAAAGCTGAGAGTGATTGCGAAGAGGTGATATCTATGATGACAGCAGAAAAATGGTATGAGTACCAAGAAGTGTATAGCAAACACGGCATTGATATGAGGCCGGCGGCACGGGAGGTACGTGAATCAACGACCAATGCCACCCAGGGCATTGGAATAAAAGAGAAAATAGGCATTCTATTTTTAACAGTGGTGGTAGGGATTGTATGTGTTTCATTGATTTTAACCACCGCATATGCGGCCGAGACAAAGTATCAAATCAACGCAATGATCAAAGAAAATACGGCCATTGAAGGGGAAATTGAAAATCTAAATGTGAAGATTCAAAGTGGAACAAGTCTGGATGTGATTGAAAAACGTGCAACAGAAGAATTAGGCATGGTTTCGCCCTCTCCGGATCAGTTTGTTTTCATTGCACCGACGACAAAACCTGTTAAGGATTTTGCCTTGGCATTGAAGGAACGTGCATATAACTAGATGGAATAAAATATAATGAAAAGCACAAGTGTAATGAAAGTACCTTATTTTAGAACAGAATTGCATATTGTTCAGAGAGCCAGATAACTTGAGTAGGGAATAAGTGGTAGTCTGGCTTTTCAAATATAACGAGGGGAATTGTTTGGGTTTGCGTGCTGTCTTGTGGTTGTTTGCGAAATTTTAAAAAGCCATGAATCAAATGGCCAGGAAGACAGTGCCGTAGAGAAGAGGAGGAAAGGGTGTCACCTACAACGAATAAAAACAAAAGAAGGATGATTTTTGTCTTTATGGTTGTTTGCCTGTTGTGTACAGGTCTAGCATTTAGAATTGGATGGATACAAGTGGTTGCAAGTGAAAAATACGCCAAAATGGCAGCGGAAGTACAGACCAGTGATGTACCTATACCGGCAAAGCGAGGGTCTATTTATGATAGAAATGGGGAAGAGTTAGCCATTAGTGCAGTGACCTATTCCGTTTGGGCCAGACCGGCCAGTGTGAAGGGGAACAAACCGGAGAAACAAAAAGAAAACATTGAAAAAACGGCACAAACCCTGTCGTCTATATTGGGGTTGGAGGAAGCAGCCGTAAAGGCAACCATTACAAAACCAACGTCTCTTGTGAAAGTCGCCAAGTACATTGACAAAGACAAAGCGGATCAAGTGAGAGCGAAAGAAATTCCGGGCGTTGAAATTGCAGAAGATGTAAAAAGATATTACCCGTTAGGCGCGTTTGCTTCTCATTTGCTGGGCAGTGTAACCGATGATAACAGAGGGCTGGCAGGTATTGAAATGAAATACAATAACTATCTCAGTGGGCTACCCGGCAGATGGATTAAAGATACAGATCGAGACGGTGACAGTTTGACTTACGGTGTAGAAAAGTATTATAAAGCTGAAAACGGGCTAAATGTAGTGTTGACACTGGATGCGGTGATTCAACATATTGCAGAAAAAGCCATAGCCACGGCACAAGCAGATACCCAGGCAGATATGGTGGAATGCATTGTCATGGATCCGAAAACAGGGGATGTGTTGGCCATGGCAGCGACGCCGGAGTACGATCCCAACAATTCCAGAGTGCCCTTGGATCCTGCCCAGGCAGCCTATGTAGAAACCCTTTCCGACGAAGAAAAAATGACTTATTGGAATAAAATGTGGCGAAATCCCACAGTAAGTGATGTCTATGAGCCCGGATCGACTTTCAAATTGCTGACCACAGCCATTGCACTGGAAGAAGGCGTAACTTCGTTAAATGATACGTTTACTTGTACAGGATCTATTAAGGTGGCAACTGAAAACATTAAATGTTGGCGATATACAAACCCCCATGGACTGCAAACTTTGGTGGAGGCAGTAGGTAATTCCTGCAACCCCGTGTTTGTAACCTTGGCACAGCGAGTAGGTTTGGAAAAATACTTTGAGTATATGGATTTATTTGGGATGACAGAGAGAACCGGTATCGACTATCCCGGTGAGGGATATGCTATTTTGCAAAAAAAAGAAACCGCTTGGCCTGTGGGGCTTTCCACCATGTCCTTTGGTCAGGGCATTGCCATTACACCCATACAGTTAATTACAGCCATATCCGCTTTGGGAAATGACGGAAAGTTAATGCAACCTAGGTTGGTGAAAGAACTGACCGATGACAAGGGAGATGTAATTCAAAGCTTTGATACAAAGACCGTTCGTAAAATCATCTCGAAACAAACAGCCGATGAAATGTGCCTGATTATGGAAGCCGTTGTAGATGAAGGCGGAAGCAAAGCCAGTAAAATTGACGGTTACCGAATCGGTGGGAAAACGGGAACGGCACAGATGGCAGAAAACGGCGTGTACAGTAAGACGAAGTATTGTTCCTCGTCCATTAATATGGCACCTATGGATGATCCGCAAATTGCCGTTCTTGTGGTTGTCAGATATCCCAAAGGTGCATACTATGGAAGTGTTGTTGCACAGCCGGCCAGCAAACAGATTACACAGGAAGTGTTGAGATATTTAAATATTCAGCCCCATTACACCCAGGAACAGCTTCAAACTATGGAAGGTCAAATGGTTGTGATCCCTTCGGTGACAGGACTAAATGCAGGAGAAGCAAAGGCTGCTTTAAAAGCGGCGGGATTAGGATTTACCGTGTCGCCGGAAAGTGCGGCTGCAGAGAATTTCCCTGTGGTGGATCAATATCCCAAAGCCGGTGAAAAACTGGCAAAAGAAGGCGTGGTATGCTTATATAAAGAATAAAATGAAAAGTGAGTTTTAGGAGGACTGAAAGTGAAACTGAGTCGCGTATTACAAGGAACACAAGTAATATGCCCAAGGGAAGCTGAAGAAATAGAAATAACAGGAATCGCATTTAATTCGGAACAAGTAGAACATGGCAATATCTTTGTATGTATCAAAGGGCAACATGATAATGGGCAACTGTATGTGTTGGACGCCGCCTTTAAAGGGGCAGCGGTCATCCTATCAGAAGAAAAGGTGGAGGCGGGTAGATTGCCCGTACTTCTTACCAAGCGTGCCAGAGAAACGTTGACGCAAATCTCTTATAATTTTTACGCCAATCAAGAGAACAAAATCAATTTAATGGGCGTAACCGGTACAAATGGGAAAACTACGGTGGCCTATATGATTCAGTGTATTTTTGAATTTGCAGGAAGGCCTTGCGGAATGATTGGTACCATTCAGTACAGTTTTGCAAACAAGGTCTATAAGGCCATTAACACCACGCCGGAACCTTGCTATTTACAGCGGTTGTTTTCGGAAATGGGTGATTGTGGCGTGAAAGACTGTATTATGGAAGTGTCTTCTCATTCTTTGGAACTGGGGAGAGTGGATCATTTAAAATTTCAATATGGGATTTTCACAAACCTGACACCGGAGCATATGGACTTCCATAAAACCATTGAACAATATTTTAAAGCGAAAAAAAGACTGTTTTACATGACGAAAAAAGGAAATATCATCAACATTGACGAAGACTTTGGCAGAAGGATTCTGAAAGAACTGAACAAAATCAACCGGGTGACATCCATCACCTACTCGTTGAAAGACAGACGAGCCGATTATTATTGCACCATCATTGAGACACGTCCCCAAGGATCCCATCTTTATGTGTATGAAAATCAAGAGGTTTTGGGCATGATCAGCCTGAACATGCCGGGGATTTTTATGATCTATAACGCTATGGCAGCCATTGCCTGTGCCAGAGCCAACGGCATTGAATTTTCAGAGATACAGAATGGATTAAAAAACTTGAAAGGTGTGCCCGGTCGCTTTGAAGTGGTTTCAAATGCACAGGGGTACACGGCCATTGTAGATTATGCCCATACGCCCGATGCGTTAGAAAATTTACTGAAAACAGCGTCGGACTTTAAAAAAGGTAGGATCTTGTGTGTCTTCGGATGCGGTGGAGATCGGGATAAGGGGAAACGAAGGGATATGGGGCGCGTCGCCGGCACTTACAGCGACTACGTGATTATCACCAGTGATAATCCGAGAACAGAAAACCAGGGAGACATTGCAGCTGAAATTGAAAGAGGCGTTTATGACACGGACTGTGCCTATGAAATCATTGAAAATCGCTATGAAGCCATTAAAAAAGCCGTGCATATTTACAAGGAAGGCGATATGATTATTGTGGCGGGTAAGGGTCATGAAACCTATCAAATCATTGGAAAAGAAAAAACCGAATTTGATGATCGGGATGTTTTAAAAAAAATCATCGATAAATTACAACCAAAACCGGAGGATAAAGCCAATGGTGAAGGGGAAGATAACGAGGTATAGGATGAAAAAAACAAGGATTGGGGAAATAGTAAAGGCCATAAAGGGGCAGCTTGTATTGGGTGGAGATCAAGGCTATATAGAAAAAATTTTTATTGACTCCAGACTTGTGGAATCGGATTCTTTGTTTTTTGCATTGATTGGGGAAAAACAGGATGCCCACCGGTTTACAGAGCAGGTCATGGACAAAGGGTGTAAATGTATGGTTGTTTCAGACCTTTCCCAAATCGACGAAAAGAAGGCAAAGGAAAAAGGCGTGTCCATGATTTTGGTGGAAAATACCACCAAGGCGTTGCAATTACTGGCAACCTGGTATTTGAAGACCTTTTCCATTTCAAAAATCGGCGTGACAGGGAGTACGGGGAAAACCACTACGAAAGAAATGCTGTACTATATTTTAAAGGAAAAATATAAAGTGGGCAGGAATTTAGGCAATTTTAACAACGATATCGGCGTTCCGCTCTCCATCTTTGCGTTGGAGCCGGACATAGAGTGTCTTTGAAATGGGCATGAGTGCTTTTGGGGAAATTGATAGATTGGCAAACATGGTGAGACCGGATATTGGGATTATTACCAACATAGGGACCTCTCACATTGAAAACTTAGGCAGCAGAGAAGGCATTTTAAAAGCCAAGCTTGAAATGACCAATTATTTTACACCAAATGAAATTTTGTGCATTAATACGGATAATGAACTGCTTTCCAAGGAAAACTGTGAAGGAAACTATAAACTGGTCAGAACCGGAACCACAGGGAGAAACGAGTTTATTATTTCCAATATTATGGATTTTGGGGAACGTGGTATTGAATTTTCCGTGGAACATAAGGAGGAAATTCAGGCTTTTAAGCTGCTTGTACCGGGCAGACACAATGCATTTAACGCTGCACTGGCTATTGGAGCCGCCTATCAACTGGGCGTGACCATGGCGGAAGCGGCGGCCGGACTTTTGAAACTAGAGCTGACAGACAAACGGCTGAGCATCAAGGGAAAAAACGGCATGAAGATTATAGATGATACGTATAATGCCAGCCCGGATTCTATGAAATCAGCATTGGATGTATTGGCGACAACAAGGGGTGTGCGAAAAATCGCAATTTTAGGGGATATGTTGGAAATGGGCGTCGATTCGGCAGCCTACCACAGGGAGATTGGGGTCTATGCGGCACATATGAAAGTGGATAAACTCATCTGCATTGGAAAAGAATCAAAAAACATGGTAGCAGGTGCGTTGAAAACCATGAAAAAAGAAGACGTTATTTATGGAGAAAAAAAAGAAAAAGTCTATAAGCAGATTTTAGATATGGCAGTAATGGGGGATGTAATACTGGTCAAAGGATCTAGAGGAATGGCAATGGATGAAATCGTAAAGAAAATAATGGAGAAAGAGTAAAATGAATTACATACCCATGTGTATAGCCATGATCGTGGCTTTTGTGATCACTGCAATAGGCGTACCCTTGCTTTTGCCTATATTAAAAAAAATAAAAGCGGGGCAGAGTATTCGGGAGGAAGGTCCCCAGTCCCATATGGTCAAGACGGGAACGCCTACCATGGGCGGCATTGCCATTATTTTGGCAGTCATCATTACCTGTATTTCTGCCGGAAGTTTAAATTCGGACATGATTGTCATGCTTGTGGCGTTTTTCGCCTTTGGTATGTTAGGGTTCTTAGATGATTTTGTCAAGGTCTCTTTAAAAAGAAACCTTGGGCTGACGGCCATGCAAAAGCTGATTTTACAGATTTTAATTGCAGTGGGCATTGCTGTCTATCAAAGCAAAGTATCGGTTTATGGAACCAATGTGTTCATTCCCTTTATCAACGAACATTGGGATTTTGGATGGCTGTATATACCGTTTATTGCCTTTGTAGTGGTAGCCATGGTAAACAGCGTCAACTTAACAGATGGGTTAGACGGTTTGGCATCAGGAACTACAGCCATTGTATCTGTATTTTTGGCTGTGGTCGGTACGTCTTTTGGCTATTTGTCGGCCACCACCTTTTGCGGTGCATTGGCAGGTGGCTGCATTGGATTCCTTTTATACAATCGATATCCGGCAAAACTGTTTATGGGTGATACCGGATCCCTTGCACTGGGCGGTGGCGTTGCAGTTGCTGCAATCTTAATGAATATAGAACTGATTATTCCCATTGCAGGGGGCGTTTTTGTAGCAGAGGCACTTTCTGTTATTATACAAGTTGCAAGTTTTAAAACCACAGGAAAAAGAGTATTTAAAATGGCTCCTCTCCATCACCATTTTGAACTTTCCGGTTGGAAAGAGACGAAAGTGGTATTGACCTTTTGGGTAGTGACTTTGGTCTTGTGTATCGTCAGTATATTTATAATAGGATAAGATAAAATTTAAAGAAAAAAGTGGAGAAGAAATGGCGAGGAGGATGCTATGAACAGTTTAAAAGATAAAAAAGTATTGGTAGTAGGCATGGGAAAGTCAGGTATTGCAGCCATGCAGGCTTTGTTAAAATTAGAGGCGCAGGTTTCAGTCAATGACAGTAAAAATGCAGATGATATTGATTCTCATCTGATACAATATTTAAAGAATAAGAATGTAACTTGTTATTTTGGAGAAAATCCAAATAACATGAAACAGTTTGATATGATCGTACTCAGTCCCGGGGTACCGTTAAATCTTTCATTTATTGAAGAAGCCAAAGCCCTTGGGGTGGAAATTACAGGGGAACTGGAGATTGCCTACAGAGTGGGAAAAGGAAAGTACGTAGCCATAACGGGAACCAACGGAAAGACCACCACCACCACATTGGTGGGAAAGATCTTTAAAGATGCAGGTCGTTGGACCTATGTGGTGGGAAATATTGGCGTCGCTGTCATTTCCAAATCCTTGGAGGCAAAAGAGGAAGATTGGCTGATTACGGAAACCAGCAGTTTTCAGCTGGAGACTACGAAAAATTTCAGACCGGTGGTGTCGGCCATTTTAAACATTACACCGGATCATTTAGACAGGCATGAAAAATTTGAAAATTATGTGGCTGCCAAAGCCATGATCTTTAAAAATCAAAAGAAAGAAGATTTTTTTATCGTCAATTATGATGACGAGGAATGCGTAAAACTTTCCAAACAGTGTAATGCAACGGTGGTGCCATTCAGCAGAAAACAGGAATTGGATTTTGGTTGTTATGCTAAAAACGAAAGGATTTTCATAAAGAATCAAAAGGGGAATAAAATAGAGGTATGTGGTGTTGAAGAACTGCAAATCCCCGGTGCGCATAATTTGGAAAATGCATTGGCAGCAACGGCTATTTGTTATTTTTCGGGCATTGATGAAAAAATAATCGGTCAATCCTTAAGGGATTTTGAAGGCGTTGAACACCGGTTGGAATTTGTAGGGAAAATTGATGGAATTCGATTTGTAAACGACTCAAAGGGAACCAATCCGGATGCGTCCATTAAGGCCATAGAAGCCATGAACGGTGGCATCGTTCTCATTGCAGGTGGGTACGATAAGGAATCGGATTTTGACCAATTTGTAGGTGCCTTTTCCAATAAAGTAAAACATGTAATCCTTTTGGGAGAGACGGCGCCTAAGATTAAAGGGGCAGCAGAAAAGATAGGGTTTCAGAATATTATTTTGGCAAAAGATATGGATGAATGTGTGAAAAAGGCTTATAAATTGGCAGAGACCGGCGATACAGTTCTACTCTCACCGGCTTGCGCCAGCTGGGATATGTACACTTGCTTTGAGCAAAGAGGTGAACATTTTAAAAATTGTGTGAAAATGCTTGAAGAATAGCTTAGAGATGGAGTGGCGATGGCTAAGAAAAAACTGAAAAAAAAATCAGGAGATTTTATACTTACACTTTTGGTGTGTGGCCTTGTGATTTTTGGAATTATTATGGTTTTTAGTGCCAGTTATTATAGTGCCATCAGTGAATACGGTGACCCCTATTATTATTTAAAGAGAGACATTATATGGGCCATAGCAGGATTCATTCTCATGACGGGAACCACATTTTTCAATTATAAGATCTATAAAACGTTGGCACCTTTTATTATGGCAGCCAGTGCCGTTTTGCTCTTGCTTCTTTTCACGCCTTTGGGATTTGCTACAGGCGGAGCCACCAGATGGTTGCGAGTGGGTCCACTTACCGTGATGCCGGGAGAAATTGCAAAGATTGCTGTCATCATATTTGTGGCCTGGTATTTGAGCAAAGATCCCAACAGAATTAAATCTTTTTTTAGAGGCGTGTTGCCCATGTTGGCAGTTGCCGGATTCTTGTTTGCGGCTATTTATTTTCAACCCAATTTATCCACGGCCATGACCATTGTAGGCATTATTGTGGGTATGATGTTTGTGGCAGGCATGAGTTTGTGGTATTTTGCAGGCATTGTAGGCTTAGGTGCTGTGGGATTGGTGGGATTGGTGCTGGCAAAGGGTGGCTTTCACCTGCGTAGGGTACTCAGTTTTTTGGATCCTTTTCAAGATCCATTGGGAGACGGCTATCAAGTCATTCAATCCCTGTTTGCTTTGGGTTCCGGGGGGCTTTTCGGTGTAGGCCTTGGGAAGAGCATTCAAAAAACTTTGTATTTGCCGGAACCTCAAAATGACTTTATTTTGGCAATTATC
>JAVVUJ010000047.1:0-14865 GCA_036653195.1 Anaerovorax sp. | reverse complement strand
TATTCGTGGAATTGGTAGTGGCAGTGGTTGGATTGTGATTAACAGTGGCACCACAAATTTGTATGGTACAGTAGAAAAATTAGACATATCCGGTGGTAAAACTCTTGCCATTGGCAGTAAGGTGTTTTTATATGGTGTGGCCAAGGATGTAAGGCAAGCGGGTGCGGGTACGTTAACCGTAGGCAACGATGGTAATGAAGTGGGTCAAGTGACAGGACAAGTACGAAGCATTGAAAAAAGTGAGCCATATCCTGTTCTTTACGTTGGAACGGAGACTATTGGCAATAGCGTGAGAACGGTGGTTGCTGATGGACATTTTGCAAAAATGAGTGGGCATATAAAAACACAAGATACTTTAACCATTGATGATGCCAACGGTGTGCAGGAAATTACAGGTACTAACAAACATAATTTGATCATCAATGATGTTTTGAGTGGAAGCTCCCCTAATTTAAGAGGTAGTTTTCAGAATGTAACTTTAAAGAACAGCAGCTTTGTCTTTAAGGATGTGAAAATAGAAGGCACTTTAACGTTAGACAATTCGTCAGTAGCGGCAGAAGGTAAAAATCCATTTGGAAAGACTGCCAATGAACGAGCGAAGGTGGCGCTGACCAAGAGCGTTTTATGCATCAGCAATGCCAGTGCTTTTGCCTACGTTAAGGGCATAGAAGATGCACATCTTCATATAGATGAATTGGCAAACAACACGAATAATAGTAGTTGTATCGGCATAGAAGGTACTTTTGCCTCGGTTACAGGTCACGTACATACTTGCGGTGATGTTACCATGGAAAGCACCCATGACCGTGCCACTTATGATGGCGGCGCACCGATTGAGGGAACGTTTCTTAGGGATAAAGCAGTAGTTGTAGGCGGAACACCATTGGCAAAGGATTTAACCAGCGGTAAGGAATGGTCGTTGACCTTAAAAGACACAAAAGGTCATAGCAACGTGGAACTGGATAGTCGTAAGGACTACGATGCAAACCCGGCAGAATCTAATTTCAGGAGTATTGAAGTAGTAGATGGTGTGGGTGCATCTGACGTGAACAACGTAAGTCTGACTATGGCAAAGGGTGCTAGGGCAATCAACCTTATCAATGAAAACCCTCCTGCGCCAGCCTTGGGATTAAAGGCGGTAGGAGATGAGAAGACGGTTGTGGGTCTAACGGTGAATCAGATTACCGGAAGTGGCATTGGTGTGGATTTGAACAATATTACGGCGGCCATTACCGGAGCGGGACTCACCAATAAGATTTACAGTTCGAATCTTGAGGGTATACTTTTGGATGGAGCCAACTTACATCTCCATGGTTTTGATTTAGAAGGCAAAACCAATGGAATTACCATGAAGAATCATGGAGCGATAAACCTTCATGAAGTGAAAAATATTACAGGGAAAACGAAAGGCATTTCTGTTGAAAATGGCACAGTTATAGGTACTGTTTCCGGAAGTGGCATCATTACAGCAACCGCTGATGATGGAATCGCATTTTATGTAAAAGCCAGCACTGCCAGTCTAAGGGATTACAATTTTATGGCAACCGGATTGAGAAGCACCGGCGTGTGGGTGGATGGCGGAGCAACAACAGATCCAGTAACTCAGGTTACTTTGTCGGCAATAACACCTGCTTCTAAGATACACGGACAAGAAAACGGTATTTATGTGGCAGAAAATGCAAATTTAAACATAAAGGATTATGAAGTAAAAGGGACGGATAGCAAAAACGGACAGGTCAAAGGTGGGCAGGTCAAGGGTAGTCTTAACCTATCAGGGGTTAACCGCTTTGAAGGTGCGGATTATGGACTGCAGGTAACCGGTGGCATTGTAACCAACAAGATAGGCGCCAAGGGGGCTTATGATGGATCAGGTTTATTAAAATGCGGAACAGATGGTCAGAATGCACTCTATGTAAAGGATGAGACCGTTGATTTAAACCGTTACAATATTACAGGTGGTTCGGCAGCAAACCCACCCCTGGTCATTGAGAGCGGTGAAGTTACGCTATCGGACAGTACCATTACCGGAACACAACAGAGCAAAGTAGCAGAAAAAGGAATTTTGAATATTGGAAGTGGCGTAACATTAAAAGATTCAGACACGTTGATTGTAGATGGCCTTTTGAATGTATCCCAACCAATGACAACAAAGGTTATGGTCAACAAGACGGGGACGCTCCACATTAAAGACGGCGGTTCTATTATAGGAGACATTACAAATGTGGGCAAGATTCAGGTAGACACCGGCGGCTCCATTATAGGAACTATTGCAAACAATGGGGAAGTCGTAGTAGCGGGCACGGTAGAAGGCACTGTTGATGGGCAGGGAGCCGTTGCAACGTTAAGGGTGGACAATACAACAGGTACAGGGATAGACGTAAAGGGAACTTTTAAAACCTTAACAACCACCACAAAAAATGCGGTGACCATGGTAGGTGAATTAACCATTGAAGGAACAGGATCAAAGGACAGCTTTGCTACTGTAAATCCTAATCGTGTGACACCATATAACCTGACAGTAAAAGACGGCATGGTCAATGCAACGGAAGGCACCTATGGTGTAGTGGCAGTGGAAGGCGGAAACGTTGTCACCACAGGAACTGTAAATGTGGCGGCAAACAGCACTGTTGCTGAAAACGCAACGCTTGAGATAACAAAAGATGGAACTTTCAATGTGGGAATGGGCGCGGGAACCTTAAAAGTTGATGGGACATTCAATGTTAGCGGAGTAGTAAAGGCAGACTTGGAAGTAGGAGCAAAGGGAATTGTAAACGTAGAATCCGGCGGCTCTATGGTTGGAGACATTACAAATAACGGAACAATAGACGTAAAAAAAGAGGCGACGATTACCGGCAAGATTATCAACAATGGAACGATAAGGATTGCAGGTAAGACAACAGGTAATATGGAAAATACAAAAACGGTTAAGGTAGCGTCCACAGGCTCTGTAGTGGGAAATATAGAAAACCGCGGGGATGTAGAAGTCACCGGAACCGTAAGCGGCACTGTGGAAGGAACCGCTGACACTGCAATATTGACTGTAAACAATACCACGGCGGCAGGCATCCGTGTAAACGTGAAGGGAACCTTTGGAACGCTTCAAACCACAGAAAAAAACAAGGCTACCATGGTTGGCATTTTAACCATTAAGGGAACGGGAACGGGCGATGCCAATGTGATTGCAAGTACGGATCAATTGACCATTGATGACGGTACAGTTCACGTGGATGCAACGGAAAAAGGTGTTGTTGGAAAGGTAACGGTCAATGGAACGAAAGCCAGCGTGGATGTAAAGGGGGACTTCGCATCCATGAATACAAACACAAATGCCGTCAAGTTGGCGGGCAATACGGTTGTTTCAAGTGGCGCAGTGAATTTTAAGGGCAATATAGCAGGAACGAAATCAAAACTTACTTTAAACGGGGACACTTTTAACATTGTGGAAAACACAGAGGTCACCACCGGAAGTTGGGTGAATGCCGGTGCCACCCTAGAGGTAAAGAGTGGCAAAACTTTCACCGTAGAAGACGGGGATAAAAATGGAAATCTCACAGTTCATGGAACCTTAACGACCATAGGAACCGTAAAGGCAAACCTGATAGTAGGAGCAACGGGAACTGTAAATGTAGAATCCGGCGGCTCTGTTCTTGGGAAAATAAAGAATGATGGAGTGGTGAATGTAAAGTCCAGTGGATCCATAACCGGAGATATAGAAAACAGTAAGACTATAACCATCGAAGGAACAGTCACCGGAACCATTAAAAATACCGGAAAGGTCATTGTAAAATCAACAGGTTCTGTAGTGGGAGATATAGAAAACCGCGGTGATGTAGAAGTCACAGGGACCGTAAGCGGAACTGTTACAGGGATAGGTACTGTGGCAACGTTGATTGTAAATAATTCTAGCAAAACGGATGTAAAGGTTAAAGGAACGTTTGCAACGTTGACAACCACCGGAACCAATACCGGAACCATGGTTGGTGAGCTGATCATTAATGGAACCGAAAAGGGAACAAGCAAGGACAAAGAGGCAACTATCATTGCAAATAGCCATGAGCTGATTGTGAATGTTGGCACAGTTCATGTGGATGCAAGGGGAGAAAAGGTTGCGTCAGTTCTTACAGTCAGCAATGGAGCCATAGCTGTAGATGTAAAAGGCAATTTTAAAAAGATAGACACCAACAAAAACCTGGTTACTTTGGCAGGGGACACCTCTATTGGTGGCGGCACCGCAACGGTGGCGGCAGGGATATCGCCCTACAACCTAACCATTAGCGGTGGAAAAATTATCGCTAATAGTGGGAAGTATCAGGATTTGGTGGTAACAAATGGAGCCATTGCAGTTGAAGTCAAGGGCGGCGACTATAACAAAGCCACCCTTTCAGGAACAGGCATGGTCAATGTAACCGGCGATACCAACATGAAAGAAAACAGCCTTGCTGATGAGGGCACAACGCTTACTATAA
The DNA here is from genome assembly GCA_036653195.1 of Anaerovorax sp. Lineage (GTDB taxonomy): Bacteria > Bacillota > Clostridia > Peptostreptococcales > Anaerovoracaceae > JAVVUJ01. The sequence goes on along the minus strand of JAVVUJ010000047.1, from coordinate 10,399 downwards.
AAGAAGGTGCCACATTGACGGTAGGTAGCGAAAAAGGAACGCTTACAGTAAATGGCACGCTGAATGTGACAGGAACCGTAAAGGCAAACCTGATAGTGGGAACAAGGGGAATCGTTAATGTAAACGACAAAGGATCTGTTATCGGCAATATGAACAACAGCAATCAAGTCAACATAAAATCCGGCGGTTCTGTAACCGGAGATATTGAGAATAGCGGCTATGTAGTTGTGACCGGAACTGTATCAGGAACCGTAACCGGTAAGGGCGATGAGGCAACTTTAACGGTCAATAACAAGGATGCCCAAGGCACGGAGGTAAAGGTAAAAGGAACCTTTGCCACCTTGACTACCGAGACAACCAACAGAGTACAAATGGTTGAAGCGTTAACTGTCAATGATGGAAATGCCATGATTCTTGCCAGTGATCATCAGTTGACGGTGAATGGTGGAACAGCCCATGTGGATGCAACGGCAGCAAGTGCCACAAAGCTGACAGTAAGTAATGGCACGGCGCTTGTAGATATCAAGGGTAATTTTGCAACAGTCAACACCAATACAAATGGAGTAAAATTGGCAGGAGATACGAACATTGCAGATGGAGCAGGGAATATAAACGGAAATAGTGGCACAAATACTTCTTGTCTCAAATTGAAAGCCGGGACTTTTCATATTTCAGAAGACACCAAGGTGTATACGGGCAGCACAGTAGAGAAAGAAGCAACCTTATCTGTGGACAAGGGCAAAAAGATGACCGTTATAGAAGACAGCGGAAACAAAACCAAGAGTCTTCATATGAACGGAACATTAAACATAGGATCCGGTGGTTCTGTTGAGGGAAACATTGTAAACAAAGGTACGATCATGGTAACGGGAACCATTACAGGTACAGTGGATGGGCAGGATGTGGCTGCAAAATTAACCGTAGACAATACATCCGGAACGGCAGTAAAAGCAAAGGGAACCTTTGGAACTTTGACAGCCATCGACCCAAACAAGATTACCATGGATGGCCCATTAACCATGAAGGATGGGGATGCAAATATTGTTGCAAATAACGACGCACTGATTGTGGAAAAAGGAACAGCCCATGTAGATGCATGGGGTAAAAACGTTGCATCCCAACTGGAAGTCAAGGGTGGAACGGTGGATGTAAGGGGTAACTTCGTACCCATGAATACTGGCAACAATGCTGTGAAACTAGCCGGCGATACGGTCGTTTCAGGTGGTGCAGTGAATATTAACGGCAACATAGAAGGAACCCATTCAAAACTAACGGTAAAGGTAGGAACTTTTAAAATTGTGGATAATACGGTGGTAAGCACCGGAAGTGCCGTCCATGGCGGTGCCACCCTAAGTGTAGAAAGTGGTAAAACTTTCACCGTAGAAGACGTAAAAGCCGGAACTAAAACAGGAGACCTTACAGTTTATGGAACACTTTCTGTTACAGGAATCCTAGAGGCAAACTTAAAAATAGGCACAACAGGAAGGGTAAACGCAGAATCAGGCGGTTCTGTGGTTGGAAACAGTCTCAATGAGGGAGCACTCAACGTAAAGGCAACGGCTTCTGTGACCGGTGATATTGACAACAAAGGTGATGTTACAGTAACCGGAAGGGTAAGTGGTGTCATTGACGGACAGGGTCAGCAGGCAACATTGAAGATAGACAACGGCGTTGCCCAAGGGATCGCTGTAAAAGTAAAGGGAACCTTTGGAACCTTAACAACCACCGGAGATAACAAAGTTCATATGGTGGGACCATTAACCATCAATGAAACGGCCATAGGCAATAGTGGAAGCAAAACCGGTGAGGCCAACATTATAGCAAATAGTGAAGCGTTGATCATTTATGGCGGTACGGCTCATGTGGATGCAACGGCTGAAGGGGTTACCTCTAAGCTAACGGTAAGTGACGGTGCCATCGCTGTGGATGTAAAAGGCAATTTTGCACCTATGAACACAAACAACAATGGCGTGAAATTGGCAGGAGATACCACGATTTCAGGAGGCACTGTACAATTTTTAGGCAACACCTCAGACGGAACGAATCCCCTTCTTCTATTAAAAGGAGGAAACTTCAAGGTTGCAGAAAACACAGCCATAAACACAGGCAGTTGTGTAAACGCAAATGCGATCCTGACTGTCAACAGTGGAAAAACGTTGAATATGGGAACTGGAACGCTTAAAATTTTGGGAACTTTAGACATCCAAGATAAGGGTTCTGTAAAGGGCAATATTGACAATAGCAAGACTGTCACTGTAACGGGTTCTGTAACCGGCAACATAAAAAACAGTGTAGACGGAACGGTTACTGTAACAGCCAGCGGTTCTGCAATAGGGACGGTGGACAACGGCGGAACACTGTACATCCAAAAGGATGGTACCGTAAAGGGAGATATTAGCAACAGCAAAACTGTGGCTATCAATGGAGTCGTAAACGGAAACCTTGCAAACAGCGGCACTGCAACTGTAAAATCAGAGGGTTCTGTAACCGGCAATATTGAAAATACCAATGATTTAATAGTAACCGGATTGGTAACCGGCAACATAAAAAACAGTGTAGACGGAACGGTTACTGTAACAGCCAGCGGTTCTGCAATAGGGACGGTGGACAACGGCGGAACACTGTACATCCAAAAGGATGGTACCGTAAAGGGAGATATTAGCAATAGCAAAACGGTCACTATCCATGGAGCCGTAAACGGAAATCTTACAAACAGCGGCACTGTGAAAGTGGCGGGAAGGGTGACGGGAATCGTTGACGGACTTGCAGGTTCAAAGTTGACCGTGGAGAATAGCAGTGGCAACACCGTAAAGGTAAAAGGAACCGTTGGAATCTTAACAACCACAGGTACCAATACCATTATTACCTTGGAGGGCCTTGCAGTAAGCGACAAACCTATAGAAGTGGGAGAAAACCTGACAGCAGATGAAATGAAGGTGGATAAGCTGACCCTTTCCACAGGTAAATTGACAGTGAGCAAGCTTCATGCCAAAGAAATAGCCGTAGGAGATATAACCAAAGCGGCCATCATCACCGACAATGTATCCAATCTGTCAGGTTCCTTAGAAGTCATGAATGGGAAAATTTTAGAATTACCCAAGGCCGTGGGACAGGGAACCTTTACAGGTTGGACTTGGAATAACGGCAGTAACGCAGTCGCACCGTGTAGGATTATAAAAGATGGAAAGCTATATGCCCAATTCTACGTACAACCTACGAGTGGCGGCGGTGGCGGCGGTGCTGTAGCAGCTGAGCCTTCCGTTACCACCCTTGTGGAAAAGGCAAAGATAGAGGATGGAACGGATACCACGGGAAGAGAACACGGAACCGTATCTGTCAGAGAAGGCAAAAATGGAAAAAATAAAGAGATGATCATTGATGTTTCAAAAGAAACAAGCTTTGAAATAGGCACTGTGGTAGCGTATGACCAAGACAACCATATGATTCCACTTACCGCCATGGGTAATGGTCAATACAAGTTTTTGATGCCGGCGACGGATGTCTTGGTGAAAGTGAAGTTTGTTCCTCTCTTTGGGGAACCACAAAGGACACCTGAACCTAATCAAAAACAAAAATCCGACCAAGGATTTTGGGTCGATGGCAAGCGTATAGACGTTCAAGCCTACAATATCAATCAAAACAACTATGTAAAACTTCGAGATATTGCCAACATCATCAACGGAACAGGGAGCCAATTCTCCGTTGAATTTACAAAAGGTACCCCTTACCGTATTCTGTTGGAAACCGGCAAGGCCTATGTTCCTGTAGGTGGAGAGAATGGGAAGATTGCAGATGAAGCCAGTACAGCTGAAGCAAGCTCTTGGCGTTTAGATGTAAACGGTGTCTCCCGTTATCTAAAGTGTTATAACGTTGGCGGAAATAATTATTTCCAAGTGCGTGAGTTAGGGACTCTCTTAGGATTTGATGTAGATTACAAAGAATTGGAAAGAGAAGTGAAAATTACGACAAAGGAAAAAAAATCCAAGTAAAGAAGGTATTGCGACTGTGAAAAAGAAGAGGATGTGGCATGGATAAGGAAAACTTGAAAACAAAAAAGAATATTTTTCATGGTTCTACAAGACCGCAGCGAATCATCGCTTGGATCTTGACCATCGCCTTATTGGTGACAATGGTCAACTGGGGTGTGGTGAGTCAACGAAGAAAAGAACTTCCTGTAACAGATGATGTTTCGCTTTTAAATAATAGGGAGGCGGCAAATCTGTTGAGGCCTTGGGAAGATAGAGATATTCGCCAAGATGAAATTTTCTCCAAATATATGAAAGCCATCGATCAGGCCATTAAAAAGGGAGACTATGAAGAGGCAGAGAAGGTCATTGAGGCTTGCCAATACTTGGCAACAGACGATAACCGCAAGGCAATGCTTTTGGCACAACGTGGAGAATTGGCTTATGCCCAAGGTGATTACAAAGATTCGCTGGCCTTCTATGAAACGATCAAAAAGCTGGATCAACAGGCCTTTACCATGGCAGACCTTTATTTTACCACAGGTCGTTGTAAGCTTTTGCTGTCGGATATGGCCGGTGCAAAAAGGGATTGTGACAAAGGAATCTCTTCATTAGCAAAGGGACAGACGGGTGCAGAGCTTTACGTGCTTCGAGGAACGGCACAGATGTATCTGAAACACTATAAGGCAGCAATTCAAGATTTTCAGCAAGCCCAAAAATTGGGTTATGGTAATTCCAAAGAACTTGAAGAACAAATGGCCTTGTGCAGAAGCTTATCCGGTGGGTACGTGACAACAGACAAGGGCCATACCATAGAAATGGATGAGCCAAGCCAGTTAAGTCTTGCCTATTATGCATTGGGAATGTACGAAGAAGCGGTGAAAGCTTACCGAGTACTTTTAGACAAAGGATCAAATTATTACACAAAACCACAAATATATGCTTGCCTGGCAAAGTGCTATATTTTCTTAGGACAGTATGATGCGGCCATAGACAGCGTCAATGCAGGCAGAAAATTTAAAGATAAAAAAGAAGCAGCAACCTTATCGGCACTTTTGGCAACCGCACACATGGCAAAGGGGCAATATGAAGATGGGGCGAAAGAATTTCAAAAGGCCATTGAAGAAGGCTATGAGAAACCTTATGAATTAAATTCACAAACGGCAGCTTGTTATTATTACGCCGGAATATTCAGGGAAGCCGTTCGTTACGGAAAAGAAGGGGTGAAAGGTGCAAAAAAAGATACGGAAGCCGTCTTGTGGGTGGCACTGTCTTACTACCAGATGGAGGATTACAAAGAAGCTGTCTCGTGGTTAGAGCGGGCCGTAAAGATTGAACAACCTTATTGTGAGAAAAACGAATTAAGGCGGTGCCTTGCAAGAAGTTACTTGTTGCTCAATGACTTTAAAAAAGTATTGAAAACATCTGAACATGTTTTAAATACAACGGAAAAGATCGGGGCTACAAATAAAACTGAAACCACGGATAAAACCAATGCAGATATTCACGCACTGCGTGGTGCGGCGTATCTCTCCATGAGTCAATATGACAAAGCAGTGGGTGAATTTTATACAGCCATAGACCTGGGCTACAGCGATCCCTATGAATTGTACAGACAAGCCACCTTGTGTCATTTCTTGTTGGGAGAACATGAAAAAGCCATTGCCAGCGGTCAAAAGGCCATGGAATATGGGAAAAATACGGGGGAATTATACTATTGGACGGGGATTTCATATTTTTCTGTAGGGAAATACGATGAAGCCAGGGAGTCCCTGACACAGGCGGTAAAATTAGACGACACACAAAAAAATGTCTATTTTTACTTAGGTGTTTGTCAGTTTTCCAAGGGCGCCTATAAGGAGGCCATTGATTCATTTACAATTTCTGAGGAGCGAAATGAGACAAAGGAGAAATGTGTTTATAATAGGGCATTATGCTATTTGCAGTTGGAAGACTATGCATTGGCAAAAAAAGATCTAAAAGCATCAGCAGAACAAACTACGGAAAAACAAGTGGCAGGTGATGCTGCAGAATTGCTAAAAAAATTAGAACCGGTTTTAGGTAAGTAATCTGATTATTTGAAGTGTAAGACGGAAAGGAGGGATTCCGGTGACAAGAACAAGTTTCAAGAAAACCAAGCAAGATAGGATTTTTCATCAGTTTCTGTTGTTTTGCTTGATCGTTACCATCGTTGTCTCAGGGACGGGCATGGCTTTTGCGACGGACAAGGTTGATACCGGCCAAGAAAAAGCAACGACAGTCAATGAAAAGGGCAGTGGGACACCCAATGGTGCAGGCACAAATGCCAACGCCAACGGCGAAACCGCACCAACCCATGGCACTATAGGGGCTGGTGGAAAGACATCTGCCAATGAAGATCCAGCAATACCACCTGTGGGAGGAGATGGCAGTGGAAGCACACCATCAACCAGCGGGACGCCCGGTGAGGATGGCAACAGTGGACAAGCACCGGCAGATAGCGTAACAGGCGGAGATGCAGGTGGCAGTACGACAACGCCGCCTTCCGGTGGGGATTCAGGCAATACGCCACCTCCTGAAGAAGATAAGACGACCACGGAAACGGCCATTAAGGAAACCGTGGTATCCAATGCCATTCAGGAAGCCATTGCAGGGGCATTGGCGGATGTGGACAAAACTGTAAATTCTACAGAAAAAACCATTACAGTGGAACTTGCAAATGGTACCTATGCGGGAAATTTTACCATTGCAGCACAGGGTGTAAAGGTCACGGAAGTGATTGTGACCACCATTACCAAGGATAAAGACGGCAATGAAATCAGTCGTGTTGACGGAGCGGCTACCACTAAAGAAGACGAACTTTATGACTTGACCAGTTACGAGGGCTATACCTTGGTCATCAAAGGGGTGGACGACAGTGGCGATGTAGATCTTGACGGCATGATCAATATAGATGGTATTAACGTGATGTTAGCGGGAATTTATCTTTCCATGCAATCTGGCGTAAAGATTACAAACGGTGCTAATGTAACCATTAACGGAACGAAAAAAGATGATACCATACAGATCTTTGGCGGAGATGCCAAAGAAGACGGACTGACAAATCAGGCTATCATAAACGGAGGCGATGGCAATGACCGCATGATTGTGGACCTTTCTACCGCCAATACCGTTGGAAAGGTTATCATAAACGGCGGAGACGGAAATGGCGATACTCTCCATTTTGAAGGAACGGCAAATCCGGACGCCACTGGAAATGATGAAAGTACTGTAGGTGGAACCACCACTGTTCAGGTTGAAAACGGCAAGAACGCAGTATTGCAGTTGACAGCAGAGCAGGTTGAAAACTTTACCGATGCCATCGCCAATAAGAAAGAAGTGGTGATTGGTGACAGTGATTTTACAGCCGAGGCAGGTGCAACGACGAAATCATACGCGGCCAAAGAGGCATTTACAAACTATGTGTACACCACAGCCAACGTGGCAGACTTCGTTGTGAACGGTGGGGATTTTTTAACCAAGTTTATCGTCAAGAGTGACAAGGATTTGACCATTGGAAAGCTTTATGCTGCAAATGTAATGGTTGAACTGGAAGCAGACAACATGACGGTTACCGATGCCATCACGGGCAAAACCTTTACGGCAACGGGTAAAAATTTCACTGCTACAGAAACAGCGATGATCACAACACAGCGAGATATCAATATCAATATGTCTGACAGTGACAAGGGCTTTAACCAAGAATTACCTACCGTTGATTTAGGTAGTCAACTGGGAGATGGCTTTGGAGAAACCGGAACGACAGAGGTGAAGGGCAGCTTGTTTGATGTAGTAGGTGAATCTACAGTCGTTATAAAGGGAAAACTAAATGCAGGAAGTGATGTACAAAAAGGCGCAAACATTAGCATTTCGGTTACAGTAACGCAGGAAAAACAATTAGTTGATTTTGCCCTAGGTGAAAACAAATTCCCTGAAGGCGTTAATTTCGTAAATGTTAAAATTAACCGAGCCAAGGTAGACATTGAAGGAGATTTGAAGGCCACCGGTTCTGTTGTAGGCAGTGCCGCTTCGAAGACAACCGTAAAAGCGGATAACAGTGGGATGGCAGATCTCTTTATCCCTCTTGCAACTTCTGTTGCCGTAGTTTCTACGGAAATGAATGTGACATCAGGGGCAAGCATTACAGCAGGGGAAGATGTATCTCTGGGAACAGATGCCCAGCTTGAAGTGATTTCTGCTGCAGAAACAGGAAAACTTCCTGTAAGCATCGCTGTCAGTGTGGTTGTTTTGGATAACAACACCAAGATCGAGGGGGATATTACAGCAGGCGGTGACGTGAACATTACATCAGACACCAATGCAAATGTGACGACAACAGCAAAGCAAGGAAAACAGACAGGTAAGAGTGGTGGATTCTTTGGTGTTGCAGTTGTGGATACAGATACAAAGGCAGTGGTTGCCGATACAGCAAAGATTATAGCAAGTACCGGCGATGTCAATGTAAAGGCTGTCTCAAAAGATATTGTCAATACAACAGCCACGGCGGAAAAAGGTGAAGAAGGCGAAGGATCAGAGCCTGTTACTTTAGATGCCATTATTGGATTTGCCAAAGGTATCCTTAAAACTTTAACCGGTTTAGGAGAAGAAAATATGCCACAGTGGGCAAAAGACGGGGTCAACGGTGCAGTCAGCACAATGAGTGGAAAAGAGTTTTCCATCGGTGGGGCTACTGTAAAACACGGTTCTGTTTCAGCACCTGTCAAGGCAAATAAAGAGGAGAGGATTACCGTAGAAGTCAGCCCGAAAGCGGGATATAAATTGACTTCTTTAGGATACGAATATTTAGAAGAGGGTGCGGCGCAATTTACACAGGTTGAAATTGTGTTAACGGACGGCAAGTATACGTTTACCATGCCCAATAGAAATGTTTCTCTTTATGCTTCCTTTGAGAAGATGACGAAAGAAGAACTTGCAGCACAATACAAAGAGCAAGGCGCTGTCTTTGACGGAGACATTCTGAAAGATAAAGACGGTAAGGAAATAGAAGCTACAAAGGAAGACAAGAAATTTGATTCCAATACAGATAAGGACAGCGGTGCAGGGGTTACAGATCTATTTGATCAAGCGGCTTCCGGTACAAAAGATGCAGAAGCGGATGTCCTTACAGAAAACAGTCCGGAGAAGGACGCAGCCGGGAAGGCATTATCACTAGCAAACATTGCACTTGAAAACAAGGATGAATTCGGTAAGATTCTTTGCAAAGTTTCCAAAGGGGAGACGGGCAAGAAGGTTGCCGTCATTGTGAACCCTGGGGAAGGGTATCGTCTTGTTGCAGATTCATTGAAGGCAACTTACAAAGATAAAAACGGTGCAACGACCACCATACTCATTACAAAAAACAACAATGGAGACTATATTCTTCTAATCCCTACGGATATCAGCGGGAATGAGGGAGAAAATACCATTACAATTACAGCCGCATTTGAAAAAGGAGAGAAAGATAAAAATGAAAAATCCAGCAAAGTTCAAGTGGGTGGTGCTGTTGCCGTAGGCGTTGTAACCAATCATAATTTGGCTTCCGTTGCAGGGGATATGACTGCAGGCGGTAACTTGAATGTGAGCGCAGATGGAATTACAAAGATGACCACAACTGCCGACTCTACAGCAATTACAGCGGAACCTACAAGCGCAGATCAAACCTTTGGTTTAGGCGTAGCGGTTGCCGTGAATGTCAACCATTATTCCAACCGTGCGCTGATTTTAGGCGGCACGACGAAAACAGAAGGAATTGATGTTTCCGCTATTTCAGGAAGCAAGGATGATCCATTGGTTTCTGAAGCTGTTGCAAAAGCAGGATATTCTGCAGGCAAGATCGGCATCGGCGGAGCCGTTGCTGTTCACGTAGTGGGTGCAGAAACCCGGGCGCTGATTTATAAAGATGCAAAAGTAAAGTTTACAGGGAAAGACAGCAATACCAAGGCGGGATTGTCTGTAAAAGCAGATTCATACGAAAAAATTACAACTACAGCAGATGCTGAAAACAAAGATAAAGTAACCGCAGAAAACTTTGGTATGGGTGCGGGAATTGCCGTTGCCGTTGTAGGCGTGGACACTATTGCTGGCATTCAGGATGGAATTACGGTAATTAGTGAGCCGGAAAATGCAAATTCGGGCAATACAACGCCTGGAAACACAGGAAGCACAGGTTCCCATCCTTCTGACATCTACTTTGATTTTGTAAACGTTATAGCAAATCACGGACTAATTGAAACAAATACAGCCATCGCAGGTTCTGCAGGTGGTGTTTCTGTGACGCCTGTTTTGGCACTGAATATTTCCGGTGCGGATACCCAAGCTTATATAGGAACAGCAGCGGACGGAAGTGCCAGATACGTGGTTGCAGGAGATTTGAACGTCCTTGCAAACAGCGATGTAGGTCGAGCAGTAACCGCAGA
>JAVVUJ010000046.1:5627-14973 GCA_036653195.1 Anaerovorax sp. | reverse complement strand
ACCCGCTGAACCCACAATCCCCCACGTGGTGCCATCATCCTTGGTTTTTTTTATCTTTGGTCTCCCCACTGTGCTTCTTTTTTCTCTGCATCCTAAAACATAGAACGGTAATGATTGATCCTGCTGTAAAAGATAAAACACCTGTCAATACATAGGCATCCGCCTTTCCCCACAGCAACGCTGTCCCAAATGCGCCCGTTATGAGCGTACCCGGGTACAGACCATTTGCTACCATATCAAACATCCCCATAAGGCCCACTGTCAACAAAATACAAATTGCTGACAACCCCTGAATCAGATGCTTCTCACGCTGGCAACGCAGTTTTTTTGTACGTGTAATTACCTGCTCAACGCGGTGTTGCGTTCTGTCTTTCATGGCAAAATCCCCTTTCTGAGCAACTTTCTATATACTTAAATACCTAAAACCAAAAAAGTACTCACCTAAATTTTTAATTTTAAACAATATTTTATTGAATGGCCGGTTTTTTTTGAACTTTGGATATTTGCATCTCCTCGTCCCATATATGAAGTGACCGGGGTTTTTCCCAACTTTGGATATTTGCATCTCCTCGTCCCATATAAAATATCCGAGAAACCTTTCATATGCGAAAGATTTCTCGGATATTGATATTGAACTATATTTATGGTTCTACTCACACCTGCGAAAGAACCAATGACTGTCTTTACGTGGTTTTTTTCCTTTTCCCTTCAGTCACTTCCCCTCAGTCACTTCCTTTATTCTTTTCAAGAGAAAGCCGCCTTGCGCGCCCCATAAGTTTTATGGCCATGAGTCCTACCCCGGCGGTCACAATGGGGAACAGATAGCCCAGTAATTGCAAGGTACCGCCCTCACTGACAAGCAGGTTAAAAATGGCGTGATAGGTAATGGCAGCGCAGAGTAAGCCAAAAGTGCCTGCCAACTTCATCCACGGGTATTTCCAAACATAAAATATCCCTGATCCTATAATCACACCGCATATGATATGCATGGCCCCTGCTCCAAAGCCACGCATGAGCAAGTTGGAAAACTCCGCTGCGCCGTGTTCTGTGAGGTAGCAAGCATTTTCAAAGGTCGCAAAGCTTGCGCCTATGGTAAAGATTGCCATCTGTACGGATTTTTCCCGGGGCTCAAATACAAAAATATAAAAGAGTAGGGGTAGAAATTTTAAGAGTTCCTCCACCACCGGCGCGATTTCCACCGCGGCAGAAATCATGTCCGCACTGTAAAGGCGAGCAAAAAAGCTGTTGATATAGGCAGATAACAAACATGCGGCATAGCCCACTCCTACAAAAACAAACGCCCTGCAATGTTTTTTTCCGGCGCAAATGGCACCCACAAGCATTGGCGCTGCCAAACAAATGAAGATGTTTTCAATATAGGTCACGCAGCCACCGCCTTTTTCATGGCAGGCATTAGGAGAAATATAGCTCCAGTCAGCACAAAGTCACACCAGAAATATGGATTTTCCAGGGTGCTCTCCTTAAAATAACAAGAAATGCACCAAAGGGTAAACTCCGTAAAAATAAAAAACAGAATGGCAACATGAAGATATTGCAGTCGCCGCCCATGGCGGGATTGTTTCCGGGCGTACAACAACCCACGGGTGGAGAAGTAGGCACTGGATATGAGAAAGCTGCACCAAATGAGCGTAATCAACAGGTCGCCGTAGCTCATCAGAATTGCGGTCAACGAGGCAAGCACCGCCACCACCACCATTGCCGCCAACGGATGAAAGCCTCTTTCCTCTTTTTCGGTAACCGATAGATTGAGCATGAGCAAAAACAAAAAACTGGAAATCCAAGACAGATCTGAAACATAAAATATTTTCGGTGTATAGCTGTTCATCACAAGATAGACCAACCAGTACAGAAGCCCCAAAGCAAAGGTGCCATAAAAACAGGCGAGAATGGCGTAACGTTGGCTTTTACGTCGAAAGGCCAGAATGCCGGCCCATACCCCACAACCTGTTGTTACTACAAGCTGAACAGCATTATCAATAATTTCAATCACAGGAATCCTCCTTGTCATGATGGAAAGCGGTTTCCGTCGTTCTTCGGTGCAAGTACATACATAGTACCGTGACACACACGCCCAAAGTAAAAGCAAGGAGTGCAATCATCACATATCCACCATTGCCACTGGAAAAGATACTGGCCACACCACTCACGTGGAAGTCCTTAACAGAATCCATTTTCCCCATAATCCCCGGCATAGAACACCCCAGTCCAACAATCACAACAAGACTCGCCGTGATAGAAGAGAAACCAATCATCCTATTGCGGCGCACACGGATGCCTTGTTTCAATTCCTTTTTCCGCTGCTTCACAGCAATCATACGTTCATCTGTACTACGCATCTGTGATTCCCTCCTTTTCCAAAAGCGGACGTAATGCTTGTTTGCCCCGGTAGGCAAGATTACTAATTTGTTTTTTGGTCTTTTTCATAATCTGTGCCGCCTCGGCGTAACTCATTTCCTCAAAGTATAGAAGATACAGGGCTTCCCGATAATCAGGGTTAATCTTCTCCATGGACTCACGTAAAATATTGGCAAGTTCCTTCTTCCCCACAACATCTTCCACCAGTTGGGGACCTTCCGGCTCTTTTTTTAAATCCTCAAAACTAAAGTCGTTGCGGAAGCGGTTCTTTCCCACATAACGTAATGCCAAATTGCGCCCCGTTTTAAATAAATAGGCTTTAAATCCATGATCAAAAATCCTTGGTTCCTTTGCAAGCATGCGTGAAAATGCTTCAATCATCAAATCCTCTGCATCATGTAAATCGTGAATGATTCCATTTATGTACAATGTCAAACTGTTGCCGTATCGTTCCATCAAGTCCCGCAGTCCACGTTCATCACCCTCTAAATAGCGGCAATACAATTGTTCATCTTGCTCCATCATCGTCACCTCCAATCTTTCTCACACGGGGAATGTCCATGGATTTTTCTCTCATAACCGGAAGCCTCCACCCATTAGGCCTCCCGTGTATCCATGTCCAAAACCACTTCTTCTGAATCCACTTGGATCCAAAGAGACGGAATCCATCCTTTTTTGTGACATCCTCTATTCAAATAATCACCTATTTAAAAACATAACCATTATTGCAGTATAGCAATCCTTGCGCCCAAAGTCAAGGCGGAAGAAATCAAAACAAAGCCTCGGATTTCTCCGAGGCATAGGCAAAATATCTTTTGTTTTTTTGCTATTTCAGTGCATCCATGAATGCTTTATTTTCTAAGTAAGTCGCATATTCTGAATCTTTTTCCTGGATTCCAGGTGCAAATCCATATTGAGACAGTCTCTCAACAAATGGATCCGGATTAAAGTTTTCAGGTGAATTTACACCGGCTTCCTTCCAAATTCCGTTTGCTACCAAGTCAAGCATGATGACCGGTCCCACTGCCGTCTGCGCCACTACAGATGAAGTTCCGTACTTTTTCATACACTCTTGGTTGTCCGCTACCTGATATAAGTAGGTGGATCTTCTCATGCCATCCTTTGTGCCCGTTACCCAAGTTCCCGCACAACCTTTGCCAATCATGGTCTTTGAAGAGTCCGATGGATCTGCTACTACTTTTACAAGGAAGTCACGAGGTGCGATTTCAGCATCACCAACCTTAATCTTTCTTCTCTTGTCATCCATTCCAAGAACTTCTAAGTTCTTCAGAAGATCTCTCGTTTCTTTGGGAACGCCGTACTTGAAGGTAACTCTGTTACAATCAATGTATCTAGGCACTAACAGTACTTCTTCATGCTCTACATTGATGACTTCTACAGGACCAACACCACCCGGGAAGTCGAAAATTTCAGGCTCTGAGAAGTTTTCTGTTGTAAACCAGCCCTTGCCTTTTTCCCAAACTACAGGTGGATTCAAGCATTCTTCTATGGTTGTCCAAACAGAGAATCCAAAAGGACTGTCTGAATCGGGATTTGTATAGTTGTCTCCGTCTCTCACGTTGACTTCGTCGATGACGTCAAATAAATGTTTCTCTGCATATTTTGCAAATACGTCTGCCATACCCGGCTCTACACCGGAACCTACGATTGCCATGCAACCTGCCTTTTTCCAAGCCTCTGCTCTTGCAAACTGATAATCTCCCAATTTTACATCGCAAAGTTCAAAAGGTTTTTCAGGATGTCTTGTAGAAAGGGTCATGGCACAGTCTATGTATCCCACGCCACATGCCAAAGCTGTATCAAAAATATTTTCGTTATAGCTTGGATCTACTGCATTCATAATATAAGTGATGCCATGTTTTTTAACCAATGCTTTAATACTTTCTGCATCTTTCGCATTCACCTGGTCTGCAATAAATCTTGGATCATTGATTTCCTTTGCAATTTCCTGTGCTCTTGCAAGGTTGTAATCTGTCAAAACCATTTTCTCCATCCACATGCCTTTTTCTCCGGCTGCTTTGATGATTTTTGCTGCTGAGGTACCTACACCGCCAACTCCGATTAATAGTAATTTCATCTTCAATCTCCTTCTTTCTTTTTTTCATATCATAAGATTTATTATTTGCTAAACATTTGAGTCTTTGTATTCTCATAATAGCAAAAGAAGTCTGAATATTCAACTATAGACTTGCTGAAAAAATATACAATCTTGCTGTTTTTTAGTCGAAAATTGTATCAATCAGTATTAATTCCATGCTAAATCCTTCTAAATTCGATTGAATGCTTATATTATCTGTACTGCTCATGTTTGTGGAAGTTACCTGTGGATTGGAACCCCACCTGTCCAACATGAGATCCCGCTTGTCTTTCAATGTGGATAAACCCAGTTTTGCCCCATATCCCATAATGATGTTTTCCTTAAAAAGCTTATATCGGCTAATGCGACACCCACCACCTATGCCGCTGATCCTAATAAGCACCTCTATTTTATTATCCAATGTTTTCAGCCGTTCCATGGTTTCTTCCATGGAAATTTTGTCATCCGCCATTTGCTGTACCTCTTCACAAGTATTCACTACCAAGATGCTGATGCCTTTCTGCCCCTGCCCAACTTTGCTGAATTCTTGAGAAATCAAACATTGATCTGTCATAAAAATAAGATCCTCATTGAGATCTTTAAACATTTTAAAAGCCAAATTGGCAGGCTTCATATTTTCCGATTTCAGCAAAGTCTTTAGTTGGCAATCCTTCACCAACAAACTTTTTGCTTTTTCTGTCAAATCCAAATCTATAATGGAAATCTGCGGTTCCTGATCTCTGGTAAAGTCCCCGTACACCTCTCGGTTTCGTTCCTTGATAATGTCCATGATTTCATCCGGTGTGCTCAACGTGTACTTTGCCAAAATTTCTCTGCTGATCACTTTCCCCGTAAATTTTTCCCGATATTCGGCAGGTGGCATACCAAACCATTTTGTAAAATATTTAATATAGTATCGTACTGCCGAAAATCCGGTTTCGTCTGAAATAGCCCCGATTTTTTTATTGCTTCCCAACAATAATTTTTCCGATTCCTCCACCCTTATAAAGCTGAGTAATTCTTGAAAACTAAGACCGGTGGCTGTTTTAATCACGTGTGAAAGATAGAAGATACTCAAATGTTCTTTTTCCGCCACTTCATTTAAAGTCAGCCGTCTTGCATAATTTTCATATAAATAATCGGTAATTCGATTGAGTCTGCCCGCCAAAATTTTATTGCCCTTATTTTTTGTTTCATTGACAAACTTCCCACCTTCCATGGAAAAATATTGAAATTCAGCCATTAAAATACCGATTAAATTATGAGTACTTTCAATAATCTTACTCTCAAAATTATTGCCCTTTTCAATCATTTCCATCATAATTCTGGAAAGAATAATGCGAAGATTTTCCATACTCTCATCTTCATCATCCATATCTGTCACAAAAAAGCAGTTTTTAAAATTATCATAATACTTACAAAAGTAGTCCATTTCCAGCTGTAGCATCATGACCATGTTCGCCTCGCCGGTAGTGGCAAAGCTGTGAATTTCTCTGTCATTTAAAATAAAAATATCGCCTTGCTTCAAGGTATAGTCATAGTAACCGTTTTTTAAAAATACAGACCCACTCAATACAAATACCACTTCCACATCATCATGGAAATGGATGGGATACTCTTCAATATTGGCAGTAACAATGTTGATTGGTAAACTTTCCTTATAAAAAATTTTTTCTTTCAGCATAATTTTCTCCTACTCTATACAGTTTTTGTCATGATTTGCAGCCATTAGAATCTAACATTTCTCCTTGCTTCCCGGATTCTTATTTTCACAGTCTTGCTTGCTCAATTTCTATTTTCACAGCCTTGCTTCCCGAATTCCCATTTCCACAGTCCGGCTTGCTCAATTTTCATTTTCACAGTCTTGTTACAAAAGACTCTTGTTTTTCCATTTAGTATTATGTAAACTTGTTTGCACAGGCTTGTCCCTTCTTTTCAACATGCCTTACCTTCTGATTTTTACGCAAGTTCGACATTTTTCCACATGCTTTTTGGAATTGTATACAATCTTGTCCACCATGGCTTGTGGATAACTTTCACACCATGTACCCATTGAAATCAACGGGATTCCTCAGGGATATCCCCTTCTTTCCAAACCCACTTATCCACAGCTTTTTCACGATTACATGTAACCCACAATCAAAGGCGTAACTTTCTGTAATTTTCCTGGCCCTCTAAGTGTCTGCGCCCCCTTCTGCTACCCTGTATGCTCAGGTTTTCCACAGTTTTGCAGACTTTTCCACAGCCAAATTCCTTGCCTTTTTATGGGTTTCACAGGCTTTTCCGATGCCCCGCCTGCAAATTCCAAAATTCCTTGCCTTTTTATGAATCTAACAGGTTTTTCCGGTGCCACATTCCTTAACTTTTTATGAGTTTCACAGGCTTTTCCGGTGCCCCGCCTGCGAATTCCAAAATTCCTTTATAAATGGCTTCTGCTAATTTTTGCTGATAGGTTGGGGTTTGCAAAAGGTTCGCCTCTTTTCTGTTTGATAAAAAGCCGCATTCAACGATAACCACAGGCCTTTTGGCATCTTTTAAAAGGAGCACATCCTTCTTCCCCATGGCCACTCTGCGGTTTCCGTCTTGTAAGCCCTCTACCAACTGTTTTTGAATGATCTCTCCCAGCTTTTTACTGTCTGAAAGTACAGTCTCGTCGTCGCTCACCGTGGTGTAAAAGGTCTGCGCACCTGCAACCCTTGCGTCTTCTCTATAACTGTTCAGATGAATGCTCACCGTTAGAAGAGGGCTCGCTTTATTAATTTGCTCTTTTCGTGCCAGCAAATCTTCTGTTTTCATGCTGCGAATGGATCGGTCTTCCTCGTCTCTTCCTTTGTGTCTTTCATATTGAACGGATTGATCCCCTTCTCTGGTCATCTTAATTTTCCAGCCATCAACTTCAGCCAATTCCCTTATGTAAAAAGCAATTGCCAGATTGATGTCTTTTTCGCAAATGCCTTCTGCACTCACAGCGCCGCCATCCATCCCCCCATGGCCCGGATCCAAAACAATGAGGTGTTCACGGTTTGCAGGTTGAAATACACTCTCCAATTTACCGAAAATACCTTCCGGCAAACTATAGCCAAAGGGTACGGCACAAGCCAACATGACCAATGCTAAAAAGCAGGTCATTACGCCCCATTTTACTTTACTCATAAAGCCCTCCCGGATTTCCAAGATTATGCTTCATTGTATGTGGGTGGCAAAATAATTATACACCAAAGTTTTCATTAGTGGTATACTTTACCTTAAGGAATCGTTATTACTTTGCTATTCATTGAACCTATGGAGGTTTGGTTATGACTGAAAAACTTTTTCAAAAAGACGTTTACAAGAGAACATGCACTGCAAAGGTGCTGGAAATACAACCGGAAGGCAAAAATTGCCTGTTACTTTTAGATCGAACTTTATTCTTCCCCACAGGTGGCGGACAGCCCTGTGACCTGGGCACCATTGACCAACTTAAAGTTTTGGAGGTTTGGGAAAAAGAAGGAAGGGTTTACCATGAGATTTCCGCCCAACCCACTGCTTTTTCTGTAGGCCAAAGGGTAAACTTATCTTTAGATTGGGATCGCCGCTTCTATCATATGCAACGCCACTGCGGTGAGCATATTCTTTCCGGTATTTTTTTCAGAGAATTAGGTGCCGTCAACCAGGGATTTCATATGGGGGAAACCTATATGACCATTGATATGAGTGTGCCTGACATTACTTGGGAACAAGCCATGGCTGTAGAAAAGTATGCCAATCAGGTGATTTGGGAAAACGCCCCCACCATTACCCGCCATTTTGACAAAAGAGAAGACGCTGAAAAGTTACCCCTGCGAAAACCTTTGGCACTGGACGAAGACATCACCATTGTCTGCGTAGGCGATGTAACTAATCCGGCCGACTGTGTCGCTTGCTGTGGCACGCATCCAAGCACGGCGGGACAAGTAGGGCTGATTAAAATTTTAAAATTGGAAAGCTATAAAGGCATGACCCGTGTCTACATGAAAGCCGGTAAAGAAGCCTATGAGGATTATGGCGAAAAACATGAAATCCTGACCACACTGGGCAAACGCTATTCTGCCGGTACCGAAGATTTGCTGAAAAAAATAAAGGTACAGGAAGAAAAAAACAGCCTGATTCGGAAAAATTTGTATGATTTAAAAAAAGTTCTCCTTTCCAAAGCGGAGGCTGAAATTTTAAAGTTCTATGAGCCCAACCCTTTGAAGGAAAGTCAACACAACCCATCAAACACCCATGCCTCTACCGCCACCGTCAAAACGCCCATGGTGCGTATGGACTATTCCTATTTTGAATTAGAGGATTTGCAGACTTTGGGTCGTCACCTAACGAAAAGCATACAGGGTCTCTTACTGTTGGTTTCCGTGAAAGAACATACCATCATGCTGTTTTCCAACGGAAATCCCGACTGCGGAAAATTGGTTCGAGACAATGCAGACATTTATCAGGGAAAAGGCGGCGGCAACGCCACCGGTGCCCGTGCCATCTTCTCCAAAGCAGACTATGTGGATACTTTTGTGGACTTACTGGAAAAACATTTGCGCTAGCGCATCCCCATCCACCATGGGAAACTCTCCCATTCTGAATATTTTCTCATGGCGACAATCCCACAACCAATGGAATGGCAAGCCCACCATGGGAAAACCTCCGGGTTCCCCCGGGCTTGCCTCTTTTTTTACCACGCAAAAACCGACGGACTGTCATAAGACCATCCGTCGGTTTTTTTCTTGTCGTATTCTGTTTTTGACCTGCCGTATTCGATTCTTGATCTGTCGTATTCGATTCTTGACCTGTCATATTGGATTCTTGATTACCGTATTCCATTCTCTGATATTCTTTTTTCCGGTTTTATTTCATTTCTTTCTT
>JAVVUJ010000046.1:0-5527 GCA_036653195.1 Anaerovorax sp. | reverse complement strand
TACCGTATTCCATTCTCTGATATTCTTTTTTCCGGTTTTATTTCATTTCTTTCTTCCTGTCACATTGGATTCTTGACTTGTCGTATTTTATTCTTCAATGACCAGAAGTTCCGGTTTAAATTGTTCAAACAGACGATACAGTAACATGGTTGTTTCTGCTCTCGTGATGGTACTCTTGGCTGCAATGGTATTTTCACTGCGGCCTTTTATCAAGCCTTTTCCCACAGCCCAACTCATGGCATCGACTGCATAGATTGAAACTTCAGCTCCGTCAGTAAAGGATGTGAGATTAGCATTCCCTGATAGATCCCATCCGAACCCAACTGCCAAGCGATAAAGCATGGTTACAAATTGTTCTCTCGTCATTTCCTGATCCACTTCATAGTTTTTCAGGATGCCCTGTGTGATTGCCCAAATCATACCATCTGTATACCACATTCCGCCTTGAACCCTGCTGTCCCCCATTGCAACCTTTTCGCTTCCGCTCATTCTGTAAAGAATCGTTGCAAGCATGCCTCTTGTAATGTTTCCCATTGGGTCAAACACTTTGATATCCACACCCTTCATCAACTTGAGTCCATACATATAGCCCACGCTCTGGAAGAACCAGTCTCCAACGCGTACATCTATGAATCGGTTGGCCGCCATAGGAATCTTCTTGTTATCCATCATCGTAAGTGCATCTGCCTCATGAATGATCACCGAGTATTCTTTGTCAAGGACTACAAACTGTCCAAGATTGGCTACATTCAATTTGACTTTTCCATCTACAACCAAAACATTCTTTGATTTTACCTTGCCATTTTCGGTGTAAAGTAGGGTGAGTGTCTTTCCATTGAAGGCATTTCCCACCGGAATTTCCACCGTCAACATACCGCTATAGGTTCCTTTAATGGTGATATTGTATGCAAGGAGTGCTGCATTTTCTCCTAACTCTGCCCGAATCTTGCAAAGTATACAGCCATCTTCTCCGTGTTCTCCAACAACCGTCACCATGAGTTCCCCGTCGATCTGTCCTGTTACTGTAACGCCCGTTGCCTTATCTGTCAAGGTGATGTCCGGAAGAACCATGCTTCCGCCACCGCCTCCGCCGCCTGAACCTGATGAATCTTTACCATAGTTATTGATAATGGTAGAAGTTCCAAGATCCGCCTTGCCATCAGTGGCACCCGGTACATTGGTGTTCAGTCCGTTTTCCTTCTCTCCGATGCTTCCGCCTGCATTCAGGTCTAAATCTCCTGAATCAATGTTGCTGTTGGCATCTTTGTTTTCTATATTGCCGCCTACTGAGATATCTGTGTGTTCTTTCGTCTCAATGGCACCTATGGAAATGCTGTCATCTGACTTCACGTAAAGGTTATCCGAGTTGCTGTTGATTACATTTGTGTCAACCTTCAGGGCTGCGTCTGAAGTTCCAATATCTCCCGTTGCTCCAAGATCCAAATTGTCTGAAATTATGTTGTTATTTTCGCCGGTTCCACCTGCGGTCATGTTTCCATCAACCTTGATGTCAACATCGCCTCCTACGATTTGGTCAATTTGCAAGGACTTATCGTTGCTTATGTGTACCTCTTTGCCCAGTGCCGTCACCCTGTCTAAGGATACATGCAACGGTTGATTTTTATCCGTGCCTATGTTCCAATTGACTGATGTCAACACACCGTTGACAGCTACAATTGCCGGTCCGCTTACGGAATCGGATTCCTTGATCGTGCCCAAAGAATGAATCTGTACGCTGTCTGCTGCAACAAGATTTCCGATGGTCAAATTGCCACCGCTTTCAAGGATGATGTCCTGAAGTGGATTTTTGCCTCCATTCCGGACGGTCAATTCTCCGCCTACTGTGACACCCAGTGCATTACCGGTTGTTCCGATGCTTCCACCGGTTGTCAGTTGAAGTTTCAAGTCTCCCTCTGTGCTGATCCCTGATGGACTTGCAGCCCGCTTTGCGGCTTCCGCTGCATATTCTGCATTTGTCGCCGCAGTTTCCAATTGATCCTTCAATTCCTCTGCGGTAGTTAATGCCCCTGCTCTAGCCGTCAATTCATCATTGATTGCCTTTACAGCTGCGTCCACATCGGTCTGCCCTTTCAGTGCCGGAATCTTGTTAAAGGTGTCCTCATCCAGTTTCTTAATCAGGGCGTTGATTTCATTCTGCTTGTTTCCCATAGCGTTCTTGATACCGGCTATGGTGCTCTCTATGGCTGCCACGCTTGTTCTTCCTGCTTCTATTTGCTGCTGCGTGCTCGCCACTTCTCCCTTTGCAACAACTGCTGCGCTGCTTGCTGTATCCACGTTATGTTGTGCGTTGGTTACAACGATTGCCGCTGCCGTTACCTGATTTTGCAACGCCTCTACAATGGCCTGCTGTGCATCAATCTTACTTTGATCCGGCGGATTTTCAGCCTTGAGTTTCTCCAACTCAATAGCAGCCGCTGTCAATTTCTTATCAAGACCACTCTTGGTCGCTATGGCTATTTCCAGTTCATTCTTTTTCTCTAAAAGACGTTTTTCAGCCTCTTCAAGAGCCTGTATTTGCGTAGCCAAGGTTGCCTTATATCCGTCTATGGTGCTGTTGGTGTCTGTCAGTTCCTGCTGTTTCTTTGTAAGTTCCAGTTTCAGTGCTGCAAGTTCTCCTTGTGCCTTCTCAATGGCTGTCTTCGCACCGGTCAATCTTCCCACATAATTGTTGAGAATATGGAAAGAAGTCTTCGCTGCATCCGCCTTGCTTCTTGCCTGAGCCGCTTCCATAGCCGCCTTAGCCGCCGCTGCCACCAAGTCACCGTTACCTATAGGTGGTACTTCTTGAATGCTACCATCATTTGCTGTCAAGGTAACATCTCCGCCACCTGTTGAATGAACAGTTCCTACATTAATTGCTTTTTCTGCCGTAATTTCAATGGCGCCGTTACTGGTAGACGTCACAGTTCCTAGTGTAATGTCACCTGTAATTTCGTTAACGTAGAGGGTGCCGCCTGTGGCGTTGCCGCTAAAGGTTCCTCCATTTGCCGCATCCGTATCTACATCTATGGCAGCTCCTGAAGTTCCTACGTTTCCACCAAGGGCATTGACCGTCACACTCTTTGCCTTGATCTGTGCGCTGTTCCCCAGTTTATCGCCAAGGGCGATGTTCTTTGTCGCTGTAACCACGGCATTGCCGCCTGCAACGATGGCGCCTATAGTCAGATCTCCCTCCGTATTGCTCAGGTTCAAGTCCTTCTCTGCCGTAACATTTACCTGACCTTTACCGTGAATATCTCCAACCAAGGTTAAACTGTTGGTTGCATTTACATTGATGTCTCCCTTTGCGTCTGCTTTCAATGCCCCACCGCTTATATTGACATCCAGATACTTCTCGTTTGTTCCAATTGTTCCTTGAGAGGACGTAATGGTTACATCCTTTCCTGCCCGAATGTTTTCTCTTGTTTCTGAACTGCCCCTGGTATCCAGTACAGTTCCGGGTGCTTCCAGTTTAATGGTTCCATTGGTGCTTTCTATGACATTCAGTCCCAAGTCTCCTGTTGTCTCCTTCACGCTGATGTCCCCTACAGCAATGGCTGTTAAGGAAGTGGCTGCACGGTCATCTTTATCACGTACCGCCGTGTAGTCGATACTGAACTGCATTTCCAATTTCCCTGTTTGTGCATTTCTTGAAAGAACCCAAGTCTTTTTGCCTATGTTATCAAAGGCTGCTGATGATGTATTTTCGTCTTCAATATTTCCAATGACTGTCGGCTTCCAATAGGTCTCATCAATGGCTACCGGTGTGGTTGCACCAATGCCGCCCTCTGTTGCCGTGAGTACAATATGTTCTCCTGTAACATTGGTCTTTCCTTCTGTTCCCTCTATGGCTGCTGCTGTCACAGATACGTCTCCGTATTCTGATAACACTTCGCCTGCCGTAAAGGTGCCTCTGTCCTGAAGAATGGAAATATCTCCACGATTATAAATATAACTGTTTCCTTTTGAGGTTCCAATATGGATTGCCAGTTCTCTTTGCTCAGGGAGATACACCATGTCTTTCTCATGAAGGTCGTTCCTGTAATCCGGATAGTTTGCAAACTTCCAAGCTTCCTCAACCAGTTTCTGTTTTTGTTGATCCGTTAAAGTCTTCCAGTAGAGCTGGAAAATCTGATCGTCATTCAATGGGCTTGGTGATACCTGGAGTACCCCTTCCACAAGAACAACCATATCTGTCTCCGGTGTCATAAATCCTGCTTTGGCGAGATTTTCCAATGCTGCTCCACTTACTGTCTCCTCACTGTTAAGGATTCCTGTCACATAGTCTCCATAGGCTTTCTTTACCTTACTTGGATACTGTTTGCCATAGTCTGCTTCTACACCTTGATAATAGGTTTCATAAGCTGATGCAATCACTTCAATGGCTGAATCTGTGCTGATTCCCAGTTTTGTGCAAAGGGCTTCTTTTTCCGGAAGCGTAAGGGCTCCTACACTGGTAATCTTTGTTTCAATGGGTTGGATAACCAATCCAAAGATACCAACCCATGCTTCTAACTCTTCCTTACTCATCTTATCCAACCCATTCACATTCTCTTGGATGATCTCCTCTGTGATTTTCAGAAGCGCTTTCACCACGTTTCCTTTGAGAACGTTATCTACAAGGCCAAAAAGTTCTGTCATAGGCAGTTTTCCATTTGTAAACTGTTCTGCCAATTCCTTTGGTGTCTGAGCCGGCATGGTTACTTTAACGGCTTCATCTTTATCATTCATGTCGCTGACAGCTTCTTTGTGATTCTCAACCTTCCCAGTAGGATCTCTGCCTTCTGTGGGCAACTCCGGAATCTCTGTAGGAAGCCCTGTCTCCTGTTTCATGTAAATATTGTTTGCATTTACAATGTGCAAGGTTTGAATCTTATTTGCTTCATCTCTGGCCAGATCAACAAGGAATGTCTGTGTTTCACTGCCAATATCTCCGTCAATATCAAACCAGGAATTTGCTTCATCGGTATGCTCTCCCAAGACAAGCTTGTCGTCTTTGTTCTTTAAGAACAATCCGCCTGCGGTTGTCTTGATGGTCAGCGTTCCGTCGGATTTTAACCCATCCAAGGTCACATTTCCTCTACCGGTCTCAATCTCCAAACGGCTCTTTGCCGTTGAGTTTACCGTACCAAGGTTGATATCTCCGCCGCCGGTGATAGCCGACAAGGTTCCGCCATTTTCAATGATATTGGCTGTGATATCTCCGTCGCCGGTGATGGCCGAGAAAATTCCGCTGTTGCTCACATGGCTCAGACTCATACCGCCCTCTGTAGTGGCAATCTTCATTGTGCCAAGTGCGCCTACAGTAATCGCAGATGCGGTCACTGCACCTTTGCTTGTAATCAATTGCAAGTTTCCGTTGTTTTCAATGGTATTGGCTGTCAAATCGCCGCCGCCACTGATGGCTGAGAAGGTTGCACTGTTATCAACCGTGTTCACGGTGATATCTCCTTTGCCCGTTGCCGTTGTGAAAATTCCACTGTTGCTGACACGGTCTAGGTGCAGGCTACCCTCTGTGGTGGTAATA
>JAVVUJ010000045.1:0-15139 GCA_036653195.1 Anaerovorax sp. | reverse complement strand
AAATTGGATGGCCCATGGAGGAAAAAATGTTTTCTTGCAGGATGGGAATACCATCGCTTTAAGTGCGGAACGCCTTTTGCAAGTTTTAGAGTATCTGCGGGAAAAGTTGCCAACAATAGAGCGCATCACCTCTTATGGCAGAGCGGAGACCCTTTCTAAAGTTTCCTCAGAACAGTTTAAAGCTTTAAAGAAAGCAGGGTTGGATAGAATCCACTCTGGATTTGAATCCGGCTCCGATGAAGTGTTGAAATTGATTGAAAAAGGAACTACGTCAGAACAGCAAATTCTGGCAGGCAAAAATATTAAAGAAGGTGGCATTGAACTTTCTGTTTATTTTATGCCGGGTGTGGGCGGAAAAGCGCTTACCATTGAAAATGCATTGGGAACGGCTAGGGTTGTCAATGAAATCAACCCGGATTTTGTGCGCATTAGGACTGCGGCAATAAAGGAAGGGACAGGACTTTGGCAAAAATATTTGGACGGAACCTATGAATTATGCAGCGACAATGAAAAGGTGAGGGAAATTAAAATTCTCATTGAAAATACAAAGGATTGCACAGGTATGATAGCCAGCGACCATATCATCAATTTATTACAGGATGTTCATGGAAGACTGGATGTGGACAAAGCCCAATTGGTGGGATCCATTGATGCTTATTTAGGACTGCCTCTTTTGCAGCAAAAACGATTTCAATTGGCCAGAAGGGTGGGGTTGGTGGTATCCCTTTCCCATATGAAGCAAATTCCACCCCATCAACTGAATCAAATTGATGAAATTTGCAAATCCGTGACAGATGAAAAAGAATGGGATTTTAAAATGAACGATTTAATCAGCAGTTATATTTAAACTTTCTCACAGGTGATATCTCATCTTTGAGAAAACGCACTAAAAGTGAGTACAGAATTGTGTGGAATTGTTGGACAATTCTGCCAAAGAAAATATTTTTAAAATGGTAAAACCCCACTGATTTCAGAGGTGACAGGGACAAAAAGAGAAAAAAATAATAGAAAAACCGTAAAAAAAAGTGTTTTGGCACGGAACTTGGACTATATATAATCGTTAAACAACACCGATGAGAACAATACCATTGTTTTTCCGTTTGGTGGATTAAGTTAAAGAAGAATGAGGAGGAACATACCATGACAGTATGTAACAAGGAATTAGCTTTAAAAGAGGCTAAAACAGTATTAGGCTACATCGAAGGAGCTGAACTAACAAAGGCAGAAAAGGATACAATCGTTAAAGACTCCATCCGTAACTTTAATGAAAACGTAAACCCTGGTTGGTTAGAGTATAGAAAATCTGTATCTACAGATGCTACTTTCGTAGAGTGGACAGACTCTGTAGACCATTTTGAAGACCTTTATGGAACAGAATTTATCGACTGCTTAGGTGGATTCGGTATCTATACCTGTGGACATAGAAACCCAGCAATCTTGAAGACTGTAAAAGCGCAGTTAGATAGATATGCACTTCACTCTCAGGAATTAATTGACCCATTAAGAGGATATCTTGCTAGATTAACAGCAATGATTACACCTGGAGATCTTCAGTATTGCTTCTTCACAAATGGTGGAGCAGAAGCAGTTGAAATGTCTCTTAAGTTGGCTAGATTAGCTACAGGCGGAAGATATTACATCTCTACTACAGGTGCATTCCACGGTAAATCATATGGAGCAATCTCTATGGGTGGTAAAGGCGCATACAGAGAAGATTACCTTCCAATGATCCAACAGGTTCAGCACGTTGAATATGGTAATGCTGAAGCAATGGAAGCAGCAATTAAGAACCTTCATACAGTTGGTGAAAAGGTTGCCGGAGTTATCATTGAGCCAATCCAGGGCGAAGCTGGTGTTATCATTCCTCCAACAGGATATTTAACAGCTGTTAGAGCAATCTGTGATAAGTACGGAGTTGCAATGATCGTTGATGAAATCCAAACAGGTATGGGTAGAACTGGTACTATGTGGAGATGTGAAGTTGAAGATGTTACACCGGATATCATGACTTTCGGTAAAGCATTCGGAGGCGGAATCATGCCTATCACAGGTATCATCGCTAGACCTTGCATGTGGGTTGACAAGCTAATTGACAATCCTTGGATTCTTGGATCACCTACATTTGGTGGTAACCCTCTTGCATGTTCTGCTGCAATTTCAACAATTGCTTACATGCTTGAAAATGACATCCCAGGACAGGCTAAAGAAAAGGGCGAATACTTCATGGTTAAACTTGAAGCACTTAAGAAAAAGTATCCTACAGTTCTTAAGGAAATCAGAGGAGCTGGTCTTCTTATCTGTATGGAATTCCCAGAAGCAGAAGTTGGTTATGCTGTAACAAAGGGTCTTTTCGAAAGACACGTAATGACAGCAGGAACTCTTGTAAATGCGAAGACAGTAAGGATCGAACCACCTGCAGTATTATCTCATGAAACAATTGACAAAGTATTAGCAAAACTTGACGAGTCAATTGCTGCTGCAAAGGCAGAGTTCAAACTGTAGTTCAAACTAAGTCTTTAGACTTAAAAAAATAAAATTAATAGCAATGATTTGGCAAAAAACCTCGTCTTTTGACGAGGTTTTTGTTATCCGTAAGAATGTTGGAAATTCAACGTTTTTACGGATGGATTGGACGGGCCTAACCAAAAAAAGGTATACAAAGCATAAAATTATGATATAATAAATGAGTCTCTAGCTTAGAGATGTAACTGAAAAGGAGGAGAAAATGAAAGCAAAGAAGCTTATTTTTGTGTGGCTTATGTTGACGGTTTTACTCCTGACACCAATTACTGTATCTGCAGAACAAAACATTACAGGAGACTTTTTTAATAAGAACTTGAATATGAATGGTGAGATTCTAAGTAACTACGAATTACAATATTCCTTTGTCATGTGTAACGATGCCATGTATATGCCCCTCAGTAAGGACATATGTAAAATAGTTGGCGTTGAAGCGGAGATTGACTGGGATGGCCACACATTGAAATTACTGAAAACAAAACCAACTCAAAAGAACTTTAGCGAGAGATGGCTTAAAAACGATAATCAAGACATTTCATTAAACAGAGCCAGCAACTGGAAAATCAAAGTATACCAGGAAACGCCTCAGCAAGGAGACGTAATCGGCGCTTTGGATTTGGCAATAGAATCCATTGACTTAAAGGGGTCGTCAATTTTGGTAAAAGATGATATTCTTTATGTTCCCATAGGGGCACTGATGGATAGCCAAGTATTAGGTTGGAGCAGTTATTTTGACAACAATTATGGAATTTGCATCAGTACCCATGAAGGCGTAAATGCCAAAGAATATTGGGACGAAGGAGAATCTAACTACAATGGAGCCCTTGTCAATTATGTCAAGAGCTACAATCAACAATTATCTACCACAAAGGCGCAGGAATTGGTTTTTCTGTTTAAGAGAGCCGCGGCGGTGAATCATGTGGATGAAAAACTGCTCATGGCCATTGCACAAAAAGAAAGTAAATTTCAGGCCAATGCCATATCTAGCGGCGGTGCACGGGGCATTATGCAAATTATGCCAAGAACCACTGCAAGCTACGGAATTTCAGCTGCGCAACTTTTAAACCCAAAGACCAATATTGACTTTGGTGCTCATTATATTGCCAATGGTATAGAACGGTACGGTGGAAACACCACCATAGCACTTTCTGCATATAACCAGGGAAGTGGTACGGTGAGCAGAGGTTCCTACTCTACCGGTTACGCCAACACGGTGCTAGCAGCTTATCATAGTATTGCAAATTATGCAAAATAAGGAAAGCACACAAGAATATACGGGAGCATAACAGATGAAGAAAAAATGGATAGCAGTATTTTTAGTAGGAATTTTAATTTTAAGTGTGGCCGCCATGGGAAC
The DNA here is from genome assembly GCA_036653195.1 of Anaerovorax sp. GTDB lineage: Bacteria > Bacillota > Clostridia > Peptostreptococcales > Anaerovoracaceae > JAVVUJ01. The sequence goes on along the minus strand of JAVVUJ010000045.1, from coordinate 11,262 downwards.
AGGATGTGGAAAATCTTCAGATTCTTCAAAAGAAAAATCAAGGTCGGCAGCCACCGGAGAGAAGTCCACATTAGCCATTGCGGCAGGGCCGGTAGATGGATTGTATTATGCCATTGCTGAAGCGCTTAGCGCTGCCATTGCCCAAGGAATGGGATATAACGTTCAGGTAATTGAAACTACGGGCTCTTTTGAAAACGTAAAGCTTTTGGCAGAAGGAAAAGCTGATTTAGCCATATCCATGTTGGATATGGCTACTCATAAATACAAAGGAACGGGTATTTTTCAAGGAGGGGAAGGAAGTAAAGATCTTCGCCTCCTTATGGATCTCTATCCCAGTTACATACAAATTGTGACCACGGAAAATTCGGGGATTACGGAATTTCAAAGTCTGAAGTATAAAAAGGTGGGCATTGATGCTGAAAATGCAGGAACAGAGTGGGATGCCAAACAAATTTTGGGGGCATATGGCATGACCTATGAAGATTGCCTGGTGCAACAAGTAGATACGAAGACGGCCATTGAGAAAGTGAATAATGGAGACTTGGACGTAGCAATGATTATCGGCGGCATTCCCAATGGGATGATCGGAGAAATGGAACGGGATAAGGGAAAACAGCTGGTTCTGGTGCCTCTGTCAGGTGCAGAAAACAAAAAAATAACAGATCAATCTTCTTTCTGGAAAAAAGCGACCATTCCCAATCATACCTATGGAAAGCAGAAAGAAGTGGAAACCTTGTCCATGCTCAACGTGTTGATGGCTAGCAATAGCCTATCGGAAAAAACAGTGGAAGCGCTTATGGATTGTATTTCTCATAATATTGTACAGATTCAAGCAATGGATAAAATATTGGAAAATGCAGCAGTGGAGGAGCCCTTGGAAGGCACCACGGTTCCCCTCCATCCAGGCGTAGAAAAATACTTTAGCAAAATACAACCATCTTAAATATGAAAGGAAATTGAAATGAGTGAAAAAAAATTCTACATCACCACGCCTATTTATTATCCCAGTTCAAATCTGCATATAGGGCACACCTATTGTACCGTTATGGCAGATGCCATGGCTAGGTTTAAAAGGCTTACCGGATATGACGTGATGTTTCTTACGGGAACCGATGAACATGGCCAAAAAATACAAAAAGTGGCTGATGAAAAAGGGATTACGCCCCAGCAGCATGTGGATGAAATTGTTGCAGGGATTAAGGAACTTTGGAAGACCATGGAAATTTCTTATGATGATTTTATCAGAACGACAGAAGATAGGCATAAAGACAGAGTCCAAAAAATCTTTATGCAGATGTATGAAAAAGGGGATATTTATAAAGGCGAATATGAAGGCTGGTACTGCACACCTTGTGAAGCCTTTTGGACAGAGACACAAGCGGTTGACGGGAAATGTCCCGACTGCGGTAGACCCGTAGAAAAAGCAAAAGAATCCGCCTATTTCTTTAGGCTGTCCAAGTATCAGGACAGGCTTATTGAGCTTTTTGAGACCAATCCCGGATTTTTACAGCCGGATACAAGAAGAAATGAAATGATTAATTTTGCAAAACAAGGGTTAGATGATCTTTGTATTTCCAGATCAACATTTGATTGGGGTATACAGGTGCCCATTGATGAAAAGCATGTGATTTATGTATGGCTTGATGCCCTTGCCAACTATATTACGGCCCTTGGCTATCCGGATTCTCCGGAAAAGTACGACAAATATTGGCCGGCAGATGTGCATTTGGTAGGGAAAGAAATCGTCAGATTCCACTCTATTATTTGGCCTGCTATGTTAATGTCCTTGGATTTGCCCCTTCCCAAAAAAGTGCTGGGTCATGGGTGGTTGCTCTTGGACGGCGGAAAAATGTCCAAATCAAAGGGTAACGTTGTGGATCCTGTCAAACTCATTGAGCGATATGGTGTAGATGCATTGAAATATTTCTTGTTAAGAGAATACACTTTCGGGCAGGATGGTTTGTTTACCAACGAAGTCATGCTCAATCGGATGAACTATGATTTGGCAAATGACCTTGGAAATTTGGTGAGCAGAACCGTTGCTATGATTGAAAAATACAACCAAGGGATTCTTCCCCAAGCCAAGGAACGTGGTGACTTTGATGAAGACCTGAAAGCAATTGCTATGGGTGCGGCAGATAAAGTAGAAGCCTATATGGACAAGTTTAATTTTAGCCAAGCGCTGGAAGAAATTTGGATTGTGGTCAGAAGAACCAATAAATACATTGATGAGACCATGCCTTGGGCTTTAGCGAAAAAAGAAGAGAACAAGGATCGATTGGATACAGTGCTTCACAATTTAGCGGAGGCCATTCGTGTGGTTTCTGTATTGATTTATCCGTTCATGCATACCACTTCAGATGAAATCAGAAAGCAGTTGGGTATGGCTTCAGACGAAGTAAAATGGAAGGAAGCCTTTACCTTTGATTGTATGGGTGGAGAGACCGTTAAAAAAGGCGCATCATTATTTCCAAGATTAGACGTTAAAAAAGAATTGGAAGTTTTGGAAGAGATGAACGGGTCTAAAGAAGAGACTGTACCTCTTGCGCTGAAAGATGAAATTGAATACGATGATTTTGATAAGATGGACTTTCGTGTAGGCACCGTTCTTGAATGCGTCAAGCATCCCAAGGCTGACAAATTGTTGGTATTTAAGATAAAAATGGGTACCGAAGTACGGCAGATTATTTCCGGCGTCGCACAGGATTTTAAACCAGAAGAAACCATAGGGAAAAAAGTGGTGGTTGTGGCAAATTTAAAACCGAGAATGTTGCGTGGCATGGAATCAAAAGGCATGTTGCTGTTTGCGGAGAACGGCAAACGATGTGAGTTTGTAACCACCATCGCACCGGATGGGAATGTGGTAAACTAAAATGAGAAGAAGAGATCGAGAAATCAAAGAGCACGAAGAAATTGTGGAGATTTTAAAGCAGGGGTCTGTTTGCCACTTGGCCATGTGCAAGGATCAAATGCCTTATGTGATTCCCATGCTTTATGTTTACGATGACAATTGCGTATATTTTCATTGCGCAGAGGTGGGGCAAAAGTTGGATATCATCCGTGAAAACAATAACGTTTGCTTTGAAGTGCAGGTGAACGGCACGGAAATCATCAAGAACGGCGGAATGCCATGTGACTGGGGGTATGCCTTTCAAAGTGTCATTGGCTTTGGAAAAGCGGAGATTATCAATGAAGAGGCTACAAAGATCAAGGTATACGATTTAATGGTAGAAAAGATGAGGCCGGCGGATTACGTACCCACAGAAGGTCAATATGTACCAAAGAAAATAAAATATTCGTTTATAATAAAAGTGGAGATCGACAGCATTTCCGGTAAAAAATGGGACGGACATAAATAGCGCTGTAAACTGAATGAAAAAGGGGACGACTGCCGTGTGGTTCGTCTCCTTTTTTAAATCAATGATTTAGGGATAAAAGTAAGGAGGTATAGAATGTTATTTGACTCACATGCACATATTAATTCAGATGAATTTGATGAAAACCGAGGGTCTTTAATAGAGACTATAGAAAAGGGAAACCTGTCCTATGTAATGGACATCGGTTTTGATTTGGAAAGCTCCGTGATGGCGGTGAAACATGCAGAAGCGTATCCGTGGTGTTATGCGGCGGTAGGCTGTCATCCCCACGATACGAAGACCATGGATGAGGCCACATTGATGCTGTTAAAGGGCTTGGCAAAGGAACCGAAAGTTCGGGCCATAGGAGAGATCGGATTGGACTATTATTACGACCATTCAGATCGGGATGTACAGCAGTATTGGTTTCGGCGGCAAATTCAGCTGGCAGTGGAACTTTCTATGCCCATGGTCATTCATGACAGAGATGCCCACGAGGATGTGTTGACGATTTTAAGGGAAGAAGGGGCATTTACCAAGAAACGTTTGGAGGAACATGACGGCGATGCAAAGGTCTTGATTCATTGTTTCTCAGGCAGTGCGGAACTGGCAAGGCAATATGTGAAATTGGGTGCAACCCTTTCTATTGCAGGCCCCGTCACCTACAAGAATGGGAGAAAGCTGGTGGAAGTTGTGCAGACCATTTCATTGGAACACCTGCTCATTGAAACGGATTCGCCATATTTGGCGCCGGAACCCTTTAGAGGAAAGACGAATATGCCAACTTTTGTAGAATATACTGCAAAAAAAGTGGCGGAAATCAAAGGCATTCCCTTTGAAGAGGTGGCCCGAGTCACTTGCGAAAATGCAAAGAAATTTTTCGGTATATAAATAGAGAAAGAGGGGAAAATGACGAAAAAATCCTCTCTTTTTTCGCGTAATCGGACAAAAAATAACAACCCCCAGGATATATACTTGTCCATAATAGAAACAAGAAGAATTCTATGAACAGGGGGGATATAAATGGAAGCACTATTACAGGGTATGGCAGCAAAACGAAATCGTTTTTTGGCTGCTGTGGAAAATTCGGATAGCAAACACTATATAAGCGTTATCGCTTTGGTAGGTGTTTCTTTTCTTCTTGGTAGGGCGGTTTTGCTGGATGCCATATTGCCTTGCGGAATTGCCCTGATTTCAATCTTAGTATCCAGGGGAAAAGGAAACATTTATCTGCTGCCTTTTATTTTGTTGGGTACGCTGACCCATTATTCAGGGAAACTTGAAATAGGAGGGGATATGGTAGCTGCCCTTTTATGTGGTGTTGTTTTTTTTGTCTTAAAAAAACGTAAATTGTCAATTGGCTATGTGGCGCTGATTGCTATGTGTGTAACCATTGTCACAAAGGTCATATTCTTGGCATGGGGTACCATTATGATTGAGTATGATGTGATGATGATTGCTGCCGAAGCCGTTATTGTTGTGGGATTGGTATATTTATTTGAGGCATTCTTTTGTTTGAAAAGCAAAAGAACAGCAGGAGAAAATGGGGAAGCGCAAGGAGTGATTTCTGTTGCGGTTATGAGTATGTTGACGGTATCCGGACTGGGATTGTTTCCCGTAGAAGTAGGTGTAGCTTTGTTTATAACACTTTTGATGGGTTTTAAATTGGGCATTACAGAAGGAGCCATTTCCGGTATTGGCACAGGGGCTGTGGTGGTCTTAACCCTTAGTGGAACACCGGCCGTGTTGGGTGTACTGGCCTTTTGCGGCATGATAGCCGGTATGTTTTTAGGGCTTTCACGAATGGTTGCCGCCACAGTATTTGCAGCCGTATGCATTGGGTTTGGTTTGATTAAAGGTGCACCGGACTTTTATATTCCGGTACTGGATCCCCTCATTGCAGCAGGTATTTTTGCAGTAATTCCCAAGAGGTTGATGAACCAAATAGAACTTGTATTGGCACGATTTCGGAAAGAGGCGCAATATGAGGATTTGGTAGGGAACTCAAAATGCAAAAAAATTTTAGAGGAATATAGGGATACCTTTAACAAATTGTCCACGGTTTATGGAAAAAACAGGAGCAATGATGATTTAATTCCCATGCAATTTAAAGCCTTATCCAGGTTAACCGGCACCATGATAAAACAATTAGAATATCCCGCCAATAGGATGGATGCAAGAACTTATCGATATCATCCCCAAGTAGGTGTATCGGCCTATGCCAAGGAGGAAAATATTTGCGGAGACAGCTACCAATGTGCGGAATTAAAAAAAGGCAAATTTATGTTGGCTCTTAGTGATGGAATGGGAAAGGGGAGAAGAGCTGCGGAAGAAAGTTCAAAGACTTTATCGGCGTTACATAATCTGTTAAAGGTAGGATTTGATATAGAGTTGGCGTTGCGGACAGTCAATGCACTGCTCATAAATAATACCAGCGACGAAATTTTTTCCACCGTTGATTTAGGTATTTTTGATGGGTTTACAGGAAAGCTACAGCTTTATAAAATTGGAGCCGCCGCCACCTTTATCAAGCGAGGAACCCAAGTGGAGGCTATAAAAGTTGCCACACTGCCCATCGGTATGATCGATAAAATATCCGTAGAGTATATTGACGTGCAGCTTAGAAAAGGGGACAAAATTATTTTGGTGTCTGATGGTGTCACCGATGCAGATCGGGAAGGGGGAGGCGGAACGCAATGGCTGATAGAAGCCATTGCGAAGATCGCATCCAATGATCCGGGAACCATATCCGATTTGATTATTAACAGAGCGGTAGAAAAATATGGGGTAAAGGAAAAGGATGATATGACGGTGATTACCGTTGATATTCAATAGAAAATTGACAAATTGTGTAACCATCCTATGTTTCTACCTTCTGTTATTGTGGGCTCTATTTCTCCGCAAGTTTGCGGTAGCTTTCGTATTTTTCCAAGGACGCCTGTTTTGCTTCTTCAAATAGTAACTTTTCGTTTTCCGGGAAGGAAAGTGCCAAAGAAGCATAGCGAACTTCACCCATTAAAAAGTCTTTGTAATCCATGGTAGGCGGTTTGCAGTCCAAGGTAAAAGGATGTTCCTTTTTCGTGGGGTCATAGCGGTATAAATACCAATAACCTGAATCCACGGCATTTTTCATTTCCTGTTGCACACAACCCATCCCTCGTTTGATTCCATGGGTGATACAAGGGGCATAAGCGATGACAATGGAAGGACCGTCATGGTTTTCGGCTTCCTGCAAGGCTTTTAAAAGTTGGGTTTGGTTTGCACCCATGGAAACTTGAGCTACATAAACATTGTCATAGTTCATGAGCAACATGCCTAAATCCTTTTTACGGCTTTTCTTGCCGGAAGAAGCAAATTGTGCCACAGCACCTAGGGGTGTCGCTTTTGAAGATTGACCACCCGTATTGGAGTAGACTTCTGTGTCTACAATGAGCACATTTACATTTTCGCCGGAGGCAAATACGTGATCCAATCCACCGTAGCCAATGTCATAAGCCCAACCGTCTCCGCCTACCATCCACATGGTTTTTTTCGTAAATTGATCTTGATGAAGAAGCAATTGATTTGCTAAGGCTGTGGCTGGAAGATTTGCAGGTGCTTGTGCTAAAAACTCATTTAGCTGGCAGACCAGTTCCCGGCTGGGTTTTTGGGAACCCTCTAAACTTCCAAAATTGGAAGACCAAGCTAGGATTGCATCCTGCAACGCTTTTTCATTGTCAGATAGAAGGGGTAACAATTCTTCCGCCTGGGCCTTGACGGCTTCTCGCTGTTGGGTGACGGCCAAACACATGCCCAGACTGAATTCTGCATTGTTTTCAAAGAGGGAATTGGACCAAGCCGGCCCGCGTCCTTCTTTGTTGGTGGTATAAGGAACACAGGGCATAGCAGCACCCCAGGCTTGGGTACATCCTGTGGCATTGGCAAAGTACATTTTGTCCCCGAAAAGTTGGGTCAGCAATTTAATATAGGGCGTTTCTCCGCAACCGGCACAAGCTCCTGAAAACTCCAAAAGGGGTTGCTTAAATTGTGTGCCCTTAATGGTGGTGTGGTTTTCAAGAGGGTTTTTCTCCGAGATATTCAGCGCATACTGCCAATGTGTCAGATCTGTTTTTACGCCGTCAATTCGTTCCATGGTGAGTGCTTTTCCCTTGGCGGGACAGACTGCGGCACAGCTTCCACAGCTGGTACAGTCTAAAGAACTGACCTGCAAGGTGTATTGAAAATTCTTTCCATGGCTACCTTTTGCGGCCACTGTCTCAAACTTTGCCGGCGCCTTTGCTTGTTCTTCTTTGTCCAGCAAGTAGGGGCGAATGGAAGCGTGAGGACAGACTAAGGCACACTGATTGCATTGTAAGCAAGCGTCCTTATTCCAGACGGGAAGGTCTGTAGCAATACCTCGTTTCTCATAAGCGGCAGTGCCCAAAGGCATAGTACCATCCTCCATAAATCGGAAAGCACTTACCGGCAAATCATCCCCTTTTTGTGCAGTGATGGGGTTGAGAATGTTGGTGATAATAGAGGGAAGCAAAGGGTCCATGACCGTGGTGGAAGATTCTGCTTCTACTGTTTTCCAATGGGAAGGAACGGGCACATGAATTAAACTTTCTGCGCCTTGATCAATGGCCAGCATGTTTTTATCTACAACGGCTTGGCCTTTTTTGCTGTATGCTGAAATAACACCCTGTTTCATATGATTTAAGGCATCTTCCACAGGGATGATGTTGGCTAATTTGAAAAAGGCAGCTTGTAAAACCATATTGGAGTGGTTTCCAAGACCGATTTCATTGGAAATTTTATTGGCATCCATGATGTAGAAGGAAATATTGTTTTCCGCAATATACCTTTTCACAGAATTGGGTATATTTTTTTCCAATTCTTCTATTGTCCAAGAACAGTTGAGTAAAAATGTGCCATTCTTGTTAAGCTCTTGGATAATGTCGTATTTATATAAGTAGGTTTGATTGTGGCAAGCAATAAAATCAGCATGTTTCACTAAATAAGTGGAATGAATGGGCTCATGTCCAAAGCGCAAGTGAGATTTGGTAACGCCAAAAGATTTCTTTGTGTCGTATTCAAAATAGGCTTGGGTATACATATCAGTCTGTTCACCGATGATTTTCACGGAATTTTTATTGGCACCTACCGTTCCGTCAGAACCCAAACCCCAAAATTTACAACTTTTTATGCCTTCGTTTTTAATATAAAATCCTTCATCACAATCTAAAGAACAATGGGTTACATCGTCCACAATGCCGATGACAAAATGATCTTTTGGACAGGTAGCCTTCAAATTGTCAAAGACAGCTTTCATCTGCGCCGGTGTGGTATCTTTAGAAGAAAGGCCATAACGTCCACCGTAAATTTTCGGTGCAGTGCCGTCTCTATTGACGAAAGCCGTACAAATATCCGTATAAAGAGGCTCGCCAATGGCGCCCACTTCTTTCACTCGGTCTAAAACGGCTATTTTTTTCACGGAATCGGGAATGGAAGCCAAAAGATGTTCCACAGAAAAAGGCCGGTATAAATGTACCTGTACAAACCCTACTTTTTCGCCCTTTGCAAGAAGGGCATCTACGGTTTCCATAATGGTGCCGCTGGCAGAGCCCATGGCAATGATGATTCTTTCTGCATCCGGGGCACCGTAATAATTAAAAAGTTTGTACTGTCGCCCTGTAATTTTGTTAATGCCTTCCATATAGGTTTCTACAATTTTGGGTAGGGCATCATAAAACCCGTTGTGAGATTCTCTCACCTGAAAATAGATGTCTGGGTTTTGTACCGTGCTGCGCATAACCGGATGCTCCGGATTTAAAGCATTTTTGCGAAAGGCTTCTACCGCTTCCCGGTTTAATAATTGGGAAAAATTTTCATAATCAATACAGTCAATTTTTTGGATTTCGTGAGAGGTTCTGAAACCGTCAAAGAAATGCAAAAAAGGGATGCGAGATTCTATGGCTGCCAAATGAGCGATGCCGGCTAAATCCATGACTTCCTGCACGCTGCCGGAAGAGAGCATGGCAAAGCCGGTTTGGCGGCAGTTCATAACATCAGAATGATCTCCAAAGATTGAAAAAGCATGGGTTCCAATGGTTCTGGAAGCCACATGGAGAACGCCGGGATGTCTTTGACCGGAGAGCCTGTGCATGGTGGGGATCATGAGCATAAGACCTTGGGATGAGGTATAAGAAGTAGCCAACGCACCTGATTCTAAAGCGCCGTGCAAGGCTCCGATGGCGCCTGCTTCAGATTGCATTTCAACTAGTTTTACGGTTTGACCAAATAGATTTTTTTTTCCTAAAGCAGACCATTCATCTGTTTTTTCTGCCATGGGGGAAGAAGGGGTAATGGGGTATATGCCGGCTACCTCCGTAAAAGCATAAGCTACGTATGCGGCGGCCTCGTTTCCATCCATTGTTTTTTTGTTTTTCATTAAAATCCTCCAGGTAAATTCTTATTTTTCCTTATAGACTAGCCTTTTTATGGTGAAATGTCAATAAAGATCGGGGAATTAGGCGGGTTTTGCCGTAAAAAGCAAGAATTATGGCAGAAACAATTCTTTTCATGTCATAAAACTGCATTTCACAAAAAGAAAAGGTGTGATATAATCCTAGTATGTTAATTAGTAAAATGATACGTACAATTTTAGACTATAAATTGATTGATGATGGCGATTGCATTGTGGTGGGTCTCTCAGGAGGCCCAGATTCACTGTGTCTTTTTCATGCCCTTTATTCTATAAAGGATCAATGGCATTTAAAGTTGTTTGCAGTGCATGTCAATCATCAATTTAGGCTGGGAGATGCAGAACAGGATCAAAAATTTGTGGAGACCTTTTGCAAAAATTTGAAAGTGCCCTGTTACAGTTTTGTGATTGATGTGAATCAACTGGCGAAAGAACAGGGCATTACCGGTGAAGAGGCTGGTCGCAATGTGCGATACCAATGCTTTGATGAAATTGCAGAAAAGATGAAACAAGAGGAACCTGGGTATAGACCGGGCACGCCTGTTAAAATTGCAGTTGCTCAAAATCTCAACGATCAAGGGGAGACCATTCTAATGCGCATGATGCGCGGTACAGGGACAGACGGTCTTTCGGGTATTGGGTACAAGCGTAAGGATGTTCATGGAAATCAGATCATTAGACCGCTCTTGGATTTAACAAGAGAAGAAATAGAGCAGTATTGCGAGGAAAATTCCCTGGTGCCGCAAATTGATAAAACAAACGCACAGCCCATCTACACCAGAAACAAAGTTCGATTGGAGTTGATACCTTACTTACAAAAAAATTATAATGAAAATATCCTACTGGCATTGAACAGACTGTGTAAAATAGCCAAAGACGATAAAGAGTATCTGTACGGCAACGTGGATAAACTTATAAAAGAACAGGTGAAAGTCAAAGAGGCCAACCAGTTGGGCGTCTTTGCAACCATTCCCCTAAAGGTTTTGCAAAAAGCCCATCCTGCCATTGGTCATCGTGTAATGATGACGGTTTTTGGAATGGGCGGGTTAAATCAAGATATTCAAACGATACACTTGGAAGGGGCAGATGGGGTGATTCGGGAAGGAAGAACTTCTTCTGTTGCCCAGTTTCCCAATGGGTATGGATTGAAGGTTTCTTATGACATGATAGAATTCTACAAAATCACAAAAAATGAAAGTCATGATTTTTTTTATGCTATTCAAAAATACCAGTCGGAAAGCCTTGTTGAAATTAATGAGTTAAATCATAGATTACGGGTAAAACTTATGAAGGTATTAAATGAAGCAGATGGGGAAAAAATTTCACCTTTTGATTTTTGCAAAAGACAATTGGGCGAATAATGGGGATCCCGTTACCATGTGGTTCTTTATGGAGATAAAATCCAAAATCAGCAAGCCAATCTAGCCATTCGAACCAGATTAG
>JAVVUJ010000044.1:0-15352 GCA_036653195.1 Anaerovorax sp. | reverse complement strand
GGCAAAGGCAAACTGACTGCAGATACCAAAGAAGTAAATCTTGCAGAACTGGCTGCCAAGCCTACACCTACGGCTGTAGAAATTCCAAAAATCACTTTAGAAAACCAAGGCTATTACGCCGGAATGGGCTCCTTGATAAACGTTGCTATGACCACGCCGGGCACCCTGAGCATTACCATCCCTGACATGCCCGATTATATGGAAAAGTATACACATACAGGGAATGGGATTTTCAAGGATCGCACCGGTCTGGTGGATCTTTCTTTCGTGGGTGAATCCAACGGTCATACTTACCTTCACTTGGTAGGGCCTACTATTTACCCGGGTTTGGGCACCGTGAACAGCAATGTCTATCAGGCACAAAAAATCACCGAAAATCCTTTGACCCCTTCTGTACAAAAGGCTTGGGCTGATCGAATGGGTAAAAATTATTTCGTTTTAAATGAAAAATTCAGCTCGGAACTATATTCTACCCTATGCCCCGTAGGCAAAGTAACCCCCTTGGTGGGCGGGTATATGGGTTCCAACAAAATCATCCATGAAAATTTAGCACAATCGGTTCTGCAGATTCCGGGCACAATAGGTCGCGACTTATCCGACTTTTCCTTCTATAAAAAAGACGGCCATGAATATTTGAAATTTCAGTCAAACCTTTCCATTTCAGAAGATGCCATAGGAAAGATTTATCAAGGCACAACCTCTGTATGTACCATTGGCAAGGAAGGTTATGCAAAGTGGTATAAAATAGGTGCGGCTGCCGGCAAAACTATGACGGTAACCCTCCCACAAAATGCCTCTTTTGCAATTTACAATCAAGCCTTTGCTTGTGTCCAGGCTTCTACCGTAAAGGGTGGCACCTCTGCACCACTTCCTGCCAATGGCTATATTGTCTTTGCAGGCAATGAAGGCAGTCAATTTAAAATTCAACTGCACTAAAAAAGACCCATCTAGTCGAATCTAACCTTTTTACTTGCCCATCAATGGCCAAATAAAAGGCGTCACTCCTTAGGGATTCCTTTAGGCGTGACGCCTTTTTCATGTTTTTAACAAATTCTCTTCTGTGACATACCCCCCACCACCTAAGATATGGGGGAATTCTTGCTGGGGTTGGTTAAAAAAAAATAGTTATAAAAAAAAACGGGCTCGCTGATCGGCGAACCCATTAAAAAAAACGATTATTTATCATCACTAAGGATGAACAAAACCTTCTTTTGTACCAACTCTGGCTTTTTTACTTGCCTTTGGTACCACTACTTCTTTCTGCACCGTTTCGGCTTCAGAAGTACCAATTTTCGTTGCTGCATAAAAAGACATGATTGTAAATATCCCTAATCCAAATGCGATTAACAGCGTAATTCCCTGTCCTTGATCTCCGAAGAAAAATTGTCCTGTAGCAATCCCATAGACTGCAACTAACAACGGAGCCACGACCAATACAACACCCAAGCCAAACATTCTAGTCATTTTTAACATAATAACATCTCCTGTTCTGTATTCTCACACGCCTGTTATCGCATGTGACAGCTTTTATTTTGATACTGAATTAGCATCTGTCTCTACTATAATACAGTCTTGTGAATTTGTCAACAATCTTTTTGTTATTTATTTTATAATTTGCTCATTAAAACACATACTACAGCGATTTTAATAGCAAGTTAATTATATAAAAAACGTGTACTTCCCTATTTAATCCATTGTTTCTAACGTCCCTATATTTTATTCCCTTATTTTTCACAGCAAGTTTGTTACTTTAATTGTTATTTTATTAACAATATATGCATTTATTTTTTAATTTATACAAGTTAATTATTTCATACCGCAAGTTTGTTTCACTATAAAAAAGCACCGCCTCTTTGCCAAAAGGATAGCAAATAGGAGGTGCCCTCTTTTATTTGAGGATTATCCCCACAGTTCTTCGTCTGTAGGAACGTGATTGTCCTTCATAAAATAAGCGATTCTTGATATGTTAATCAAATGTTTGTAATCTAAGTTTTCGGAGATGCTGTTATGTCCCCATGATCCGCAACCCAAAGTATTAGTAGGTGCCAATCCGTTATAGAAACTTCCGCCTGCACTGCTGGCACAAACTTGATTGACCACAAACCGAGATACACACAGCTCTGTTCCCACATATTCAATATTCTCTATAGAATTGGAGTGTATGGACACGCTGTGGCCTTTGCCCTCTGCTTCTAAATTTTCCCTGGCAATTTCCACGCCATCTTTAAAATCCTTATATTTATAGGCTGCAAGGACAGGGCACATTTTTTCCTTTGCCAAAATATCCGATTCCCCTGCCCCCAGGGTTTCTACCACGATCAGTTTGGTTCCTTCCGGTATCTTGATGCCGGCCAATTTCCCAATAACTTCCGCTGATTGTCCTACAGCATGCCGATTCATTGCACCTTCTGCAAATATGGCTTTTCTCAATGCTTCTCGCTGGCTTTCTTCTCGTACTACATAGGCACCCTTCTGCTCAAACTCAGCCATAATGCTGTCAAACTCTTCTTCGGGACAGATGACAGACTGTTCTCCTGAACAAATAATGCCATTATCAAAAGCCCTTCCCTCCATGATTTTAGGCACAGCCTCTTTAAAATCAATGCCTCTGTCAATAATGCACTGTACATTTCCTGCGCCCACACCCAAAGCAGGGCGACCGCTGCTGTACGCTGCTTTTACCATACCCATTCCCCCGGTTGCAATGACTACATCCGCAGTGGAAATTAACGCCTTTGTATTTTCTCTGGAATGCTGGTCTAAAATCTGTACCAAATGATCGGGCATTCCCAATTTTTTCAATTCCTTATTTATCAGTTCTACCGTCAACCCACTACATTTTACAGACTTATGATGGGGTGTCACAATGATGGCATTCCCACCTTTTAAAGCAAACATGGCATTGCTCATAGGTGTTACGATGGGATTGGTGCAAGGTGTAATGGCAGCCACAATGCCTATTGGTTTTGCAACTTTTGTAATTCCTGTTTGTGCATCTTTTTCAATAATCCCTCGAGACTTTTTGCCCTTTAAATTATTCCAAATAATCCTGGCTTTTCCTTTATTTTTGGCAACTTTATCTTCATAATTACCCATTCCTGTTTCTTTTACCGCTAATTCTGCCAACAGCTCTGCATGATCAAACACAACTTTTCCAATTGCTTTTACGGCCTGATCCACTTCTTCTTGGCTTAATTTTTCAAAAGCCTGCTGCGCTTTTCTGGCTCTGCCAATATACGCATCAATATACTTTTGACTCATTTCCATTGTATCCTGTTCCATTTTTTCCTCCGTATCCTTTTACTTTACACATACAAATCCGGTGTTGATCCAACGCCGGTATAAACAATTTCCACAAGAATTTCCTTGCTCTGTCATACGCTCCTCATAATCGTTATCCAATGCAAAATTAGGACACTCTTGTTTCCAAACCCCATTAATTTGGGAATTATCCGAATGAAACAAGTCGGATTTTTGACAAATACGATTGTTTTCATCCACCATCACCGTCTTTTTGCCGTTCCAAAGAACCGCCTTGGCGGATTTTTCCAAGGACAGCAATGCCGTCTGGGCGATATGCCTTCCCTCTAAATCAAGCACTTGCACAACGCCGGTTTCTTCGCAAAATTCTTTTGCGGAAAGAAGGGTTTTCCCATCTTTCGCTTTCAGCTTTCCTCGAAACGTTCCGTCCCAGCCGGAAAGTCGAAGTCCTATACCACAAAGTGCGCCAATGACACCTGCACCTGTATTCCCGTGCTCCGTTAAAGCAATTCCGCCTAATTCTTGTGCCACTGCATAGGCTTCCTCTTTTTTAAGAACTTCCTTTTTGCCACGAAATCCAAATTCAATCAATGCCTCAGGATTTGACAATTTTTCAGGTATACAAATGCAAAGCCCCGGGCAAGCACTGGGCACCACATTCTCCAGCAGCACCTTTTTGGCAATCCCACAAACCTCCTGGTACATAGAGGCTTCAATATCCGCCGGAAAGCACATAGAGCTGTTGTGAGACGTATAGGCGATTTCATCATGCAACAATAGCTGATGTCTTGTAATGCCTAACTCTGTCATACCGCCCAATTTTTCTACTTCTTGAGCAATCAACTCCGCTACCGTACCTGTGCTGGTTGTTTTGGTTAAATCATCGGTATCGTCGACGCATATTAAAATTCTCATTTCTATTTTTCTCCTTTTTTCTGTCCACCAATTGGGTTATCCGCCTTCTTCTTCATGTCCATATTTGTAGGCTTCCCTCCTTCTTATAGTACCTGCCTTGTAAGGCCCCTTGCAAATCCTATCTGTTATTTTCCTGCATTTTGTCCGTTTGTTCGGATTCCCTGTCCTGAAAGAATCATTCCATACGTTTGTTCATCCAAAGCCAAGCCCAAATAGTCTTTATAAAAAGCCATGACTTCTGTTTTCAAATCAATGTCCCTATAGTACTCCGGGTAAAGGGTTACACCGGTCCACAACATAGCAAAAAAGGTTTCAACACTCCCTTGTTGTCCCCAACGTGTTGCACCTACAGGAATATTATACACCTTTTTTTGTGCAACGGCACCCAATCCCGCCCATTTTGGTGTGGAAAGAAGATATTCTTTTGTCATAGCATCATTGCATAAGATAACATCCGGATTCCAAACAAAAATTTGTTCCATCCCACAGTAATAATTGCTGCCTTCTGCCGTTAAATTTTCGCCTACAGACACGTTGGTCAACCCCATATTTTTTGTCCAATCTGCACCCAAGGAATCCTCACCGTCTGTACGCACCGCTTCTTGAATGGAATGATAGACCCTCAATTTTTCATTTTCAGGAATCTGTTTTGCCCGTTCCCCTGTGAGATCTATGGTTTCTTGGTAATATTCATTGATTTCCATGGCTTTCTTCTCTTTTTCACCGCCTAAAACCGTTCCGATCATATGAAATGCAAACATTTGCTCCTTCATAGTTGTGTAACGAACCACCAAATAAGGGATGTCCAACTTATCCAATTTTGCCAGTTCTCCCTTATTCAAATAAAGATCCCCTTTTAGAAAAATTACGTCAGGATCTATGGTCAGCAATGTTTCTGCATTTACCGTTCCCCCCGACATAGGCACGGTCAGGTTCACCAAATCCGGATAAATTTCTTGCAAAAGTTTGTCCTGCTTGACTCCATTGGGCGTTCCCACCAACTGATCTCCCGCACCCAACATGACCATAGCCTCCCCGGCAAAAGAATCCAACGCCGCAATTTTTTCCACTTCCGCAGGAACTTCCACTTCTCTGCCCACACAGTCTGTAATCATACGCAGATTCTGTTTGCCTCTTTGTTCCTCAGGGTTTTCACAAGCTGTAGCACATACTGCAAAACTGAAAATCAATAAGACCAAAATGATCCATTTGCCTTTTTTACTTTTCCCTGCCATCTCTTTTCTCATCTTCCTCTCCTTTGCACCCAATCTACATCATCCTTGACGAAAAAATGGGCACCCTTTGATTTCAGTGGTACAATCTGGCGCAATGTGCCTGTTTCCTCACTGTAATCCGTCAATATTTTAGACTCAATGTGATAGATTTTTTCTATGGCTTCTTCCGTAAGAACATCCCTAGGCTCGCCTACTTGATGTAAATGCCCCATGTCCATTAGGGCAATCTTCACCTTTGTTTTTCGGTTTTCAAAATAAAAAGCCTGATTGGGAGAGTGGGTAGCCATGAGCACCGAGACTCCATGATTTTCAATAAGCTGTGCCACCGTTTCCATAAAAACCAGTTCATTTTTATAATCCAAATGGGCCGTAGGTTCATCCATAATAATCATAGGCGTTTCCTGCACCAACGCTCTCGCCAACATAACAAGCTGCATTTCCCCTCCGCTGATTTGTGTATAAGGACGTTCTGCCAAATGGGCAATGCCTACAGACTGCAAGGCTTCTAATGCAATGACCTGGTCTTCTCTATTGGGTGTTTG
This sequence comes from Anaerovorax sp., assembly GCA_036653195.1. Taxonomy (GTDB): domain Bacteria; phylum Bacillota; class Clostridia; order Peptostreptococcales; family Anaerovoracaceae; genus JAVVUJ01. The sequence goes on along the minus strand of JAVVUJ010000044.1, from coordinate 9,399 downwards.
AAAATGTCCCATATGGGCGCTTCTCCCCATGAGAATAATCTGTATGACTTGATAGGGAAAGGATCGGTCATGAATTTGGGGCACATAAGAAATTTTCTTAGCCAATTGGGACGGTTTGTAAGTGGACACCTCTTTCCCGTGAATCATAATTTCACCCATGAAACTTTTATGCAGCCCTAAAATACAATCAAGGAGTGTGCTTTTACCGCAGCCATTTGGTCCCATTAGGCAACAGAGTTCTCCTGGCTGTAAATCAAAAGTAACATTTGAAAATATTGGGATATCCTCGTAACCAAAGGCTACTTCTTTGATGGATATTAAGGGCATCATTTCCAGCCACCTCCCTTGGTTTTCTTTAGTAAATAGATAAAAAACGGCGCACCGATCAATGCAGTTAAAATACCCAATGGAATTTCAGAAGCCGTAATGCTACGGCTGATGGTGTCAATAAGCACCATAAAAGCACCACCCATGGCCATAGATATGGGCATTAAACGGCGATTGTCATTTCCTACAAGCATACGCCCCATATGGGGAATGACCAGTCCGATCCAGCCGATGATGCCACACATGCAGACGGCTCCTGCCGTTGCCAAAGAGGCACTGATAATGATGATCACTTTATTGATTTTCACGTCTACACCCATGGTTTGCGCTTCTTTATCACCCATAGACAAAATGTTGATTTTCCAACTCATAGAAAGTAAGATGCTTAACCCAAGGGCAATGGGAATCAATGCCCAAAAATCCCCGTATCCTATAGAAGACAGGCTGCCCATAAGCCAGTACACGATAGTGGGTAGTTGACTCTCTGTGTCTGCCACATATTTGAGAAAGGACAGCAACGCACTAAAAAGAGAAGACACGATGGTACCTCCCAAAATTAGCATCACTGTGGGCACCGTCTTATAAATACGGGCAACCCAATAGCTGAGTGCCACTGCCAATAAGCCAAAGGAAAACGCCGATAAATAAGAAGCACCTTGCCCTGCAAACAAAATGATGGAAAGAGCCGCACCGAAACCGGCTCCGGAGCTGACGCCCAGTAACCCGGAATCTACCAACGGGTTCCGAAATACGCCCTGAAAGGCGCATCCGCTGGCGGCAAGGGCTGCCCCGATAAAGCAACCTGCAATGGCACGAGGCAACCGCAATTGCAGCACTACGGTCAAGGTCTCACTTGAAAGTTCTTGGCTGTTTAAATGAAAAAGGGACAGCAAAGATTGAAAAACATCGGAAGCAGTCACCGTATAGCGTCCTACAAAAAGTGCACCCACCATGAAAATCAAAGGCAGAAACCAAACAAAAAACTTTCCCATCCATTCCTTAAAAGTCATAGGCTTCCCCCTTCTCCATGGATTCCCCTTCCATAAGAGTCTCTTCCCAAGAGGCCTCTTGTGGAAACGCTGAATGGGTCACCAAAGCCCCTGCCGAGGCAATAAGATTTCCATGGGTTCCACCCACATTCTTAATCAAAATTTCTCCTATAGCAACGGGTGCCTTGCAACGATATTTTTTAACCGCCGCCATCACTGCCGGGATGTCACTTTTTGATATAGGGATATGGGTGCGAACGGGCAACAAAGGAAACAGACTCCCCTCTACTTTCACGCTGGTGGTCACGGTTCTCTTTGGGTCTTTGCATTCTGAAAAAGCATAGTCCCTGCCTTTTTCGCAACCCTGTCCCGTAATACACGCCAAATCAATGGTTCCATGTTTGAACGCATCATTTTTTACTGTAATTTGACACCCTAGAGGGCATAAAATACAGATGACCTTTCTATCTTTTGAATCCTTGTCTCCCTTTTGAAAAGCACCTTCTCCCTTGTCAGTCACACTGCCTTTTGGTTCACAAATTTTAATATCCAGCTGTGCTTTCAAATCTTCAGGTACCCACGCCTGTCTTAAAATATAGTTGGCAGCACCCACACCGCATTTTTGCCCCTCATAAGAAACGCTATCTGCCAAATCATGAATTTTAACAGCATTCCCACAGGCAAAAATGCCCGGTACGCCCACAGAAAGCCCTTCATCCACCGTTAACGATGCTGCATCCTCTTCCAGAAACCCTGAATCTCTACAAAGTTCCAATTCGGGAAGAAGGCCTGCGGCTACTAACAACGTGTCGCATGGCACATATTCTTTTTTTAACAAATCCATCTGCCCATCTTCATGGACAGGTGCAATGGTGACACCCTTTACACGCTTATATCCGTGAACGGAAACCACCGACCAACCATATCTCATAGGAATTTGAAAATCTTCCACACACTGCACAATATTCCGCACAAGTCCTGTGGATTTTTGCCCCAGAATCAATTTCACGTGAATGCCTTCTAAGATCATACGCCGCGCCATAATCAAACCAATATCTCCCGATCCTAAAATGACAGCCGTCTTCCCCGGCAAATAATTTTGTATATTCATCATGTATTGGGCAGATCCTGCCGTGTAAATGCCTGCCGGTCTGCTCCCGGGAATATGTAATTGAGCCAATGTCTTTTCACGACAACCGGTTGCAATGACCACCCCATAAGCAGAAGCTTGGCATAGGCCTTCCCGCCTACACAAATAGGACACAGACCACTTCTTTTTCTTGCTGGAATCTGTCCTTTCTGTGGACTCCCTTTGCCCACGGTTTTCCTCTTCATGAAAGGCTTCCTCGTGAGACGGCAGAATTTTCAAAGCCATGGCGCCGGTTTCCAAATGAATGTTTAATTCTTTTAACTGAGCCATCCATTTTGCCGCATATTCAGGTCCTGTCAAAGATTGTCCGTATAAATAAAGGCCAAATCCATCGTGAACGCATTGAGGCAAAATGCCGCCTCCGTAGTCACGCCGCTCTAAAATCAAAATACGCGATACCCCACAGCGCTTTGCACTGACAGCCGCCGCTAAACCACCGGGGCCTGCCCCCACAACAATCAAGTCATATTCTTTATTAAAATCATTCATTATTTACGCACCCACCCTTTCACAAGGGAACTGCCTTTTGTACTTTTTAAAATCTGCTCAGGAGATACGTTCCATTCTCTGGACAAAATTTCAATCATATTGGGTGTACAAAAAGCGCCCTGACACCTGCCCATTCCTATTCTCAAACGCTTTTTAAATCCATTTAAGCTTTTGGGCGGCAAGGGTTCCTTTAACACACGCAAAATGTCCCCTTCCGTAATCTTCTCACATCTGCACACCACCTGCCCATAGGCGTGATTTTGTTGAAACAATTGCGCCTGCTCTTTTTCAGATCGCTCCAAAAACGGCTGATTGGAGGGCAACTCTTTGATGAAATTCTTCTTGGGATGTAAGGACAGGCCTTCTTTTTTAAGGAGACTGACCATGCGCTCCGCCAAAAAAGGAGCGGCCGTCATCCCCGGATTTTTAATGCCCAGGGCACTGACCATATGGGCGGCGCTTACCCTTACAACAAAATCCTTTTCTTCCTTGATCACATTTTTAATATTGGCACGAACTCCGGCAAAGCTTGTAATCACACGCCCCATGTCAATTTCCGGCACTATTTTTTTCGCAACGGATTCTATATGCGCCAATCCCTCTGCCGTGGTTTCATTGCAATGAAAGGATTTTACATTTTCAGAAGTAGGTCCGGCTAAAAGATTCCCATCAATGGTAGGTGCCAACAAGGTTCCGCCTTCATCCATTTCCTGGGCTTGGTAAAGAACGTGCTTGATCTTGCAAGACGAAACCTGTTTATCAAAGACATAAAACTGACCACGCCTTGGTTTAATAATTAAATCTGCGGGGCGTACAAAATTTTCAACAGTTGCCCCTTCCTCTCCTGCCGTATTGACCACATAATCAGCCCCAAAGTCCCCTTGATTGGTATGCACCACATAACCCGCTTCTTTTGGGAAAAGATTTAAAACTTCCGTCTGAAATAAAAAATCTACCCCGTTTAAGTTTGCTGATTTTGCAACTGCCAGTACCAATTGAAAGGGTGAAATAATCCCCGTTGTCGGCGCATAAAGAGCCTGCAACACCTTGGGATTCAAGCTGGGTTCCAGAGCCAAGGCTTCCTTCCCACTGATCATTTGAAGACCGGTTGCCCCGTTTTCAATGCCTCGTTTCATTTTTTCATGAAGTGTATGAATGCCCTCTTCATGAAATGCAACAAAAATGCCGCCCACATACGCCATGGGAATCTGTAACTCTTTGCACAGCTGTCCATATTTGCCATTTCCCTCTACACAGGAGATGCCCTTTAGACTTCCGCCACGGGGATGAAAGCCAGCATGAAGAATGCCGCTATTTGCCTTTGTGGCACCTTCACCCACATCATACGCACGTTCAACAATCAATACCTTCAAGTCATACCTTGAAAGTTCTCTGGCCGTCATGGTTCCCAAAATGCCCGCACCGATAATCACTACATCATATTGTTTCATGGATACACCTTTTCTTTGATTTCTTTGCTTCTCCAATGGATAAGATAACCTTCCTTATTTTTTCCTTCTTGCATAAGCAATGGCAATGGCAGAGAGTACAGCCAGGGATGCCAATACAAGAATGATATATAGAAGAAGCAATTTGTTTTCTTCAGATTGTTGATTTTTTTCGGCCAATGATTTTTTAGTCTGGTTTTTTTCTATTTTATCTTGCCCATCTGTCCTTTTCTCTTTCTTATCAGATTTTTCTATGCCGCCTTTGGTTATGGCTTCCTTTGATGTCACGGCAACTTCTGTAGCCTTGGTTACAACTTGCGGCTCCTTGTTTTTCACTGGTGCATTTGCGTCGGGATTTTTTTGAATCCCAGCTTCCTGTGTCGCTCCCTTTGCTGTAAATTTCAAAGTATACGCCCCTGCCAAGGTGTCCCCACCTTTAGATCTTAAATTTTGGCTCACACGAATTTCATAAGTTTCCCCCGCCTTTAACGGCGCTGTAGGCTTAATCCCTATATCGCGGCGCTTTTGAGGTTCTATTTGATCATCTGCCATAATCACCTGAAACTCCACTTTATTTCCCCGGCTATCTACCATAGAAAAACATTGCCGATTGCTTTCGCTGACTGCCAAATTAATCACATTTTTGCTAAACCCAAATAGGATGGTTCCATTCACGTCAAAATTGGTTCCCTGGTTTTGTGGATAGGTTTCTGTCACTTCTATGGGAACACCGCCCCCACCCCCTTGTCCGGTGCCGCCGCCCCCACTTTCCGCATCTCCAAATGCAAATGCACTGCCGGAAAATAAGGCGAAAATCAGCACAAGGGTTATAAAAAAGGTAGTTCTTCTTTTAGCTTTACTCATAAATTCTTTTATTTTGTGTGGAATCTCATCTGCAATCACCACACATCTCCTCTCTCTTCAATACAATAATACCTTAAAATTTATCATAGAGTGCCCCTTCTGTCAATGCGCCCTGAAACCTAATTCTTCTGACTGCCAAATACCATGCTTGACGCTCCCTTGTAATTCTGCTATCATGAGTTTGTAGGCATATTTTTTTACATTACAATAGCGATACTCATTTATACACATTTTATGTTCCGTTTACTGCATGATTTGCGGTAAATGGCTAAGAGGGAAGCAGGTGCCAGTCCTGCGCGGTCCCGCCGCTGTATGCGTGTAGTTTTCATAGGCTCTTTTTCTTCAGGAGAGCGATCACTAAACCACAAAACCACAGGTTTGGGAAGATTTGAAAATGTAAATGCGCAAGCCAGAAGACCTGCATAAAAGATCAATCACGCCAACGGGCAATTAGGTGGTGATTTTTATGTGAAACAGCAAATACGGACTGTGGTTTTACCACAGTCCTTTTTATATTTCACACAGTCTTTGCCCGGTTACAATTGTAAAAGGAGGAATTTCCATGAAACAAATCAATTCAAACAACCGCTTTCGGCGAATCTTGGCATTTTTACTCACTTTCTCTATGGTGGCAGGCAGCTTGGGACTAAGTGCTTTCGGTACTGAAACAACGCCACTCTCCACACCCCCTGATTTAAAAACCCAGGCAGATACATTAATTCAAAGCATTGCCAAGGACATCTTTGATAAAGATAGGTTAACACAAAGTATGTCTTCCGGCAGCGATTTTGTCATTGCACTCTACGGGGCAAAAAAAGGCGATTCTATTAACCATAGTGACAAAGCAAACTTCCTTGCAAAAGTGCTGAATGAAGCCAGAGATCCCAATACAGGTGTAGGCGCTTTGGCAAAGCATACCATTGCATTGACCGCTATGGGCATTGACCCTACACAAATACCAACCACCAGTGGTAGCAGCCTAAACATTAATCTCATTGATCAGCTGGACAAACCTCAATATTCTTCTTATGGTGGTATTTACTCTGCACCCTATGTTTTGATGGCTTACAATCTTGGATACGACGATAATGCCACAAAAACTGCCATTAAAACGAATATCATTCAATATATTTATGACGAGCAATCGAACCCTGCTTACTTTGCTGCCGACTCTTGGGGCACACCGGCAACAGATAAAGTCGCAATGGCAGCGGCTGCCTTAGCACCTCACTACGCAACAAATCCCCAAGCAAAAACAGTCATTGATGCTACCATCACCTGGTTGAGCACGCAAAAAAAACCAGCCCTTGGTTTTGGCAATGCAAATTCTGATGCCACTGTGATTTTAGCCATGGCTTCTCTCATGAAGGAAACGTCCCTTCAAAAGACTTGTCTCCCTATTTTGGAAGATACGCTTACAGAATTGCTTTCCTTTCAGTTGACAGATGGTACAGGCTTCGACTTCATGGCAAATACCCCCTCCTATTACAATCCCTACGCCACCATGCAGGGCTTGCAAGCACTGGTTGCATACAGCAACTACGCTGCAAGCGGCAACGGTAACCTATTTGACTTTAGCCCTCTTGCCGTTTCACCCTATCAAAATTGGCCCGAAGGGAAATTCCCATTGGAAATTTTCGTCAAACCCCCCACAAAAACCATCTATCCACTTAATGACCCTTACGGCTATTTGGATACCACAGGAATAGAAATCACCGCAAAATTTTCCGATCAAACCACGCAAAGTATTCCCCTCTCCCTATGTTCCATGGGTTGGTTGGACAACACTTCTGTGGGCGCAAAGACGATTTCCGTAAACTATTTAGGAAAATCCGCTTCCTTCATTGTCCAGGTAGAAGACTCTTCCAGCGGCAATCCCTCTCCAACCGTAAAAAAAGTCACCATTTCTATAGAAAGAACCGCCGTTTCCAATGAAGAAATTGTCATTGAGGAAGGCATCACTTCTGTGTTAGATGTTTTAAAAACAGTCACTTCTACCCATAACATCTCTATGAGCAGTGACAAAGGTTATATCTCGGAAATAAAAGGATACAAAGAATTTGGAGAAGGACCAAACTCAGGTTGGCTCTATAAAGTAAACGGCGTCACACCGCCTACGACCGCTCCAAATGCCTATAAACTCAAGGGGGGAGAGTCTATCAACTGGTATTACACCACTGACTATACCCACGACAGCAGTTCCTCTAATTGGAATACTGAAAATTTAACGGTTGCAGATTCTGACCAAAGCATATCCACCGTTACGATGAACCTTTCTGCTAAAACAGATGGTACGGGTCACGCCATAGTATCTCTAAACCAGAAAGACATCCTTTCTGCTATTGCAGAAGCAGAAAAAGCAGCTGCAAAAAGCACAAATTCAAAAAAAACACAAATAAAATTGGCGGTATCCTTAGATACGAAAGCCACTTCTTTGGGCTTATCCATTTCAAAAAACGGGTTTTGTCAACTGGGTAAAACCATTGATCAGCTGGCCATTTCCAGTTCTTTGTTTCATTTAACCCTACCCAAATCCGTTGTAAAGTCTATTGGAGATAACGCTTCTGCCGATATTATGTTGACGGCAAAAAAAATAGACGGCGCAAGGCCCACTTACGATTTTTTCATTACAAATGGCTCCCTTCCCGTTGCCGATTTTAAGGAAAAGGTAACGATTCAAATCCCTTATACACCCAATAAGGAAGAAGACACCAATGCCTTGGTTATTTATGACCAAAACAAAGACCAGAAAGACATCTTGCTGCAAAACGGACATTATGACAGCAAAACAAAGTCTATGAACTTTTCTTCCAATCATTTTTCTCAGTATATGATTGGCTACCATCCCGTATCTTTTACAGATATGCAAACCCATTGGGCCAAAGACAGCATCTCTTATTTGGCAGCCAGAGATATGGTTTCCGGAAAGTCATCAAGAAAGTTTTTTCCCAATGACACCATTACAAGGGCAGAATTTATCACTATTTTAGCCAATCAATCTGGTGCGGACTTGCATCCATATGAGACTTCTCAGTTTAAAGATGTACGGACTTCCGACTGGTTCTATAAAGGGGTGGCCTGGGCCGCAACAGAAGGCATTATAACGGGGAGCAAATCTTCACAAGGCACCTTCATCTTTCAGCCAAATGCACCCATTTCCAGGCAGGATATGGCTGTGATTTTAGATGAATATGAGAAAAAAATAGAAAAAGTTACCCTTCCTTCCCTTCATAAATCCGTTGCGTTTACCGATGAACGGGCAATCTTTGCGTATGCAAAAGAATCCGTTTCCACTATGCAAAAAGCAGGCATCATCAATGGTCTAAAGGCCGCTGACGGAAGTTATTCTTTTAACCCAAAAGGCAACGCCACCAGAGGCGAAGCCGGCAAAATGATAGCCTCCATGATGGCTCTACCCTTTTAAATTTTACAGGGTTCCTACACTGGATTGACGGACTCCCTCTCCGAAGCAACGCCGGCATTTATTGCTGAATTCTTGCAAAATCCCACCTTTCCTTCTTTATTGGAAAGGTGGGATTTCTGTTTACCCTGTAGTTAGTTCTGTCAGTTCCCCACGGATAAAAGCCATCAAGTCCCCCACGGACAAGTCTATTTGCAACCCTACTTTTCCCCCACTGACCACAATGGTTTCATAGTTTCCGGCACTTTTATCAATGGCGGTTTTAAAAAGTTTCTTCATACCAATGGGAGAACAGCCCCCTTTTATGTAGCCGGTCACCTTGGTAATGTCCTTTGCAGGGATCATTTCTACTTTTTTCTCTTTAAAATATTTGGCTGCTTTTTTTAAATCCAATTCTTTGGCTACAGGAATGACAAAAACGTAGTGCTCTTTACTTGCCCCCTGTGCCACTAATGTTTTAAAAACACGTGCCACGTCCATGCCTGTTGCCTTTGCAACAGAAACCCCATCTAAAAAACCATTGGGTGCTTCATACACGTGGGTTTCATAGTTTATTTTTTTTGCATCCAACATTCTGATTGCGTTGGTTTTTTCCTGTCCCATGTTTCTCTCCTTTATTATTTTGATAATTTTCAATCCTGAGGTAAAAATATACATAGCAGGATTCCGGTCCATATGGTATAATAACCACTTCTGGTTATTATACGTTTG
>JAVVUJ010000043.1:8808-15378 GCA_036653195.1 Anaerovorax sp. | reverse complement strand
ATGCTACTTGGTGGATTCGACAGGCCATTACCAGATCCATTGCAGATCAGGCCAGAACCATTCGAATTCCGGTGCATATGGTAGAGACCATCAATAAGTTAATTCGCATTTCAAGACAATTGTTGCAGGAATTGGGTAGAGAAGCCACACCTGAAGAAATTGCTTTAGAAATGGACATTACGGAAGATAAAGTAAGAGAAATTTTGAAAATAGCCCAAGAGCCGGTTTCTTTAGAGACGCCTATTGGTGAAGAAGAAGACAGCCATCTTGGAGATTTTATCCCTGATGAAGATGTGCCGGCACCGGCAGATGCCGCTGCCTTTTCTATGTTGAAAGAACAGTTGGTTGAAGTGCTGGATACCTTGACAGACAGAGAGCAGAAGGTGTTAAAGCTAAGGTTTGGGCTTGAAGACGGAAGGGCAAGAACCTTAGAAGAAGTAGGCAGACGTTTTGACGTGACAAGGGAGCGAATTCGGCAGATTGAAGCAAAAGCTTTAAGAAAATTACGCCATCCCAGCAGAAGCAAAAAATTAAAGGATTATTTAGAATAGAACATGGTAAAATTAAGCGAGCGATTGTTAAAAATTTCAAATTTTATAGAGGCCGGCGAAAGCATGGCGGATATTGGCACAGATCACGGTCTGCTGCCAATTTTCCTGCTTGCCCATAAGATTTCGCCCAAAGTGATTCTCAGCGATATTGGTGAGGGGCCGTTGGAAAAAGCCAAGGAAAATATAGACAAATACAGGCATGGCTTGTGCTTCACGGAAGAAATGTTTAGCCTACGACAGGGAAACGGACTGGAGACTTTACAAGACGGAGAAGTAGAGGATGTAGTTATTGCAGGCATGGGTGGAAAGTTGATGATTAAAATTTTAGAGGGCAATATGGAAAAATCAAGAAGCTATCAAAAATTTATTTTTCAGCCTAGAAATGCGCCTGAAAAGTTAGAAGCGTGGCTGATGAGCAATGGGTTTATCATTACAGATGCCGTTCTTGCCAGGGAAGGCATCTATATTTGGGAAATATTTACAGCGAAATCTTTAGAGACAGAAAAATTGCTGCCCTTGGATTTAGACCATTTAAAAAATGGAGTCTGTTCATGGCTTATTAAAAAGCAAGATCCCTTGTTTCGAGAATTTATCAATAGGAAGATTGCCATTGAGCAAAGGATTGTCCAGGCCATTGTGACAAAATCATTAAAAGGAGATTGTCGAAAATTAGAGGAATCACGAGAAAGAATCATGCATATGAAAGGATTATTGAGAGAATTTGAAAGGGTTGCATTGGGATGATTTTGCAGAATGGAGTAGAAGGCATTGTGTGGATTTCATCTAGTGGGCTCAATGTGGGTTCAATGAATTTTATGCAATGGAAGTGGAGGAATGGGCACTATGCATATGAATACAAAAAAATTAATTGAAGAAATTGAAAAAATTGCACCTAGAAATCTGGAAGAAAGCTGGGATAATTGTGGCATGCAAATAGATGCAGGGCAGATAGAAGTTGGTAAAGTTTTGATTTCCTTGGAAATAACCCGTGAGGTGATTGAAGAAGCCGGCGCTTTGGGCGTAGATTTTATTATCGCCCATCATCCTCTTTTGTTTGACCCAATACGGCGTGTGGATCAACACACGGTAACGGGTGCTATGCTCTTTCAATTGATACAAGGTAAAATTTCTGTCTATGCAGCGCATACGACTTTTGATGCTGCATGGGGGGGAAACAACGATTATATTGCATCCATTTTAAAATTGGAAGAGGTGAAACCTTTTGCAGATGCAACATCACCCACAGGAGAAAATCATATAGGGAGAATGGGCAGATTGAAAAAACCATGTACCTTACAGGCGCTGAATGATAAAGTTGCCAAGGCTTTAAAGATAGAAAAAACAATTTCTTGTGTGGGTTACAAGGACCAAGAGATTACCACCGTAGGGATTTGCTCCGGCGCAGGTGGGGATTTGATGGAATTGGCGTTAGCCTGTGGCTGTCAAGCTTTTATAACTGGGGATGTGAAGCATCACAGTGCCCTTTGGGCAAAGAGTGCCGGACTGGCCGTCATAGATGGTGGTCATTACGGTACAGAGCATCTTTTTATAGAAAATTTTGGAGAAAAACTGAGAACTGCGGTAGCAGGGCAGGTGGAAATTATAGAATCTCAAGTAAACACAGATCCTTTTCAATTTTATCTTGAAAAGAACTGGTAATTGTGAGGAAATTGTGCTATACTAATTTAGTTACGGGTATCCTATCAATGCAGATTATGGCGCATAGGATTCCCAACAGTATTAAAATTACATGAGTAAACCAGACAATCGCGTGAATTGTAAGATTCATGAGGAAAGTCCGGGCTCCATAGGGCGAGGGTGCCAGATAACGACTTTAGGGAAAGTGCAACAGAAACATACCGCCGAAGGGTTTTAAGACCCTGGTAAGGTTGAAATGGTGAGGTAAGAGCTCACCGGCAGTATGGCAACATGCTGGCCGTGTAAACCCCACTCGGAGCAAGACCAAATAGGGCTTAGAAAGATGGCTGCCCGTCATCGCCCGGTATGGTAGGTCGCATGAGCGTCTGGTGACAGTACGCCTTAGATAGATGGTTGTCCAATACAGAACCCGGCTTATAGGTTTACTCATATCAATTAATACTCCTTTTTAGGGGTTTTTTTTGATTGAACGATGAATGTTATTAGATTGGGAAAGGGATCAGTTTGTGTATTTTAAAGAAGGGGCACCCTTAGAAAAATAGGTTGCTACTGACGATTCAAGGGGAGAAAGAGGAAGCGAATGGAAAAAGAAGGACAGGATAATCAATTACAACTAAATAAAATGGGCACTATGCCAATAGGGAAATTGTTGGTTTCCATGTCATTGCCGGCTATGTTTTCAATGATGATACAGGCGTTATATAATATTGTAGACAGCATATTTGTAGGATTTATTGGAGAGTCTGCTTTGACGGCGGTGAGCCTCATATTCCCCATACAGATGTTAGTCATATCTGTAGCCGTTGGAACAGGTGTTGGTATGAATTCTCTGATTTCCAGAAGGTTGGGTCAGGGAGAAAGAGAAGAAGCGGATATGGCTGCCAATCATGGCATTTTCCTTGGTGTTGTAAACTGGCTGTTCTTTGCCATATTTGGCTTGTTTTTTTCAGGTATGTTTGTGACGGCTTTTTCAGAGAGCCCAGCCATTGCCAGAGACGCCATTGTTTACTGTCAGATTGTTTGTATGGGATCCGTGTTTGTGTTTATACAAATTAATGTAGAAAAAATACTGCAAGCCACGGGAAACATGATTTTACCTATGATCTGTACGCTGGTAGGTGCCGTTACCAATATTGTTTTAGATCCCATCTTAATCTTCGGATTATTGGGCGCACCTGAATTAGGTGTGGCAGGGGCTGCGATAGCCACTGTATTTGGACAGTTTTTGGCCATGTGTTTGGGACTAATTTTGTTGCTTACGGGGAAACATGAAGTGCACGTGCACATTTCTAAGTTTAAATTGAGCGGTGCAACCATTAAAAACATTTATGCTGTGGGATTTCCATCCATCGTTATGCAATCCATTATGTCCGTTATGGTTATCGGACTCAATGGAATTTTAATCACCTTTTCAAGTGCGGCGGTGGCCGTATTAGGTGCCTATTTTAAATTACAGTCCTTTGTCTTTATGCCTGTCTTTGGGTTAAATCAAGGCGCTATGCCCATCTTTGGCTATAATTATGGCGCAAAGAACAAGGAACGTCTTATGACGGCTTACAAATTGGCATTACTCATTGCGTTGATGATTATGATCGTAGGAACTGTTATATTTCAAGTATTTCCAAAACAATTGCTAAGCTTGTTTAGTGCTTCGGAAGCCATGATCGAAATCGGTGTGCCGGCTCTTCGGATTATCAGTACGTGTTTTATATTTGCTGCATTTGGTATCATATCAGCGACCCTCTTTCAAGCCACCGGGCATGGCATGCTCAGCTTGCTGATTTCTTTGCTAAGACAGCTGATTTTAATTTTGCCGATTACCTATATTTTGGCACAATTGTTCGGCCTTGGTTATTTATGGTTTTCATTTCCATTGGCAGAAATATTTAGTGTGTTTGCAACGGTACTCTGTTTGCGTTACCTTTACATAAAGGAAATTAAATACATGGGGCAAGAAAAACAAAAGAAAAAATTTAAATTCAATTAATTGGGAACTTTTTCTTCTAAAATGGGTCTAACTTAGAAATAAAGAAGTGTGAAAGATGACGTTACACTTCTGCCCATGTGTTATTTTGCATATGGGATTCAAAAGGAAATAAAGGAATAATGGTGGTGAATCAAATGAAGAAGAAAAAAATAATCCCTTTACTGCTTGCACTGTCACTTGTATTTTCAGGTGTGATTCCTGTTTATGCAGCAAGTAACGACAGCAAGGGGATGGAAAAGGCATTGGTCAGTGCAAAAAAAGTGATTACAATTCCAAGTGACTACAAGAAGTTCAGTTACAATTTTATGGAACAATGGGAGGAAAAGGGGGAACCTGCAGTTTGGAGGTTTAACTGGGCAAGAGAGGATGGAAAGGGCGGTATTTCCGCTACGGTAGATGAGCAAGGCATTTTGACCTCTTACAACAAGTACGACAATGAAAAAAAGCAGGGCATCAGCACGCTTAATTACGAAAGCGGACAGAAAACTGCCGCAGATTTTTTAAATAAAGCTGCACCACAACAGGCAAAAGAAATGAAGTTGACGGATACTGATGGGAAGAGTTCAGTGGATTCTTACTGGTATCATTTCAGTCTCTATAAAAATGAAATACCGGTGGATTCTGTGAGAGCAAGCCTTTTAGTTGATAAATTTTCCAATGAAGTGATCAGCTATAGGATGGAAGGCGACAGCACATTGACAGGTGTATTGCCGGATAAAAATGGTGTGATAGGAGAAGATGCAGCAAAGGCTTTATGGCTGACAAAGGGTGCTGTTCAATTAAAATATTTTTCCGGTTACGACAGCAAGGGGGCAAGTATTTTTGTATTTCCCGCCTATGCATTAAAAGATGAAAACTTTGCCATAGATGCCAAGACAGGAGAGACCGTTTCTTTGGAAAAGAACGTAGCTGGTTTTGCAAAAGAGGCCGGTGGTGAAAAAGCTATGGCAGATCAAGGCGGAAACAGAGAAAGTCCATTGACTGAAGTGGAAATTGCGGCCATTGAAAAAGTGAATCAACTTCTTTCCAAAGAAGATGCCGAAAAAAAAGCACAGGCTTATTTAAGTCAGTTGGGCTATAGTGGCTACGTAAAAAGTGCCGCACTGGAAGAAGATTATGCTGAAAAAGGTAAATTTTATTGGTCTCTTTATCTTGAACAAGGAACGGTGAGACTGAATGCTAAAACGGGAGAACTAATTACCTTTTATATAAATGAAGATGAAAGCAAAAAAAACACGGCGATTAGCGAAAAAATGGCACAAATACAAGGGGAAGCCTATATAGAAAGTGTATTGAATCAAGACAAATGGAAGGATATGAAACTTATAGAGAACAAAAATACAGCCCTACGGTTAAAAAACTATGCGCCTGAAAATTACAGTTTTCAATATGAACGAATGGTAAACGGTGTTCCTTTTGATTCCAATGGGGTTCAAGTAACCGTGAATAAATGGACGGGAAAAGTAGAAAGCTATTCTTTAGATTGGTATGATAACGTAACATTTCCGTCTATTGACAAGGCTGTAACACCTGAAAAGGCTTTTGATGTCTTTAATAAAACAGGAAAAATGCAGCTAGTTTATGTAAAAGATGACAAAAACGAGAATCGATTGGTCTATCAATTCGAAAACCATATTGAGTTTTATGTAAATGCATTAGACTTAAAAAAATGTGATTTTGGTGGAAAACCATTTGTTGAAGCAGGAATCCCAAGGTATACGGATATTGCAGGCCACTGGGCCGAGAAGACGATCAACACCTTGAGAGAAAACGGCTATTATGTGGAAGGCACAAAATTTTTTCCAAATGAAAAAATCAGCCAAGAAGCCTTCTTAAGATATTTATATGCACCCATACAGGCAAGTTACGACAGCAGTGAATTTTATGAATTGCTAGATGACAAGGGAATTCTCTTAAAGAATGAACAGGCACCTAAAAAAGAACTGACACGACAAGGTGCAGCGAAACTGGTCATCCGATATTTGGGACAAGAAAAAGCGGCTTCTCATGGAAACATCTACAAAAATATGTTTACAGACACCGTAGACAAGAACTATATGGGCTATGCAGCTTTATGCAATGCTTTTCAGATTATAAAAGGGGATAAAAAAGGGAGATTTAACGGCAACACTCCCATTACCAATGGGGAAGCTGCCACAATTATTTATCGAACACTGGAAGCAAAATAGACAGGGTTTGTAAAAACAACAAGAAAAAAATAGAGATCATGCTTAAAAGGAAGCAAGGTCTCTATTTTTTAATAAAGGGAATGCACAGATTGTATGGGGAGGGTATTTTCTTTAAGAGGATACGCTGTAAGACGTAGATCTTCGGAATCCATGTCTACCAGATCATAGATGAGTGGATCTTGGA
>JAVVUJ010000043.1:0-8798 GCA_036653195.1 Anaerovorax sp. | reverse complement strand
TCCAAACCGTGTAGGTAGCGTTTATAAAGGGTTTTTCCAGGGGTATTTTGTCTCGGATCAGCGGACAACTATAGGGTAAAACCGCCGGTGAATAGATTAATTGGAGAATGCCCTCTTCTGTCAAGTAGGGTGTCAGGGGGAAGGTTCTACATTGCATAGGGCGCATTTCCCGTGGGCAATGGGGTGGCGTTTTACATCTGACAAAATAGACGTTTCCAAACCAAGATTCTGGGAAGTCAAAATCTTCGGCAGTTTCAATACTCCATTTCAGCCAGTGCTCTTTTTTTGTAAAAAGTTTATCTTCTCCTGGCAGCAAGTAGATGCCCATATCATAATCCGTGCCGTCTTCATTGGTACTGCTGTCTTCGCAGGAACAACAAGCAGCCCCACATAATGTTCCGCAATCGGAAGGGATAGGGCTGACTTTGTCTAACAAGCGGTAAATGGCCTTATAAGTTGATTTCTTTATTGTGCTTTTCATAATGGGTATAGTATAACATATTTAATGAAAAAATACGATTCCATTTTTTTTCTTTTGAAAAAGTAGATTTTTTGTGATAAAATAGGAAGGAGTTTTATGTTTTTTAAATGATAGAAAACATTAAAAAATAGGAGTAAAAATGAAATTAGGAATTGACGTAGGATCCACAACGGTAAAACTTATTTTACTGGATGATGAGAATCAAATTATTTATAGTAAATATGAAAGACACATGTCTAATGTGTTTGAAAAAGTAGCGGAACTTTTAAGTGAACTCTATGAAAATTATGGGCAAAACACCATGACGGTTTCCCTTACAGGGTCAGGTGGGCTGGGATTGTCTACTTTGCTTCATGTACCCTTTGAGCAAGAAGTCATTGCTTGCAGCAGAGCCGTGGAAACGTTTATTCCTAAAACCGATGTGGTGATTGAACTTGGTGGTGAGGACGCGAAAATTACGTTTTATGGCACAACCATTGAACAGAGAATGAATGGGACCTGTGCCGGCGGAACCGGTGCCTTTATAGACCAGATGGCAGTGCTATTGAACACAGATGCAGAAGGGCTTAATGAAGCCGCTAAAAATTACAAGCTGATTTACCCCATTGCAGCACGCTGTGGTGTTTTTGCAAAGACAGATATCCAGCCATTGATCAACGAAGGCGCCAGTCATGAAGATTTGGCGATTTCTATTTTTCAAGCCGTCGTAAATCAGACGATCAGCGGTTTGGCTTGTGGAAGAACGATTAAAGGAAATGTTGCCTTCCTGGGCGGCCCCTTATCTTTTTTATCGGAACTGCGAAAACGGTTTATTATTTCTTTGGAATTGCCCGACGACCAAGTGATTTTCCCGGAAAATTCTAAGTTTTATGTTGCCATGGGTGCCGCCTTGTTGTCGGATAAACATGAAGCGATTTATATGAAAGAAATCATGGATAAATTGGCACAGTGTAACGGGAAGTTATTGTCGGAGACCAATTTTATAGAACCCCTGTTTCAAGATTTTGCTGATTATGATAAATTTAAGACGAGACATGACAAAGATAAAGTAAAGCGTAGAGACATTAAGAAAGCAAGGGGAAAGCTGTTTTTAGGGATTGATGCCGGATCCACTACCACAAAGGCTGCCCTAATTGATGAAGATAATTATTTAGTGTATTCATTTTATAAAAGCAATGAAGGAAAACCTCTTGAAGCCACCATGGCTATGCTGAAAGAAATTTACGCTTGCCTTCCGGAGGTTGCGTTTATTGCAAATACCACGGTTACCGGATATGGAGAAGGTTTGATTAAGGCGGCTTTTAAAGCAGACATGGGAGAAATTGAGACCATGGCGCACTACAAGGCGGCGGAAGAGTTTTTGCCCGGTGTAGAGTTTATTTTAGACATCGGCGGCCAGGATATGAAGTGTATGAAAGTGAAGGACGGGTCCATTTACAACATTATGTTAAATGAGGCCTGCTCTTCCGGTTGCGGGTCTTTTATTGAGACTTATTCAAAGTCTGTCAATATGGATATTAAGGATTTTGCCAAAGAAGGGTTATTCTCCAAAAATCCGGTGGATTTGGGCACCAGATGTACTGTATTTATGAATTCCAAAGTCAAGCAAGCACAGAAGGAAGGAGCGACCATTGCGGATATTTCTGCAGGGTTGTCTTACTCTGTTATTAAAAATGCTTTGTATAAAGTTATTAAAATGAGGGATTCAGATGAAGCAGGGGAGAAAATTGTGGTACAGGGCGGTACGTTTTTAAATAATTCTGTACTGAGAAGTATAGAAGTAATCTTAAATAAAAATGTGGTAAGACCTGACATCGCAGGGATTATGGGTGCTTATGGAGCCGCTTTGATTTCAAAGGAAAATTACGTAGAAGGAACAGAATCCGATATTTATACTTTAACGGATTTAGCGAAATTTACGGTAAATAATACCAATGCCCGATGTAAAAAGTGTGAAAACAATTGCCTGCTTACCATCAATCGATTTAATGACGGCGCAAAATTTATTACGGGAAATCGGTGCGAGAGAGGCGCAGGTCGAGAGCATAAAACGGAAGAACTTCCAAACTTGTTCCAGTATAAATACAACAAACTTTTTGCCTATGAGCCTTTAGAAGAAGCTTATGCAACAAGAGGCGTTATCGGGATTCCAAGAGTTTTAAATATGCATGAAAATTATCCTTTTTGGTTTACATTCTTTACGCAATTGGGATTCAGGGTCATTGTGTCACCCCAATCTACCAAGCTGATTTATGAAATGGGTATGGATAGCATCTCTTCGGATACCGTTTGTTATCCGGCAAAATTAGTGCATGGCCATATTAAGTGGCTTGTAAAGCAGGGAATTAAATATATTTTCTACCCCTGTATAAACCACGAAATGATAGAAGACAGGACGGCTGCCAATCATTACAATTGCCCCGTAGTCGCCACCTATCCGGAGGTCATTGCGAAAAATATGGATGATCTTTTCATGGAAGAAGGGGTGAACTTTAACCATCCGTTCCTTCCTTACGATAATGATGAAAGGCTGACAAAACAACTTTATACCATGCTTCGATCCTTGCACATTGGGTTTAATGAAATTACAAAAGCATTGAAGAATGCCAGAAAAGAAGATAAACGGTTTAAGGATGACATTAAGAGACAAGGTGCAAGGGTCATCAAATATATCAATAATCATAATAAAAAGGCCATTGTACTGGCGGGAAGACCCTATCATTTGGATCCTGAAATCAACCATGGCATCGATCAGGTAATCAATGCATTTGGCATGGCGGTACTGACGGAAGATTCCATTTCACATTTTGCAGACTTGATCAGACCTATTCGAGTTTTAGATCAGTGGATGTATCATTCCAGGTTATATAAGGCGGCAGAGGTTGCAGGGAGAAATGACGGCATTGAACTGATTCAATTAAATTCTTTTGGCTGTGGATTAGATGCTGTTACCACGGATCAGGTAGAGGAAATTTTAGCAAATAAAAACAAGTTATATACCGTATTAAAAATTGATGAAGGCTCCAACTTAGGGGCTGCAAAAATTAGAATTAGATCCTTGAAAGCGGCCATGGAAGAGCGAGAAAAGAATGAGATTAAGCATACCCATTACGAAGAGCGTTATCAGAGAAAAGTTTTTACGGGAAAGATGCGAAAAGAGTACACCTTATTGATTCCCCAGATGTCTCCCATTCATTTCCAGTTTATTGAACCTGTTATGAGATGCTGTGGCTATCACGCGGTGCTTTTGCCTTCCGTTGATAAAAATGCTGTCAATGAAGGACTAAAATATATTAATAACGATGCTTGCTATCCAACTATTGTTACCTTAGGTCAAATTATTTCCACGCTGAAATCAGGTGCGTATGATTTGGATAAGACGGCTATTTTTATGTCTCAAACGGGAGGTGGATGTCGAGCCAGTAACTATGTGTCTCTTCTGCGAAAGGCTTTGACGGATTTAAAAATGGAGCAAATACCGGTGATTTCCGTAAATATGGGTGGATTGGAAAGAAATCCGGGGTTTGGATTTACGCCCCTTATGTTATCCAAGGCGATTCGTGGTTTGATTTTTGGAGATGTTCTTATGCGCATTCTCTATGCCACAAGGCCTTATGAACTGGAAGAAGGTTCTGCCAACAGGCTCTATGAGAAATGGGTGAAAAACGGAAAAATCATGGCTGAAAAAGGGACTGTCTTAGTTTATAAAAAAATGATTAAAGAAATGGTGGAAGCCTTTGATCAATTACCCCTTACGGAGGAGAAAAAACCAAAGGTAGGTGTAGTGGGTGAAATTCTCGTAAAATATCATCCCAATGCCAACAATGATATTGTGGGCATTATAGAAAAAGAAGGAGGAGAGGCCGTCGTCCTTGATTTAGTAGATTTCTTTTTATATGGAATGTACAGCAAAGATTATAATTTTAAATATTTATCTGGAAAATACAGTACCCTGTTGGGAAATGCGGTTGCCATACGATTTATAGAATTTTACAGAAAACCGGCAAGAGAGGCGTTAAGGGCAAGCAAACGATTTCATGAGCCTCTTCCAATTGAAGAATTGGCTCAAAAAGCAAAGCAAATTGTATCCTTGGGAAACCAATGTGGAGAAGGATGGTTGCTGACGGGGGAGATGGTAGAATTGTTGGATAGCGGTGTGGAAAACATCGTTTGTCTTCAACCTTTTGCCTGTCTGCCAAATCATATTACAGGGAAAGGTATGATCAAAGCCTTAAGAAAATATCATCCTAAGGCAAATATTGCACCTATTGATTATGATCCCGGTGCCAGTGATGTAAATCAGCTCAATCGAATCAAACTGATGATGGCAACGGCGCACAAGTTGATGGATTGCGAAGACAATGGGGGCAACGAGGAATTAGATATTTAAATTGCTGTATATTTGTGATACAATGGACAGTGGGCATGACAGTAATGATTGACAAAATTAAAAAATATAGATAATACAGGAGGACAAAATGGGAAGACATGGTACAATCGCAGGACGAAAAGCGTCACAAGATTCAAAGAGGGCAGCCGTATTTACAAAGTACGCAAGAGCAATAGCGGTAGCGGCGAAAGGCGGCGGAGACCCTTCTTACAATATGTCATTAAAACATGCCATAGATAAAGCAAAAAGCATCAACATGCCAAATGACAATATCAACAGAGCGGTTAAAAAAGGAACCGGTGAATTAGCCGGTGAATCCTACGAAGCGGGCACTTTTGAAGGGTATGGGCCGGGTGGCGTAGCCATTGTTGTTGATATCTTGACGGATAACAAAAATAGAACGACGGCTTCTATGAAGCATTCTTTTGATAAGTATGGTGGGAGCATCGGTGTGCCCGGTTGTGTATCCTATATGTTTGAAAGAAAAGGTGTGATTGTTATTGAAAAGACGGACGATATTGATGAAGATTCCTTAATGGAAACAGCTTTAGAAGCCGGCATGGATGACATGAAAACCTATGAAGACAGTTTTGAAATTTACACGGCGCAGGATGCCTTTGACACTGTGACCGGTGCCTTAGAAACGGCAGGGTATGCATTTGTAGATGCAGATATAGAATTTGTCCCGTCTATTGAAATGACGCCCAACGAACATGAAGCAAAGGCCTTAAAAAAATTAATTGATATCTTAGAAGAAAATGATGACGTTCAAAAAGTGTATCATAATTGTGGCATAGAATTGGATGAAGAGTAAAAAATATTGATTTTTAGGACAACAGTTTGTTTGTTTTAAATAAAGGAATCGCTTAAGCCTATGGGTTTGGGCGTTTCCTATTTTTTGGATCCAATACATAAATAAGATGAAAAAAATAATTGATTTTTAAAAAAAATGCGCATATAATACAATCATCGATTTCATCGTTGTTTTTGAAAAGGAGGTAAAGCAAAATGACGATATTCGCAATGCCGGCAGCAACGTTCTTTGCGATTCTAAGCTGGCCCGTAGTTTTTATTACACTTGCTATTGTGATTTATATTGTAATGTCTAAACAGGATGCACTGGTGGACGACAGCGAATTCGAAATGAACATGAAGAAAAAGGCAGGTGAGGTAAAGTGAAGATAGAAATAGCGGTACTTGTTCTTTATTTTGTAGGCATGGTAGGAATGGGGCTTTATTGGAACCGTAGAACAAAAAAGTCTGAAGACTATATGCTTGGTGGCAGATCCATGGGTCCCTTGGTTACAGCTTTAACGCTTCAAACAACTGCTATGAGTGGATTTATGTTTATGGGAGGCCCGGCAATGGCTTATGCAGTAGGCTATTTTGCTATCTTTTATGCCGTAGGTGACGCAGGGGGTGGCCTTGTAAATGTCACTGTTTTAGGAAGGAGAATGAGGAGACTTTCTCAACTTCTTGATTGTATTTCTCCTATAGAATATCTTGAAAAAAGATATCAATCAATACCGGTGAAGGTGATTGCATGTGTAATTGCCATATTTGGTCTTGCTGGTTATGTATTGGCTCAGTTCCTTTCTGCAGGAAAGACGCTTGTCTGCCTATTTAACTTCCCATTTGCACCGGGGCTTTTTATTGGAGTTGCAGTTATTCTTATTTATACGTTTGTGGGCGGCTATTTTGCAGTAGCGTGGACAGATGTCGTACAAGGTTTGATTATGATCGGTGCGCTTCTCATTATTTTATTCCTGTCTATGGGTGAACTGGGCGGATTGACAGGTTTAAACACGAAACTTGCGGAAATTGATCCTACGTACTTAAGTGTTTGGGGAAAGGATTTACAATATGAAGGTGCTTTTGGTATGATTGCAGGAGCTATACTCATCTATTTGATTGGGTATATGGGTCTTCCTCACTGCGTGAATAAGCACATGGCTATGGAAAGCCCAAAAGCAGCCAAAACCACAGTAGTTTATGCGACTGTTTGGACACAACTTTTCTGCTTTACACCATATATTTTGGGGCTTTGTGGAATTGTTCTTTTGCCTCAACTTGCCCAACCCGGTGGGGATCCCGAAATGGTCATTCCTATGTTGGCAAAACTAATGTTCCCCGGGTTTGTATCTGCCATCGTATTGACGGCTATTATGTCGGCTATTATGAGCACCGTAGCGGCACTTCTTCTCTTAGTAGGTACTCTTTGGTCTATTGACATGTATAAGAGATGGCTTCGTCCCGATGCTTCTGATAAAGAAGTGGTATTTATGTCCAGGGCAGCCATCATCGTCGTGGGTATCGTAGGCATCATCATTGCGATCATACAGCCGCCTGCGGTCTTTGGTCTTGTGGTCTTTGCTTTTGGTGTCATGGCTTCGGCGTTTTTGCCAAGCTATGTATGCGCTATTTGGTGGAAAAAGGCCAATGCCACAGGGTCCTGCGCATCTATGATACTAGGTGGAGGAACGGCGTTTATATGGACAGCACTTAAATTAGAAACAACAACAGGTATGCATCCATTTCTCATGGGTGTTATCGTTTCCATTATTGCTATGATTGTAGGTAGTCAGTTTGGAAAACCCACTTCTCCGGAAATTATAGAACTGATGGATAAGGCCGCTGCGAAACATGCAAAGATTTCTCCCAAATTGGAGGGTGCAGCATCTAAAAATTTGGCGACAGAAGGTAAAGCTGTTTCTCAATTTATTAATACATCAAACTTTATACAAGACAGAGGATTTCAATTGTCATGATTAAAATAAAAACTTTTTCAAATCCATATACATTCCAAGATGCGGAAACTATTCTGTTGGACTGTGATGCAAAAGTTAAAATTATTAAGATGGAATCGGTATATTATCCTTATAAAAATATGCGATACAGCCTGACGCTCCCCGGAAAACTTGCCAAGCTTGATAAGGAGATCAATTGTATTGTGGATTTAGTTTATGGCAGACCTGCAGTAGGTCAAGGAATGCCGGGATTTGTGGAAAAGGAAATTGAAGAAAGCGCGGCAATGGATGGGACTTTATCTCAAGAGGAACTGTATAGAATCAGTTACGATTTTGTATTTAAACTGTTCCTCAATAGAGCTAAAATTTTAAAAGCCCCCAAGATTACTGTTTTAGAAGAGTATTTGTTCTACAAAATGTTTTATATTGTTCAGTGCAGAGATGAAGAGGAACAGGATTATTTTGTTCTGGTGGATTCTATTGAAGGAATTATTACCATTTTGGATTGGAAAGCAAAACAGGATGAATCAATAAAATAGAACGGGTTCTTTGTCTACATCAAGAAGACCACCTGATTTTTTCAAAATCATAAGGTGGTCTTTGTATTTTTT
The DNA here is from genome assembly GCA_036653195.1 of Anaerovorax sp. Lineage (GTDB taxonomy): Bacteria > Bacillota > Clostridia > Peptostreptococcales > Anaerovoracaceae > JAVVUJ01. The sequence continues at coordinate 569 of JAVVUJ010000043.1, read as the reverse complement.
GATCATAGGGTCTTACGATTTTTTTGTTTTTATGGGTGGTTGCTTGCAGACTTTGAATATGATAAGATAAAAAACAAAAGAATTATTTTAATAAAAACTATGAATTTCTCCAAGAGAGAAGGAGCGTGCGATGGATGAAAAAATCCTGTTAAATAGAATTGACAAACTTAAAGAAAGAATGAAAAATAAGGGTATAGATACGGCATTGATCACAAAAGATGAAAATAAGTTTTATCTGACCAACTTTCGTTCCAGTCATTTCTTTGTCATCATTACGGGAAGTAAAAATTATTTATTGACAGATTTTCGGTATATTGAATTGGCAAAAGCCTTAGAACCGTTGTTCTCTGTGGTATTGATTACCGGTGAGTCAGATGAATTGGATTTTTTAAAAGAACTGAAATCCTGTGGTGTACTGGGATTTGAAGAAAATGGGACCACACTTCATGAATTTCTTAATTTAAAAAATTTGTTTGGTCATGAGCAATTGTTGGAAATGGATGGGGAGTTACAATCTCTTAGAATGATAAAAGATGGGTATGAAAAGACGTGCATAAAAGAGGCAGCTG
>JAVVUJ010000042.1:0-15387 GCA_036653195.1 Anaerovorax sp. | reverse complement strand
GCTTGTTTCTCTCGAATTTTGCTTTTGCCATTTTGATTCTCCTCCATTTTATTTTACTATTTGTTACTTCTTACATCATCATACTATTTATTGATTGAATCAATTAAACTATCAGGTAATTTTTCAAAGTGGTCAAACTGCATAACGTATACGCCACGTCCCTGTGTCTTCGATCGAAGATCGGTAGCATATCCGAACATTTCAGACAAAGGTACAAATCCTCTGACTGCAACAGCTCCAAAATTCATATCCGTTCCTTCGATTCTTCCTCTTCTGGAACTGATATCACCGATAACATCACCCATATAATCTTCCGGAACCGTTACTTCTATTTTGAAAATCGGTTCTAAAAGTACAGGTTTTGCTTTCTTTGCGGCTTCTCTGAAAGCCATAGATCCGGCAATTTTAAAGGCCATTTCATTTGAGTCGACTTCATGGTAAGAACCATCATATAGTTCTACGCCTACGTCAACAACCTGATATCCTGCCAATGGTCCATTTTGCATAGCTTCACGAATACCATCATCAACCTTGCTAATGTACTCTTTTGGAATAGCACCCCCAACGATTGCGTTTTTAAACTGGTATCCAGATCCCGGCTCACCCGGTGTGACTCTGATCTTAACGTGTCCATACTGTCCACGACCACCGGATTGTTTTGCATATTTGTGATCCACATCTGCAGATGCAGAAAGTGTCTCTTTATATGAAACCTGTGGCTTTCCAACATTGGCTTCTACTTTGAACTCACGAAGAAGTCTATCTACGATAATCTCTAAGTGAAGTTCTCCCATGCCGGCAATGATGGTCTGCGCTGTATCTTCATTGGTGTAAGTCTTGAAGGTTGGATCTTCTTCAGCAAGTTTTGCCAAAGCAATACCCATCTTTTCCTGTCCTGCTTTTGTCTTGGGCTCAATGGCAATTTCAATTACAGGATCAGGGAATACCATGGATTCCAAGATAATCGCATGTTTTTCATCACACAAAGTATCTCCTGTTGTGGTATCCTTAAGTCCTACTGCCGCTGCAATGTCTCCTGAGAACACTTCTTCAATGTCTTCTCTTTTGTTTGCATGCATCTGTAGAATTCTGCCCAATCTTTCTTTCTTTCCCTTTGTAGAATTATACACATAAGATCCTGATTTTGCCGATCCTGAGTATACTCTGAAAAATGCCAGTTTCCCTACAAAAGGGTCTGTCATAATTTTAAAGGCCAAAGCTGAGAATGGGGCTTTGTCGTCCGACGGTCTGTCTTCTTCTATTTCGCTGTCTTCCAAGATCCCTTTGATAGGCGGAATGTCCAGTGGTGAAGGCATATAGGCAATGACTGCATCCAATAACATTTGCACACCCTTATTTTTGTATGAAGATCCACAAATTACAGGAATCATTTTATTGGAAATAGTCAAACTTCGAATGCCATCTCTAATCTCTTTCAAGGTAAATTCTTCACCTTCCAGATACTTCATCATCAAGTCTTCATTGGCTTCGGCAACCGCTTCTATCATATGAATTCTGGCTTCTTCCGCCTTGTCTTTCAAGTCTTCCGGAATCTCTGTGATTTCAAATTCTTTACCTAAATCGTCCTTATAGATCTCTGCTTTCATTTCTACTAAATCTATAATTCCAACAAATGTGTTCTCAGCGCCAATAGGTAGTTGAATAGGCACTGCATTTGCTTTCAGTCTATCTTTTACCATATTAACGACACGCAAGAAATCCGCGCCCATAATATCCATCTTATTGACGAATATCATTCTAGGTACACCATACTTTTCTGCCTGTCTCCAAACAGTCTCCGATTGTGGTTCTACTCCGCCTTTTGCGCAAAGAACTGTAACCGCTCCATCTAGCACTCTCAAGGATCGCTCTACCTCTACGGTAAAGTCTACGTGTCCCGGTGTGTCTATGATGTTAATTCTTGTATCTTTCCATTGTGCTGTAGTGGCAGCTGAGGTAATAGTAATACCTCTTTCTTGCTCTTGTTCCATCCAGTCCATGGTTGCAGCTCCTTCATGAACTTCACCAATTTTATGGGTTTTCCCTGTATAGAACAAAATTCTTTCAGTAGTTGTGGTCTTTCCGGCATCTATATGTGCCATAATACCAATATTTCTTGTCTTCTCTAGTGGGAATTGTCTAGGCATACTAGAATCCTCCTTTCTGCTTTTGTTTTACCATCTATAATGTGCAAACGCCTTATTCGCTTCTGCCATTTTATGCGTATCTTCTTTCTTCTTTACGGATGCACCTGTACTGTTTGCCGCATCCATTAATTCTTTGGCCAATCTTTCGCTCATTGTCTTTTCGCCTCTTGCTCTTGTGTACTTTGTAAGCCATCTAAGAGCCAATGTCTGACGTCTGTCAGATCGTACTTCAATGGGCACCTGGTAGTTTGCACCACCTACACGTCTCGCCTTTACTTCCAGCACCGGCATAATGTTGTTCATGGCTTTTTCAAAAACTTCAATGGCTTCTGTTCCTGTCGCTTTGTTAATTGTGTCAAATGCATCATATACAATGGACTGTGCAACCCCTTTTTTCCCGTCTAACATAATGCTGTTGATTAGTTTTGCTACAACAACACTTCCGTAAACTGGATCCGGAAGCACTTCTCTCTTTGGTACGTTTCCTTTTCTTGGCACGTCTCTTCCCTCCTTATTTGTCGATTTTTCCATATTCTTTTTTGCGGCAAATCCCTTTACCCGCGTATTACCTACGCTTTGCGTTCTTTGCTACCCTTTGTCCACGAAAAAATCTCCTACGCAATTGATTTTCATGAAATTTCAATGCGTCTCTTTGATTCGGTACTCGACAACCCTTTGGCTGTCGTGGTGCCAATGATATTTATTATATATATATATCAAGGGCACTTTTTAAGTGTTTCCCGATTATTTTGCTTTTGGTCTCTTCGCGCCGTATTTAGAACGTGATTTTGCTCTGTTTGCTACGCCGGCTGTATCAAGAGTTCCTCTAACGATATGGTATCTAACGCCCGGAAGGTCTTTTACTCTTCCGCCTCTGATCAAAACGACACTATGTTCCTGAAGGTTGTGTCCAACTCCTGGGATATAGGCAGTTACTTCAATACCGTTTGTTAAACGTACTCTGGCTACTTTTCTAAGAGCTGAGTTTGGCTTCTTAGGTGTTACAGTCTTTACCGAAGTACAAACTCCTCTTTTTTGAGGTGCTTCTATGTCAGTCGCAACTCTTTTAATGGAGTTTAGTCCTTTTAGTAATGCTGGTGCTGTGGATTTTTTTACAGCGCTTGTTCTACCTTGTCTAACCAGTTGATTAATTGTAGGCATTATGGTCTCCTTTCTTACATAAATCTATCTTAAGCCGAAATGGCCTAAAACCAAACCTAACTTTATCACAAATGGGGCATTGTTGTCAATTGATTTCTTATGCCCCACCCATTCTTAATTTTTGCTTTAATTGGGGTTATTGCTGCGGCACTTCTACTTCCGGCTCATCATCGTCTTCTGATGGTGCTACAAAAGATGCCATCAATTCGGTATTGACACCGTAATCAAGATTAATATCTTTATATCTCTTCATACCTGTACCCGCCGGAATCAGTTTTCCGATGATTACATTTTCTTTCAGACCTAAAAGCGTGTCCGTCTTTCCTTTTATCGCTGCATCGGTCAAAACCCTTGTGGTTTCTTGGAAAGATGCTGCCGATAAGAAGGAGTTGGTCGCCAAGGAAGCTTTGGTAATGCCCAAAAGGACACGTCTACCTACTGCAGGTTCCAATCCTTGTTGAATAACGGCTTCGTTTTCTTCTTCCAATTCAAACTTGCTGTACAAAGCACCGGGCAACAGTTTTGTGTCTCCCGCTTCTTCAATTCTGTACTTGGCAAGCATTTGGCTGGCGATGACTTCAACGTGCTTATCGTTAATATCTACACCTTGTTGCTTATATACACGCTGTACTTCTTTCAGCAGATACTGATAAACGCCTTCTACACCATTTAGCCTCAATATATCATGTGGGTTCAACGGACCTCTGGTCACTTGATCTCCCGCTAAAATATAATCGCCTTCTTTAACACTTAGTCTTGCACCATATGGGATAACATATACCATTTCTTCTTCACCTCTTACGGTTACTTCGGTTTTGTTATCCTTACGGGCGGCAATGGATACCACGGTGCCGTCTGCTTCGCAAATCTCTGCAAGTCCCTTTGGCTTCCTAGCTTCAAAAAGCTCTTCTACTCTAGGCAAACCGTGGGTAATGTCACTTCCCGCTACACCACCCGTATGGAAGGTACGCATGGTCAGCTGTGTACCCGGTTCTCCAATGGACTGTGCTGCCGTAATTCCTACAGCTTCCCCAATATTTACAGATTCGCCTGTTGCCAAATTTCTGCCGTAGCATTTTGCGCAGATGCCATAAGTGCTCTTACAAGTCATAACCGATCTGATGGCTACAGACTCAATGCCTACATCTTCAATGGACTGTGCCTGCGCTTCTGTAATCTCTTCACCTTGCTCCACAATCACTTCACCGGTTTCGGGGTGAATAATGTCGCCCATAGCAACTCTTCCGATAATTCTAAGCTTCAATGGTTCAATGACTTCTTTCCCATCGGTAAAGGCTCTGACTTCAATGCCTTCATCGGTTCCGCAGTCTAGATCTCTTACGATGACATTATGGGAAACGTCAACAAGTCTTCTTGTCAAATAACCTGAGTCGGCTGTTCGAAGAGCTGTGTCTGCAAGACCTTTTCTGGCACCGTTGGTGGATATGAAATATTCCAATACGGACAGGCCTTCTCTAAAGTTGGCTTTAATTGGAATTTCAATGGTTTTACCTGATGCATTTGCCATCAGTCCACGCATACCACCGATTTGTCGAATCTGGTTTCTACTTCCTCTGGCTCCTGAATGGGCCATGATAAACAAGTTGTTCAAGCTGCCCAAGGATTCCATCAAGGCATCGGCCACGTCTTCTGTCGCTTTGTTCCAAGTAGCGATAACTCTCTCGTATCGTTCCCCGTTTGACATCAGACCTCTTTTGTAAGCAGCCTCATATTTATTGACCACTTCTTGTGCCTGCTGCAAAATTTCTTCCTTTTCCGGTGGTATTTCCATGTCGGAGATACCGATGGTAATGGCAGCAATGGTAGAGTAATGGAAACCCATACTTTTAATATGATCCAACATGAGTGCCGTCTCTGTATTTCCATGGACTCTGAAACATTTATCAATAATTTGACCTAATTTCTTTTTGTCACACAGGAAGTCTACTTCCAATGCGTATCGGTCTTCTTCTCTGTTAATATAGCCTAAATCCTGAGGGATATTTTCGTTAAAAATAAATCTTCCCACAGTAGAGGTCACTAGTTTTCCTCTCTTATCGCCGGGTAAAAATCTTCGCACCTGCACTTTGGCATGTAGGCTAACCACCTTTGTTGCATAAGCCATAAGCAACTCATCGTAATCCGCAAAGATCTTTCCGTCTCCCTTTTCCTGACGAACGCCATTTTTATCTTCCGCACCGGGATGTGTCAGATAATAACTTCCCAATATCATATCCTGTGTGGGTACCGTAATGGGTGATCCGTCTTTCGGTGCCAAAATATTGTTGACAGAAAGCATTAAAAATCTGGCTTCTGCCTGTGCTTCCACAGAAAGAGGTACGTGTACGGCCATTTGGTCTCCGTCAAAGTCAGCATTGTAAGCCGTACATACAAGAGGATGCAGCTTAATGGCTTTTCCTTCTACCAAAACCGGCTCAAATGCCTGAATTCCCAGTCTATGCAAGGTAGGTGCACGGTTCAGCAAGACCGGATGTTCCTTAATAACTTCATCAAGAACGTCCCAAACTTCTGTTCTTACTTTTTCCACCATTCTCTTTGCACTTTTTATATTATGCGCAAGACCGTCCTGCACCAATTTTTTCATGATAAAGGGTTTAAACAGTTCCAATGCCATTTTCTTGGGCAATCCACATTGGAAAAATTTCAGCTCAGGTCCAACAACAATTACAGAACGTCCCGAGTAGTCAACACGCTTTCCAAGTAAATTCTGCCTGAATCTTCCTTGCTTACCCTTCAGCATATCGGAAAGTGATTTCAGTGGTCTGCTTCCCGGTCCTGTTACAGGTCTGCCTCTTCTGCCGTTGTCAATCAAAGCATCTACAGCTTCCTGAAGCATTCTCTTTTCATTTCTCACAATGATGTCCGGCGCACCAAGGTCTAACAGTCTTTTCAGTCTGTTGTTTCTGTTTATCACTCTTCTGTACAGATCATTTAGGTCGGATGTGGCAAATCTGCCACCGTCAAGCTGTACCATGGGTCTTAAATCCGGCGGAATTACCGGCACGACTTCTAATACCATCCATTCCGGTTTGTTTCCTGACATTCGCAATGCTTCGATGACTTCCAGCCTTCTGACAATTCTGATTTTCTTTTGTCCCGACGCATCTTTCAGCTTTTTGCGAAGTTCATCGCAAAGTGCCACCAAGTCAATATGTGAAAGCAGTTCTCTCACGGCCTCGGCACCCATGGCTGCTCTAAATTTATTGCCGTGGATTTCTTTGGCATCTCGATACTGTTGCTCTGTTAAAATTTCCTTATAAGAGAATTCTGTTTCTCCCGGTTCTGTAACAATATAGGCCGCAAAATACAGCACTTTCTCCAAGTTTCTGGGGGACATGTCTAAAACAAGCCCCATTCTGCTGGGAATCCCCTTAAAATACCAAATATGAGATACCGGTGCCGCAAGTTCAATGTGTCCCATTCTTTCTCTTCGGACTTTTGCTTTTGTCACTTCAACGCCACATCGATCGCAGACAATGCCTTTGTATCTGATTCGCTTGTATTTTCCGCAATGGCATTCCCAATCCTTGGTGGGTCCAAAGATTTTTTCGCAAAACAGCCCGTCTTTTTCCGGCTTTAAAGTTCTATAGTTAATGGTCTCCGGCTTCTTCACTTCGCCTCTGGACCAACTTCTGATTTTCTCTGTGGAAGCAAGACTTATTTTTAATGCTTCAAAATTATTAAGTTCGTACAAGGAGCTTCTCTCCCTTCCCTTATATAAGTGTTTTATCTGAATTAACAACTGATTGGACAACTCTTCAATTGAAAAAATTCAATTTAAAAATCGCTGTCTGTTTCTTCATTAAGGATTTCGTCATCTTCTTCGTCATCTTCATGATCCAAGTCAATGTCATCATCACCTTCAAATTCGGAGAATCCGCTGGAGTCTTGGAAAAGTTCAACCTCATCAACTACATCTTTCATATCGACAGTACTGTCTAAAACAGTTGTTCCATCAAACTCTGAAGCTTCTTTTAACTCAATTTCTTCATTGTCGCTAGTGAGAACCTTTACATCCAATGCCAAACTCTGCATTTCCTTAATCAGAACCTTAAAGGATTCCGGTATGCCCGGTTCAGGTATATTATTCCCCTTCACGATGGCCTCGTAAGTTTTTACACGACCTACTACATCATCGGATTTTACAGTTAAAATTTCCTGCAAGGTATACGCAGCACCATAGGCCTCTAATGCCCACACTTCCATCTCTCCAAATCTCTGGCCACCAAATTGTGCTTTGCCGCCAAGAGGTTGCTGTGTCACCAGTGAATAAGGTCCTGTGCTTCTTGCGTGAATCTTATCATCTACCAAGTGATGTAATTTTAACATATACATATATCCCACGGTTACCGGGTTATCAAATTCTTCTCCCGTTCTTCCGTCTCTTAAAACCAATTTTCCGCTGGCAGGCAAGCCTTCCGCTTCCAGGAGTCTTATAATGTCTTTCTCGCTGGCGCCGTCAAATACCGGTGTGGCAATATACCAACCTTTTTTGCTGGCTACCAATCCCAAGTGCACTTCTAAAACCTGTCCGACATTCATACGAGATGGAACACCCAGTGGATTCAGCATGACCTGAATAGGCTCGCCATTCTCCATAAACGGCATATCTTCTTCAGGTAAAATTCGAGAAATAACACCTTTGTTTCCGTGACGTCCTGCCATTTTGTCTCCCACGCTAATTTTACGCTTTGTAGCGATATAGCATCGAACCAACTTATTAACGCCGGGTGGTAATTCATCTCCATTTTCTCTACTGAATATTTTTACATCTACGACAATACCGGTCTCTCCATGAGGTACTCTTAAGGAGGTGTCTCTCACCTCTCTGGCCTTCTCTCCAAATATGGCTCTCAAGAGCCTTTCTTCGGCTGTCAGCTCTGTTTCGCCCTTGGGTGTCACTTTCCCTACCAAGATGTCAGAAGAGGTCACTTCTGCACCGATTCTGATAATGCCTTCTTCATCCAAATCTTTTAGAGAATCTTCTCCCACATTGGGAATATCTCTGGTGATTTCTTCCGGTCCCAGTTTTGTATCTCTGGCCTCTGACTCATACTCCTCTATGTGAAGGGTGGTCAAAAGGTCTTCCATAATTAATTTTTCGTTTAGGATGATGGCATCCTCATAGTTGTAACCTTCCCATGTCATAAATCCAATAAGAAGATTCCTTCCCAATGCAATTTCTCCAAGGTCTGTAGAAGGTCCGTCAGCGATGACTTCTCCTGCTTCAATGGTTTCATTCTTTGATACAATGGGTCGTTGATTGATGCACGTACCCTGGTTGGAACGTTTAAACTTCAACATCTCATATTGATCAACGCCGCCGCCATCCGTTCTTCTAATGATGATTTTTCTGGCATCTACATATTCAACCGTTCCTTCATGCCTTGCAAGCAATACAACGCCGGAATCTCTGGCTGCCGTATATTCCATGCCCGTTCCTACAATAGGCGCATCGGGAATTAAGAGCGGCACCGCTTGTCTTTGCATGTTGGCACCCATCAATGCACGGTTGGCGTCGTCATTTTCTAAGAAAGGAATCATGGCTGTCGCCACGGAAACAACTTGTTTGGGAGATACGTCCATATAGTCAATTCGATCCCTTGGAACCAAATCAATTTCTCCGCCTTCTCCTCTTGAAGCCACTCTGGCATTGACAAATCGACCATTTGAATCAAGAGGCTCATTTGCCTGTGCAATAATCAGCATCTCTTCCTCGTCGGCGGACAAATACTCAATGGTCTCCGTTACAATTCCATTTTCCTTATCCACAAGTCTATAAGGTGTTTCTATAAATCCATACGTGTTTATTTTTCCGTAAGTTGTCAGCGAACCGATCAGTCCGATATTGGGTCCTTCCGGTGTTTCTATAGGGCACATTCTTCCGTAATGGGAGTGATGTACGTCACGCACTTCAAATCCGGCTCTTTCTCTGGAAAGTCCACCGGGTCCAAGGGCGGAAAGCCTTCGCTTATGTGTCAACTCTGCCAATGGATTTGTCTGATCCATAAATTGAGAAAGCTGCGAACTACCAAAGAATTCCTTTATTGCCGCCGTTACAGGTCTGATATTCATCAGTGCCTGTGGTGTCGTTACCTCAATATCCTGTATGGTCATTCTTTCCTTTACAACTCTTTCCATACGGGCAAGACCAATTCTAAATTGGTTTTGAAGGAGTTCTCCCACCGTTCTCAATCTTCTGTTTCCTAAGTGGTCAATATCATCCGTCGTGCCGATGCCATGGGGCAAATTCAATATATAGCTGACAGAGGCAATGATGTCGTCGATGAGTATATGTTTTGGAGATAAGCTGTTTTTATTGATGTTAAGCGCCTCTTTTATAGCTTCTTCGCCTTCATTATTTTCCAAAATTTCCTTTAAAACGGGATAATATACTTTATCTGTAATCTTTACATCCTCTAAGCTGAACGCTACATAATCCGAAGGGTCTACAAAGTTGTTTCCGATCACCTTTACAACATGTCCTTCTTCTGTTTTACTATTGACCCAGATATATTTTACGCCGGCATTTTCAATAGCAAAACCATCATCACGTGTCAATTTGGCATCTTTCTCAAACATAATTTCCCCCGTATTGGGGTCAATGATATCTTCCGCTACGATGCATCCGATAATTCTGTTTGAAAGTCCTAATTTTTTATTATATTTATATCGTCCAACCTTTGCCAAGTCATATCTTTTTGGGTCAAAAAACAAAGAATCCAACAGAGACTTTGCACTTTCCACAGTAGGTGGCTCGCCCGGTCTTAGTTTTTTATAGATTTCTTTTAAGCCTTCTTCGTAAGTGTTGGTTGTATCCTTCTCCAATGATTTTCTAAGTCTTACGTCTTCACCGAAAATTTCAATAATTTCTTCGTCACTTCCAAAGCCTATGGCTCTTAACAGTGTGGTCACCGGTTGTTTTCTCGTACGGTCAACCCTGACAGAAATAATTTCGTTTGAGTCTGTTTCATACTCAAGCCAAGCACCCCTATTGGGAATAATGGTGGTTGAAAACAGCTTGTTATTTGATTTATCTGTTATTACATCATAATAAGGTCCGGGCGAACGCACTAACTGAGTTACCACTACTCTTTCAGCGCCGTTATAAATAAAGGTCCCCTTCTCAGTCATCAATGGGAAATCTCCCATGAATACTTCCTGTTCCTTTACTTCTCCAGTTTCCTTATTTACTAATCTTACTTTTACTTTTAATGGAGCAGCATATGTTACATCGCGGTCCTTACATTCTTCTTGACCATATTTCGGAGAATCATTTAGGGAATAGTCGATAAATTCTAATACTAAATTTCCGGCATAGTCTTTAATTGGCGAGATATCTTCAAATACCTCTCTTAAACCTTCTTTGATAAACCAATCATAGGATTGGGTTTGAATCTCTATAAGGTTTGGCATTTCAGCTACTTCATTGATTTGAGAGTAGCTCATACGGGTTTTTCTACCTATTTTAACGGGATATGGCATATTCATCACTCCTTGCTAACAAAACAAAATACTTTGCGTGGCAATGTACTATAATATCATAATGAATACAATGAGTCAAGGAATATTTTAGTAAATTTTTTCATAGTTCAAAAAGCAGGAGGTTTGATATCCTCCTGCTTCTCTACTTCATGCCACTATTTGACCTTATTTCAATTCTACTGGAGCACCAACTGCTTCTAACTGAGCCTTCACAGCTTCAGCTTCAGCCTTTTCGATTCCTTCTTTAATATTTGAAGGCGCATTGTCTACCAAGTCCTTCGCTTCTTTTAGTCCAAGACCTGTTAATTCTCTTACAACTTTGATAACCTTGATCTTTTCTGCTCCGGCACCGGTCAGAACAACTGTAAATTCTGTCTGCTCTTCTACCGCTTCTGCTGCTCCAGCTGCTCCGGCTACTGCTACAGGTGCTGCTGCAGATACGCCAAATTCTTCCTCGCAAGCTTTTACCAATTCATTTAGCTCTAAAATCGTCATCGCTTTTATCGCTTCAATTATTTGTTCTTTGTTCATTTTATTTCTCCTTCTATCTATTTTGATTTGATTTAATTTTTAAAATTAAATTTCGTTTATTTTCTACTATTCTGCCTGTTCATCCGGACGTGCGTCTGCAATTGCTTGGAATGTACGTACCAGTTTTCCAACAGGAGACTGGATGCTGCCCATAAACTTGGCAATTAGTTCTTCTCTTGACGGAAGTGCTGCGATAGATTGAACGCCGGCAGCATCGAATAGAGTTCCCTCTATAACGCCTGCCTTGAATTCCATCTTCTTGAATTCTTTCATAACAGCGGATAGTTCTCTTGCCGGTGCAACTGCATCATCATAACTGATGGCAAATGCGCTTGGTCCTGCAAGAACATCTTTTAATCCTTCAAATTCAGTTCCTTCAATAGCTCTTGCTACCAGTTTATTCTTATAAACCGTGTAATCTATGTTTGCCTCACGCAGTCTTTTTCTCATGGTGTCCGCTTGTGCAACGGATATTCCAACATAATCCACAACCACTGCTGATTGTGCTCTGCTCAGCTTTTCTTTAATTTCGTCAATGACCGCCTGTTTCTGCTTTAAATGTTCTACTGACATAGTTTCGTTCTCCTTTCCGGTCTCTTTTCTAAATAAATAAAAGACCTTTTCATTTTGTAGACGAGAAGGTCAGATATTGAGAGTTTTCCTCTTATATTTAAGCCTCGGCCGGATATTAAGCTATGGTTCACATAGCACCTGCTGTCTACGGTTTGTATTCAATTTAATAATCAGTTCTTAAAATTAAAATGTGATTCTAGCTGGGTTTACCTTGATTCCGGGACCCATTGTTGTCGTCACAGTGACACTCTTAAGATACTGTCCTTTTGCTACTGTAGGCTTTGCTTTTATAACGGCTTCCAACAATGCGTTGAAATTGGTTATAAGCTTTTCCGGTCCAAAAGACGCTCTGCCGATTCTTGTGTGGATGATGTTGGTTTTATCCAAACGATACTCAACTTTACCGGCTTTAATTTCTTCAAGTGCTCTGGCTACATCCATGGTTACAGTTCCTGATTTCGGGTTTGGCATAAGTCCTTTAGGTCCCAACACTTTACCCAGTCTTCCAACAACACCCATCATATCCGGTGTGGCTACTACCACATCAAAATCAAACCAGTTTTCAGTTTGAATTTTTTTTGCAAGTTCGTCTGCGCCTACATAGTCTGCGCCCGCTGCTTCTGCTTCTTCTGCTTTAGGTCCCTTTGCGAAAACTAAAACTCGTTTTGTCTTACCTGTTCCATGAGGCAACACGATGGCACCTCTTACCTGTTGGTCTGCATGTCTTCCATCTACGCCAAGTCTGATATGAACTTCTACCGTTTCATCAAACTTCGCTTTTGCAGTCTGTGTTAACAATGCTAATGCATCATTTACATCATACAATGTCCCTTTGTCAAACAATTTTGCTGACTCTTTATAAGTTTTTCCTCTTTTTGGCATTTTTTACCTCCTCGTGGTACGGACGGCGTTAGCCTCCCACAATACTAATCTTGAACTACAATACCCATGCTTCTCGCTGTACCCTTAATCATCTCTGTCGCACTGTCTACGTTTGCAGCATTTAGGTCCGGCATTTTTGTTTTAGCGATTTCCTTAGCCTGTTCGGTTGTTATGGTCGCAACTTTTTTCTTGTTAGGTTCGCCTGAAGCTTTTTGAAGATTTGCAGCCTTCTTAAGCAATACGGCTGCCGGCGGTGTCTTTGTGATGAATGTGAATGATCGATCCGAATATACTGTGATAACAACCGGAATAATCATCCCTTGCTGATCTTGTGTCTTTGCATTAAACTGTTTACAAAAGTCCATAATATTTACGCCCTTTTGACCAAGTGCCGGTCCAACGGGTGGTGCCGGATTTGCATTTCCTGCCGGAATTTGCAGTTTAATCAGTCCTTCTACTTTCTTTGCCATTTTATCTTATCTCCCTTCCCTGCCTACTATATTCTCATATTGCGCAGTAATTATAGTTTATCAACCTGATTGAATTCTAATTCTACAGGTGTATCTCTTCCAAACATTGAAATCTTTACTCGAAGTGTCTGTTTGTCCAAATTCACTTCTTCTACGATGCCCATGAATCCTTCAAAGGGTCCGCTGACAACTTTTATACTGTCGCCTACTTCTACATCAATTTCAACATATACTTTTTCAATACCCATTCTTCTTACTTCTTCATTGGTAAGGGGAATGGGCTCTGAACCATGGCCTACAAATCCGGTAACACCCTGTGTGTTTCTCACAAGATACCAAGATTCATTGGTAACTATCATTTTTATGATTACGTAGCCGGGGAACATCTTTCGTGTCTTCACTTTACGCTGTCCATTTTTAATTTCAACAACATCTTCAGTGGGCACAATAATGCTGTGAACCAGCTCTTGCATGCCTCTGTTTTCTACGATTTTCTCAATGTTCACCTTTACTTTGTTTTCATGACCGGAGTAGGTGTGAACCACATACCACTTTGCTTTGGTTTCCGGATCTTCATAGGCTGCATCCATATTAATAGACAAGGATTTTGGTGCAGAAACTACATACAACGTATCCTCTTTCACATCTTCGTCTACTTCTTCCGATAAAAAGTCCACGCCTTCAGCCTCTGCAAAAATTTCTTCGTCCTCTACAAAAAGTTCTTCAGTCTCTGCTTCCCTTACAGCTTCCGCCTTCTCATCGTATTCTTCCGGTGCCTCTTCAAAGTCCAAATCCAATTCGTCTAATTCTTCCGGTTCCTCACTATATTTTATCTTGGCCATATCCTGCCTTCCTTTACTAGAAAGTAATACCTAATACGGCGCCCAGTGCCGCCAAAAATGCAGAATCAATTGCCCATATCGCTAATCCAAAAGCAGCACAGGCTAAAATTACCACGCCTGTATAAGAAACCAATTCTTTTCTCGTAGGCCATATTACTTTTTTGGTCTCTGTTTTTACACCCTTGAAGTAACCTTTGATGCTTCCTTTTTGCTTTTTAGGTGCAACGGGAGCGGGTTTCTTGCTCTTTTCTTTTTCCATTTTATTCACATCCCTTATTTCGTTTCTTTGTGAAGTGTATGTTTTTTACAAAACTTACAATACTTACTGAATTCGATACGTTCTGGGTCGTTTTTCTTATTTTTAGTAGTATTGTAATTTTTACTCTCATAATTATCCTCCTTGCTTGCCTAAAATCTGGCGCAATTTATCCTAAACTTAACACAATTTTAGCATTCTAAAGTCGCCTAATAAAGTTACCATAGATTTCTGCCTATGTCAACAGCTTTTTCAATCAGACCCACTCCGGATCTTCTTCTTCTAATCGATACCATTGGTTTTTCATAAATTCCTCGTCAGCAATTTGGTCTACAGGCAATTTCATATATTTTCCCCATGCTGACACTGCTACGGCTCCATCTTCTAAAAGAATTTCACCTTCACCTTCAAATATTTTTCGAGTATTTCTTGTAATTCTGGCCACTGCCTTTAGCTTGGCATCTGTAGGAAGGGGTCGTTTATATTTCATATTTAATTCTACAGTGACCGCCCAAGTTCCCGGTTCCTGTACACAGATGGCTCTGCCAATGGTTTCATCCAAAATAGCTGCGGCCATACCGCCATGAACTCTTCCCGGATAGCTTTGGTGGTGGTCTTTTGTCTGGAAGATTGCTACAAGCTCTCCGTTTTCCACTTCATAAAACCTAGTATTTAAACTAAAGGAATTCTGATCCCCACAAACCACGCATCGGCTGCTGTTGTTTTGTTTGTTTATGATTTTCCGTTCCATTTTTCACCTGTCAGCCTATATTAAAAATGATTTTCTAAAAGCCATATGCCGTATCGTAGATACGGGCAGGGCTTCAACTGAAAAATTTCACCAAATCACAGATTTGGGAAATTGCTGTATGAGACCTGCGCGCCGTATCGTAGATACGGGCAGGGCTTCAAATTATAAAAATGGCCTCTTCTGAGGCCACTTTTATCTCTGTTGCTGAGTTCAGTTGTTTACAACTATTCTACGATGCTTGCTACAACACCGGCACCAACGGTTCTTC
>JAVVUJ010000041.1:0-15533 GCA_036653195.1 Anaerovorax sp. | reverse complement strand
GCCAGGCGCTCATGACAAAAATCAGTTGACAAAGCCGGCTTACCTGTATTATACTTACAACAATATTGAATTTTACATGCTATGAAGGAATTATTAATTGATCCGGGAACGTCACAGAGAGTCGGTGGTGCTGCGAACCGATACGTTGGAGAGGTTAAGTCTCACTCTGGAGCGTGGTTTTCAGATAAAGAGATGACTGCATTTGCAGTAATCAGGGTGGTACCGCGGTATACACATCGTCCCTGGAGTCATTGCGACTTCGGGGATTTTTTTGTAGGCTGTCTTCTGTCTTTGACGGGATGACCGCTTCATAAGTAAATTTTCCGGAGCCATGATTTTGTGAAAATTTACCATTATTTAATAAAGGAAAATAGGAGGTAACATGCATGAGTAAAACAATTAAGATTTTTGATACGACACTTAGAGACGGCGAGCAATCACCGGGGTGTAGTATGAATTTAAAAGAGAAAATAGAGATGGCCAAACAGTTGGAACGGATGAAGGTTGATGTGATAGAAGCCGGATTTGCGATTTCCTCACCGGGAGACTTTCTTTCTGTAAAAACCATTGCGGACACGGTGAAAGATTGTACCGTGGCCAGCTTGGCGAGAACCAGTGCACCGGATATAGACAGGGCGTGGGAAGCGCTGAAAGGCGCAGCTGCCCCTAGAATTCATACCTTTATTGCCACATCTCCATTGCATATGGAATACAAACTGATGATGACACCTGATGAAGTGTATGAAAGAGCTTGCGCTATGGTAGCCCACGGGAAAAAGTATTGCAGTGATATTGAATTTTCAGCAGAAGATGCCACAAGAAGCGACCTGAAGTTTTTGGCAAAAATTATCGAAGGGGTCATTAAAGCCGGCGCTACCACCATCAATTTACCGGATACGGTGGGCTATACTACACCGGAAGAGCATTACGACTTTTTTATGAAGCTGAGGGAATATGCACCATCACTGGATAACGTGACCATATCCGCACATTGCCACAATGACTTGGGTTTGGGCGTTGCCAACTCATTGGCTGCGATTAAAGCGGGTGTGACGCAGATTGAGTGTACCATCAATGGAATCGGAGAGAGAGCCGGAAATGCAGCTATGGAAGAATTGGTCATGGCACTGCACACCAGAAAAGATGCACTAGGTGCACAAACCAATATTGTGACCACGGAAATCATGCGATCCTCCGGTTTGTTAAGCAGGATTACAGGTGTAAAAGTGCAGCCCAATAAGGCCATTGTGGGAGAAAATGCTTTTGCCCATGAAGCGGGTATACATCAACACGGTGTAATGAAAAACAGAGAAACTTATGAAATTATGACGCCGGCTTCTGTGGGACTGAATAAAAACAATATGGTGCTTGGAAAGCATTCGGGGAAACATGCTTTTAATGATAAAGTGCTGGAACTTGGATACAATTTGCTGGATGAAGAGTTGAGCATCGCTTTTGAAAAATTCAAGAGGCTTGCAGATAAAAAGAAGAAGGTATATGATCAAGACATTGAGGCCATTATTGCCAAGGCTTCCGTGGAAGTACCACAGGCTTACCAAGTGGAAAGCTTTGTCATCAACAGTGGAAACACCATTACTTCTACGGCTGTTATCAAAGTGTTAATTGATGATAAGATCATAGAAAAAGTGGCCAGAGGTGACGGACCGGTAGATGCAGCGTTTAAGGCCATTGATAAAATTGTAGGGATGTCTTTAAAATTGGAAGATTATCAATTGAAATCCGTAACAGAAGGGGAAGATGCCCAGGGTGATGCACTGGTGAAAATCAGCAATCCACAAGGGCGTATCTTTTCGGGAAGAGGCCTTTCTACAGACGTGATAGAAGCCAGTATCTACGCATATATTAACGCAGTCAATAAAATGATTTATGATCGAGAACATCACAAGGAGGTAAAATAGTATGGGTATGACCATGACACAGAAAATTTTGGCAGATAAGGCCGGGTTAAAATCCGTAAAAGCCGGACAGTTTATTGAGGCAAACTTGGATATCGTATTGGCCAATGACATTACAGGCCCGGTAGCCATTAAAGAGTTTCATAAGATGGGCGCAAAAGGGGTGTTCGATGTAAATAAAGTGGTTTTGGTGCCGGATCACTTTACGCCAAACAAAGATATTAAGGCTGCGGAGCAATGCAAAATTTTGCGTGAATTTGCAGTGAATCAGGAAATTGAAAATTATTTTGAAGTGGGCGAAATGGGTATTGAACATGCACTTTTGCCGGAAAAAGGCCTTGTGGTAGCAGGCGATGCGGTTATCGGGGCAGACTCTCATACCTGTACCTATGGTGCGTTGGGCGCTTTTGCCACAGGCATCGGTTCTACGGATATGGCAGCGGGTATGGCAAGGGGAAAAGCTTGGTTTAAAGTGCCCGGGGCAATTAAATTTGAATTGACGGGGAAACCCACCAAATGGGTGAGCGGAAAAGATGTGATCCTGCACATTATCGGAAAGATCGGTGTAGATGGTGCTCTTTATAAATCCATGGAATTCATGGGGCCGGGGCTAAAAAACCTTTCTATGGATGACCGATTGACCATGGCAAACATGGCCATTGAAGCCGGCGCGAAAAACGGAATTTTTATGGTGGATGAACAGACCAAAGAGTATATGAAAGCCCATAAAAATAAGAACAAGGCGTTTAGAAAGAAGATGAAAGTCTACACACCGGATAAAAACGCAGTTTATGATGAGACCATTGCCATTGATTTGGCCACAATTAGACCTACCATTGCATTCCCTCATTTGCCTGAAAATACCAAAACCATCGATGAGGTGGGTCATGTGAAGATTGATCAGGTGATTATCGGATCTTGTACCAATGGCAGGATGGAAGATATGGCGGTTACGGCAAAGATTTTAAAAGGTAAAAAAGTGGCGAAGCATCTTCGTTGTATCATATTTCCGGGAACGCAGCAGATTTATTTGGATTGCATCAAAGCCGGTTATGCGGAGATTTTTGTCAAAGCAGGCGCAGTATTTTCAACACCCACTTGCGGACCTTGCCTAGGTGGACATATGGGCATTTTAGCAGCGGGAGAAAGAGCCGTAGCCACCACCAACAGAAATTTTGTGGGTAGAATGGGTCACGTAGACTCTGAAATTTATTTGGCAAGTCCGGCGGTAGCGGCAGCTTCTGCAATTGCAGGGAGAATCGCCAATCCGGAAACCATTTAATTGGTATGGTAAGAGAAAGCTTCTCATGGTTTCGGTGTGGAAGCAGGTCATACATTTGGAATTGTAATAGGAGGAAAATATGGGAAAAGTATTTAAATATGGGGAAAACGTAGATACCGATGTGATTATCCCCGCAAGGCATTTGAGCACTTCGGATCCGACAGAGTTAGCGGCACATTGTATGGAAGATATTGATGCAGCATTTGCCACAGCAGTAAAGCCGGGAGATCTCATTGTAGCAGGGAAAAATTTTGGATGTGGTTCTTCCAGAGAACATGCACCCATTGCCATCAAAGGTGCCGGCGTGACTTGTGTCATTGCCCCTACTTTTGCAAGAATTTTTTACAGAAATGCTTTTAATACAGGGTTGCCCATCTTGGAATGTGAAGAGGCAGCAGAAAAAATTCAGGCAGGAGACCAGGTGACTGTGGATTTTGAAACAGGAAAAATCACCAATTTGACAAGGAGCGAAACGTATCAAGCAGAGCCCTTTCCGGAATTTATCAGCAAGATTATACAGTGTGATGGACTTGTTAATTATGTAAAAGAGAACTTATAAAGAAGGTGTAAATGACGAAACCGCAGGTTTCTATTTACACATGTTGACCGTAAAGGTCAACCTAGTAAGGTACCTTCTTTGAAATATACGGAACGATCATTTTGAACATTTTGAAAGATAGTTCCTATATTATAAAGAAGGTGTAAATGACGAAACCGCAGGTTTCTATTTAGTTAGAAGGAATGGACCAAGTGTAAAAGTTTATTTTACACTTCCGCCCATATGGAGGGGAATATGAATTATAAAATTGCATTAGTACCGGGAGATGGTATTGGACCTGATGTGGTAGGACAAGCTACGCGGGTACTGGCAAAAATTGAAAAAAAATACGGACACCATTTTGAGTATGAAACCGTTCTTGCCGGCGGGGCAGCCATCGAAGCAACGGGTGGATGTTTGCCCCAGGAGACCATTCAAGTGTGTAAAAACAGTGATGCAGTGCTTCTGGGTGCAGTGGGTGGTTGGCAGTGGGATACGCTGCCCGGAGACGAAAGACCTGAGCGAGCATTGTTGGGACTGAGGCAGGAATTAGGGCTTTTTGCTAATTTGAGACCCGCCCTTTTATTTGAGCAGTTGGCAGATGCCTGCCCTTTGAAGCCGGAAATTGTGAAAGGTGGCCTGGACATTGTGGTCGTCAGAGAACTGACCGGGGGGATTTACTTTGGGGAGAAGGGCGTGAAGGAAACAGAAATGGGCTTGGCGGCTTATGATGTAGAGCTTTATGCCACAGAAGAAGTAAGAAGGATTGCTGTGGTTGCCTTTGATATGGCTATGAAAAGAAGCAAAAAGCTTTGTAGTGTAGACAAGGCAAACGTGTTGGAAAGTTCCAGATTATGGAGACGAATCGTGACGGAGGTTGCCTTGGATTATCCGGAAGTGGAACTGAGCCACATGTATGTGGATAATGCGGCCATGCAATTGGTGCGAAATCCAAAACAATTTGATGTCATCGTCACAAACAATATTTTTGGGGATATTCTTTCCGATGAAGCCAGTATGATTACCGGGTCTATCGGCATGTTGCCATCTGCAAGTTTGGCAAAAGGCAACTTTGGTATGTACGAACCTGTTCACGGATCGGCACCGGATATTGCAGGGAAAGATCAAGCAAACCCAATGGCGACCATCCTTTCAGCGGCCATGATGCTTCGATATACCTTTGGATTGCAGGAAGAAGCAGAAGCCATTGAAAAGGCAGTAAAAGCTGTTTTAACAAAAGGCTACAGAACGTCAGATTTAATGACAGAAGGGATGAAATTAGTAGGGACAAAAGAAGTGGGGAGCCTCATTATTGCAGAGATTTAGTAGGTACACGCTCTTTACTATATGCATAAAAATTAATAAAATCGGACACGGCTACCAGAGCCTGTGCCCGATTTTTTTGGGTGCGCCTGGCAAGGGTGCGTTTAACACATGCCTACTAAAATTTCCCCGGACGAGTTGATCCCTATTACTTTTTCACCTTGATTTCGAAGTGTTTTCAGATAGGTGAGCATTTCAGCATCCAATTTTTCACCGGGACAAACAATGGGGATTCCAGGTGGGTATGGAATCAGGCTTCCTGCACAGATAAGACCTGCAGCATGTTCTAATTTTATCCACATGGTTTTTTGTGGAATTGGAAATAATGAGACCTTGGGAGAGAGCAAAGGCACTTTTGTTTTCGGAATCACTTCCTTGGTATTATTTTCAGGGAAGACGTTGTTTTTTAAAGCCCGCTGAATAATCTCATCAAGTCCATGTAAAAGTTGCGTATAATGTTGGCGAACATTTCCGATTCCGGTCATACACATCAAGTAATCACCGGTATAAAGCTCTATAAAAACCCCATGTAGTCTGTTTAGCTCTTCTTCTATTTCCTTTCCGGAAATAGGGACTTGAGTGAGAAAAAAATTGATCTTTGTAAAGTCTAAATTGTTTGCTTGGGCAAAACAGTGGATATAGGGGTTCTTAGCGGATTCATGGTAAAAATAGTAAATGTTCTCTAACCATCGTTCCATCAATTCCTTGCCATTCTTTTCTATTATGGATGCGTTAATATCCAGAGAGGCCATCAGAAGGTAGGAGGGGCTTGTACTTTGGAGACACTGTAATTTGTCAGCTATTAAATCTGGAGCGACTCTATCGCTGTTCAAATTTAAAATAGCACTTTGGGTAAAAGATGCCAGTGTTTTGTGGATGCTATTTACCACAATGTCGGCACCGGATTCCTCCGCGGATTTTGGCAAAACGTCTATGCCGTATTTTCGAAAAATTTTCAAATGAGCACCGTGTGCCTGATCCACAATGAGTACTTTATTGTGCTTGTGAACGACTTTGGCAATGGCTTCTATATCTGAGCAGATTCCATAATAATTAGGACTAGGCAAGATAACGGCATCGGCATCTTGGTGATCACACAGTAGTTGGTCAATTTGTTCCGCCATAATAGCACCTGAAATTTCGTAATCCGCCATGAGTTGGGGATAGGCATAAACGGGCTTTATATCGCCTAATGTCAACGCATTGAAAACAGATTTGTGGCAATTTCTTGCCATCACTAATTTTCTCCCTTTTCCCACTGTGGCGAGAATCGCTGCGATTAAACCGCCACTGGTTCCGTTAATTAATAAAAAGGACTCCTTGACTTCATAGAGCTGGGCATACCTTTCTTGCAAATCTTTAATCATGCCTTCTGCCTGAAAAAGGTTATCTGCACCGGGTATTTCAGTGATATCACAATCCATTATTTGGTCTAAAAATTCGCCATAACCCAATTCGCGGTAAATGGCAGATCCTTTGTGTCCAGGCATGTGAAAGGATGCGGATCTTTTTTTCGCATGTTCCACTAAAAATTTTTGTATCGTTTTACTCAACCTTATATTCTCCTAACATTTTCATAAATTTACTAATTTATATCACCTTTCCTTAAGAGAAGCAATCATTTTATGACAAATGGCAGGTATTTATGGAGATTAAAATAGAAAAATTTTTCTTAATTGGTACAAATTTTTTCTTTACCATGCGTTAAAGAATTGACAGAGCAAAAAAAGAACTATATAATGAATCTATATTATCTCTAAATTTCATTTTGACAGTTAAGAAGCTGCCGGGTGAAACGATAGGGTAGTAGGAGTAATTCTGCTATCTGCCGGTGTGCAAAGGAGAAGTACTACTCGAGGCTTATAAGGGTATACTGCTGTTGCACTTTTTTTGTGTGACCGGAAAATAAGCTAAAACCGTATAAAACAAAAAAATTAAATTTAAGTTATGAAAGGCGGGAACGAATATCATGAAAAGATTGAAGTTTGAAAAAGAAAAATGTATCGGCTGTCAACTTTGTGCACAAGTGTGTTCTGCTATGAAAGAGGGAGAATTCGCTCCTTCAAAGGCTAGAATTGGCATAGAGACTTACTACGACGAAGGAAGGGAACTGAAATATCATGACTCCTACTGCATTTTGTGTGGTATCTGTAAAAAGCAATGTCCGGTGGGCGCTATTTCTATGGGTGAGTATATAGAGGTAGACTTTGACAAATGTATTGGTTGCGGTGTTTGCGAAAGGGCCTGTCCAAAGCATATTGTTAGAATGAGAGATGAAAAAGCATATATTTGTGATACGTGTAAAGGGGATCCTTCTTGTGTGAAGACTTGTCCACAGCACGCATTAACGTTTGAATAGATTGGAAAGGGGATAATAAGATGACAATGTTAGGATATCAGAACAATGTTCTGAGAATAGATTTAACAAAGAAAAGTGCAACGAAAGAGCCTCTTCGTATGGATTGGGCGGAAAAATATATTGGTTCAAAGGGTCTTGCCATTAAATATCTTTATGAAGAACTGAAACCGGGAATCGATCCACTTTCACCGGACAATAAATTGCTTCTTATGAATGGGCCTGTTTCAGGTACACCTGTACCTTGTTCGGGAAAATTGTCTATTTCGGCAAAGTCACCGGCGACGGGCACGATCAATGACTGTTCTATTGGTGGGCATGCCAGTATAAAGATTAAGTATGCCGGATATGATGCTGTCATATTTGAAGGAGCATTAAAGGAGCCGGGATATGTTTTAATAGAAGATGACAAAATTTCTTTTAAAAGCGCAGAAGGTATTTGGGGCAAAGGATCTCATGAAGCAGAAGCCATTTTAGCCAAAAAACATGGGCACGATTACAGCATTCTGTCTATAGGTCCTGCAGGTGAAAACCTTGTACCCATGGCCTGTATCAACTCCGATTATTACAGACAGGCAGGCAGAGGTGGTATTGGTGCTGTCATGGGCAGTAAGAATTTGAAGGCCATCGTCATCAATGGAACAGGCGGCGTTAAGATTCCAAATATTGTAGAAGCAACAAACAGAATTATTGAAATGCTGCAAACCGATACGCTGCTGGAAGACAACACGTTTATTTTCGATTGCGGAACAACAGCATTCTTAGAGGCTTGTAATGATGGCGGGATTTTGCCTATGAACAATTTCTCTGATGCAACAGATGAAAGATGGACGGAGTATAATGGGGATGTTATCCTTGAAAAGAGAGTTGGAAAGCGTGGATGCGGAAGCTGTGGCTTAGGTTGTGGTAACTTTATCCAATATGGCGATGCCATTTGTGAAGGACCTGAATATGAATCATTGGCTGTAGCCGGTCCAAATGCAGGAAATAGAGATCCTGAATCCATTATCAAATTTAACCAGGTTGCCGATAACATGGGTCTTGATACCATCAGTGCAGGGGATACCATTATATGGGCTATGGAAATGACGGAAAAAGGCATTCATGACTTTGGCATTAAGTTTGGCGAAATCGATAAGATGATAGATTATTTGGGATTGATAGCAAGAAGAGAAGGCGTTGGTGCTGATTTGGCTGTGGGCGTAAAGCGTGCATCCGAAAAGTTTGGCGGAGAAGATTTTGCAATGCAGGTAAAGGGTCTTGAATATCCGCAGTATGAGCCACGTGGTTCATGGGGAATGTCATTGGCTTATGCAGTTTCAGATAGAGGCGCTTGCCACATGAGAGCATATGCGCCAAATGAAGAAGTATTTGCAGCATCCATTCCTCCGTATACGCCTGAAAATAAGGGGCAGATGGTTTACGACTTAGCAGAACATAATGCGGTGAAATTTTCTATGTGTATCTGTGACTTCTGGGGAACATTGAGCAAAGAAATGATGGCTGAAATCATGACCATTGTTACGGGAAAAGAGTGGACCGAGCAGGATATGAAGGATGTGGCATGGAGAACCATTCAACTTGCAAGGGTGTTCAACCAAAGAGAAGGATTTAACAGAAAAGATGATACCATGCCAAAGAGACTTGCAAAAGAAGCACTGAAAAGTGGTCCCGCAGCAGGGCAGGCAATTCCGCAGGAAGCATTTGAAGATATGTTAAACCAGTACTATCAAGTACTTGGTTGGGATGAAAATGGAATGGTACCTGAAAGCATTATCTGTCAATTATAAAATAAGACAAATTTCTCTAAAATCAAATAAATTAGATCAGTTGATGTGAGCAATGGGTATAAGTGTAAAGTACGTTAGTTATTTTGCACTTTTTCCCGTATGAGGGGAAGGTGAAACGTTTTTTTATCTTCCCGCCCCATATATCGTTGGAATAGGGGGATTAGAGGAAAAAGATGGCACAGAATGGAGCTAAGTGTGAAGGATATTTTACACTTTCGCCCATGTGCTATTTTGCATATGGGATTTTCAGCAAGATCATGGCACGGGCAGTAAGAAGGATTTTTCCCTGTCGGAAGCAAATGAGCAGTCAAGTTTTACGGCTTATTTGTATGGGCAAGGGAGGACTTCGTTTGCCCGTTAGCCTATATGGAGGAAAAAATGAAAATTACAATTACATTGAGGGGCACATTGCGAAAGCTATTTGACGGAGAAAAAGAGCGTCAAGTAACGGTTGAAGAAAACTGCACCTGTGCAGAAGCACTGAAAAGTGTAGGCATTGATTGGACTGAAATTAAAAATTTTGGGTTTGTGGCGGTAAATGGAAAACGGGTTATGATATCTGATCCTTTGCAGGAAGGGGATGAGTTGAAGGCTTATTCTAAAATTTCCGGTGGATGAGAGAAGGCTTGTTCACTTTCTGTTTCTATTCAATGGCAGCCGGAAGGTTGCTGTTTTTTCGTGGGATCTTGTTTAGGAAATATGTAAAAAATTCTGACATTAAGGTTGTCAACCATTTTTAAAAATGTCCTAAAAAATTTAATTTATTAGCACCGGTTGATCCGGTGCTTTTCTACGTAAGTGGATGTGGATATGAGGGTACAACAACTAGGCCTCTATTAAAGAGACATGACTAAAAGAATTTTAATCATTGGCATCCTATGCAGGGAATCCATCAGGAAAATAGTCGTGAGGGACATGTTTTAGGAACGTTTCACTTCTCCAAGGATGTTTTGGAGATGGAATGTTCCGCTTCTTTGGTTTTTCCTCCGATGCCTTGAAATCAAAGTTCTTAGAGGTTCGTTCATGGATCGGTATCTCGTCAAGTGCATAGATTCGGTCATTTG
This sequence comes from Anaerovorax sp., assembly GCA_036653195.1. Taxonomy (GTDB): domain Bacteria; phylum Bacillota; class Clostridia; order Peptostreptococcales; family Anaerovoracaceae; genus JAVVUJ01. The sequence goes on along the minus strand of JAVVUJ010000041.1, from coordinate 5,264 downwards.
TACTGAACAAGAGTTCACCGGTAAAGGTTTGAATGACTAGCCCTTTTACACCACGGTGGTAATAGGTTTGTACACCCTGGGAATCCATAAGTTTGTAATATGTATTCCGAAACTTGATGCAGTGCCCATTGTCTATGACTCGTGGCGTTAAAACGGCTAGCGTTTGGTTGATGGTATCAGAATCTGGTTGCATAACGAAGACAGATTTGCTATGATCAATAGGAAGCGCAAATTTTGCGTTGTATTCTTTTATATAGTAGTTCAAGAATACATTTGCTTCGTTGATGTTGGTGATGCCTTTCAGCCGAAGTTCGACTGGAAGGCGTGACTGTAACGTCTGAAACAGTCGCTCCACCCTCCCTTTTGCTTGCGCCACGCTGGTGGTCTTGAGCTCTACTCCTAATTGTTTACAAGCATAACTGAATTGCGTGAAGGTATCCTCTCCGGTGTCCTTCATTTTTTTGTTTTTGTACTCAAATACAGTGCGATTATCGGTGTAAAACATGTGCGGTATCCCGTAATTCGTCAGAATCTGATGAAAGATATGGTAGTATCCGTTCAACGTCTCCTGATGGTCGAAATAAGCACCCACAATCGTTCCGGTGCAGTCATCAATGGCAACATGAAGCTGTGTCTTGCCAGAGCCAAACCAAGGGTGTAACGAAGCATCCATCTGTAACATTTCTCCGAAATAGGCACACCGCGGTCTTCGGGAATGAGCATCTTCTATTCGGACAAGGCTGGCATTGATCTGATCCTTCTCCTTGCTTGTCTTCGCCGTTTTCTGCCTGTCTCGTAGCAACTTGTTCATCTGCTTACGGGTGCGTCTTGTAGCCCGTGGTGAAAGAATGGACTCGTTGTACAGGAGCTGCCTGAGGCAGGCGGGGGATATCTGTATCTTATCGTGCTTGCTGAGCAGTTCACAACAATGGGTGAAGTTTGTATCCCAGTATTTACTGTTGTAAAGAGCAATGATGTTGCTCTTATCCTGTGCTGTGAGTGCGTGGATGGGCTTCCGTCCGATATTGCCGTGAAGGAAAGAGGCCTTTCCCTCTTCTTGATAACGCTTCAATAGGCGAGCGATATGTCGGGGAGTACAGCCAATTTTCACAGCAGCTGTGGTCTTGGTGGTATGGCCCTCTGCCAGTCGTTTGATAATCTCGTATTTCTCTTGTGCTTCCATGGATAATGTTACCTTTCTCATTTTCGTCTCCTCATCTATTTTATTCATGAGGGATTAGTATACCATACAATTTGGATTTGGACATAATCTCGTGTGGTTTAATAAGACATTATCACGAATCAGTCATAATATGTGAAAAATTCTGACATTAAGGTTTGACAGCGTGAGGGGTTTCCTATATAATTTAAGTGATACTCCGATTTCCGATTGACAATCAATATTGCCGGCGGAAACGATAGGGTAAAGAGAGCGATTTCTTTGCCTGCCTTAGAGTCGAACATCCGACAGAGCGAAGGAGATACAAGCATGCATAAAGCGTGCGTTTGTGCCTTGCTCTTTTTTTGTGGGTTTAAATAGTAGTCACCTGTATTCTTAGATTAAGTGTATTGATTAGGCACAATAAGCAAACAATAAACCACATAAAGAAAGTGAAGGAGACTAAGGTATGAAAGATGCACACATTTTAAGAATTGATTTAACCACAAAAACCATTAAAAAGGATACTCTTGATGGGGAAATTTACAGAAAATATCCAGGCGGATCGGCATTAGGGATGTACTTGATGCTAAAGGAAATGGATCCAAAAGTGGAACCGCTGTCACCGGAAAATATGTTGATTTTTTCAGTGTCGCCACTTACCGGAATTCCAATTAGTGGACAGAGCAGAATGTGCGTGACCACAAAGAGCCCTCTTACTGGAACCGCCGGAGACTCTCAGGTAGGTGGATTTATTCCTGCACATGTAAAAGGAAACGGGTATGATTCCATTGTATTTACAGGAAAAAGTGAAAATCCTGTCTATGTCTATATTGATAAAGATAAAGTAGAAATTAAAGATGGGAAAAATATTTGGGGAAAAATAACCGGCGAGGCCGAAGAATTGATTGCACAGGAATTGGGAGAAACGAAAATAGAATCGTCGATTATCGGACCTGCCGGTGAAAATCAAGTGTTGTACTCGGCGATTATGCATATGAGAAGCAGAGCCAATGGAAGAAACGGCGTGGGTGCCGTTATGGGATCTAAGAACCTAAAAGCGTTGGTTGTGAAAAAACAGCCGCCTATGGCACCTGTTGATCGAGAAGGAATGAAGACATTGACGCTGAATGTAAAGGAAAGAATGGCAGCAAATGAAGTCATTGTAGATACCTCATTAAATGGTTCTGCAGGCGTGGTGGATGCGCACGGGGCTGAAGGATTCCTACCCACCTACAACTTTGATTCCGGTCAATTGGATGATTACTTAAGCATTGCGGGTAGTACCATTACCAAGACAATCTTAAAGAAAAGAGAGACTTGCTTTGGGTGTGCCATCAGATGTAAAGGAGAAGTGGAAATACCGGGAAAGGTGGATCCTTCTTATGGCGGACCTGAGTATGAGACTTGCGCCACCTTTGGCTCGTACTGCGGAAACACAGATCTTGGAGATATTTGTTTGGCAAATCAACTTTGCAACATGTATGGACTTGACACCATTTCATGCGGTGCAACCATTGCTTTTGCCATGAACTGTTATGAAAAAGGATTGCTTACAAAAGAACAAACAGACGGGCTAGAATTGAAATATGGAAATGGCGCTGTCTTTGAAAAATTGATCAAGAAGATTGCATACAGGGAAGAAGGCATTGGAAGATTACTTGCCCTTGGAAGTGAACGGGCAGCAAAAGAAATTGGCGGTGAGGCCGTTGACTTAACGGTAACCTGTAAAGGTCAGGAATGGCCGGCACATATGGTACAGATGAAACCAAATTTGGCAGTCAATTATGCAGTCAACAATTTTGGTGCAGACCATCAATCTTCGGAGCATGATCCTGCATTGATGGCACCAAAAGATGACCAAAACTGGCTGTGGCCCAATGAGTTGGATACCTTTGAAGATTGTGATGCTTACGGGGTGTTGGACGATAATAAGGCGAAATTTGCCTATGCTACGCAAAACTCGTATTCAATGATGGACACGTTATGTTTGTGTCAGTTTGCATGGGGACCGGCATGGCAACTTTACGGACCGGAAGATACGGCAAGATTCTATAAATTTGCAACAGGGGATGATATGGATATTGCCGGTCTTCAGGAAATCGGAGAACGCCGTACAAATATGATGAGAATGTTTAATGTAAAACTTGGAATGAATCGGAAAAATGATACCTTGCCGCCAAAAGCGTTCCTACCCATTACCTATGGGGAAGGGGAAGTTTCTCAGATTACCAGAGAAGAGTTTGAAAAGGCATTAGACTCCTATTATAAATATGCGGGTTGGGATGATAATGGCGTGCCAAAACCGGAAACTTTGAAAAGATTGGGATTAGACTGGATTTAAACTTATAAATTTGATGGTTGTTATCCTGTATCTGTGGCAGCGCACTCGTGTGTTGTCACGTTGGCAATTGGGTGCATTAGGTATGGAGGAAAAAGATGATTACCATAAGGATTAATAAAAAAGAAGACTCTCTTCCGGAAGGAATGACGGTGGCGTCGCTTCTTGAAAAAAGAGGAGCCAAAAGAATGTCTGTATGGGTAAACGGAAAGCAACTTTTAATGGCTGAATATGCAGTGCATGTTTTGCAAGATGGAGATGATGTTAAATTGTTGCGTGTCGTAGCCGGTGGCTGAGGGGGAAAAACACACGCGTTGAGTTACGTGGAAAACAATTTGCATTTTTAAGCTTTTTAAAAATTTGTTTTCTCATTGTTATTTGCAATTAAATGGCAGCCGAAAGGCTGCCATTTTTTAATAATTGTCATAATTAGAAAACATTTATGTTTTTCTCTGTATGGTTTCTTGCAATAATATTTCGTCTACCATGTCAATGGAATCGGCGTAATTTTGATAAAGTTTTTCTTGAATTTGTGAATTTGAGAAGCGCACATCCCTAAGTATAGAAATCGTTTTTTTAATATTGCGAGCTCTTTCTAGAATCAGCCCTTGCTCCAGCCCTTGTTCCAGCCCCTGTTCCAGCCCCTGTTTTAGACCTCGATCCATACCTTTTCGAAAGCCTTTTTTCAGTCCATCTTCTAGGGAAGTTCGAATTACATTGATATTGTCACGAAATGCTTTCAACGATCGTTCATAAGCATTTCGTTCCTCTTTTGTAAAGTTATAAAAGGTAGCGACTCGAAAGGCTTCAGTAAAAATTTTTTCGTTTAAAATAGACGGAATTTCATCAAACTCTGCCAAATATTTCAAAAAATACAACCACTTGTCAAATTTGCTCTCCAAATCTTGCTCTGTCTTTGTGAATTTTTCCAATTCAATAAAAATATAGGTGAGTTTTTCATAAAAAATTTCATTTCTTTCATCCTTTAATTTGACCACATGAAGATACTCTTTATAGATTTCTTCGCCTTCATCAGGTTCACCAAAGAGCGTAAAGCCTAAGAGGGCAACGCAATAGACTGGTTTCAGTTGATAATCCCATTGCCCCCTAACCATTTGTTGCTGTAGGGGAAAGGTAGAGTACAGAACTGTTCTGTCTTTAAAAAATTTCTGGTATCCATTTTGCATTTCAACAATAAATTCACTGCCTTTTTCATCTTTGCAAAAAATATCAAATATAGAATTTCTGTCCTGACCGAATTCCGGGAGCTGTTCCGTATTTTTAAACTGTATATCCTGGATTCTATGGGGAATAGGAAGCAGCTCATTTAAAAAGTCTATGAGCAAGGCTTTGTTTGCATCTTGTCCAAATAGCTTTTTAAAACCAAAGTCTGTAAAAGGACTGATGTAAGTAATGTCAAGCATTTGAGTTCCCCCTTTCTTTTGTTTTGTTTTTATTGTTTTCATCATTATACCTCTTTTCTTTCTACTTTTCATTTTATTTTGGAATTTTCAAATGAATTTTAGGAAACTGTTTTATAAAAGCTGAAAGCAGTGTGTATTTAAAGCCTGTCAATATTTTACAAGTATTGAATATGGATGTCAATGGTAATTATGTATAAAATTTGAAAAAATAAATTCTTCTGGATAGAACCCTGCAGAGTGAAGAGATAAAAGACCAGAGTCGTTGGCTGTGGTGTCATAGGATTCAGATTACCGATGACCAGTATAGCACTTTGACAATGCTTGTGACGTCAAAGTATCC
>JAVVUJ010000040.1:0-15728 GCA_036653195.1 Anaerovorax sp. | reverse complement strand
AGTATAATACAGGTAAGCCGGCTTTGTCAACTGATTTTTGTCATGAGCGCCTGGCAACTTTTTTATAAATAATTACCCACAACCTGCATCCATAAATTTTTTTGAGAAGTCGCCGTGGAAAGCCTTATGTGCAGACGGTTCTTGCGCCCTATGCGCTCAGTCGCAATTCAACCCACCACCTAAGATGTGGGGGAATTCTTGCTACGGTTGGTTAAAAGTGCCTTAATTTCGTCAACTTTTGCAACCTTGCCTATGATTTTCACTTCCCCATCAATAACCAACGCCGGTGTTTGCATCACGCCATAACTTGCAATATCTTTAAAATCTTCTACTTTTTCAACGGTGGCATGAATTCCAAGTGCTTTTACCGCATCTTTTGTGTTTTGTTCTAACTTTTTACAATTTGTACAACCGGTTCCTAAAACCTTAATGATCATTTTATCTTCTCCTTTTACACTGCTTTTAGGTTCAAAACTTATTGAATAAATGCCTTGGGTTCTCACCCTGCTGCCATCCCAAATCCCCTAAACAAGCAGGTTTCCAAAAGCATTGAACCCATACCCTATGATTAAAATTCCAATGGTAACAACCCCAAAAAATACCGCCAACAACTTTGCTTTAACCACTCTCTTTAACATGATCAAGGAAGGCAGAGAAAGGGCAGTGACTGCCATCATAAAGGCAAGCACCGTTCCAAGGCCTACCCCTTTCAACACCAAAGCCTCGGCAATGGGCAACGTGCCAAAAATATCCGCATACATGGGAACGCCCACCACAGTAGCCACAAGAACAGAGTACCATTTGCCCTGACCCAAGACGGCCGAAATCCACGCTTCAGGAATCCAGTTGTGAATAGCCGCACCTATACCCACACCAATTAAAATATACAGCCACACCCGTTTGATAATCTCCCAAACTTGTTCTTTGGAATAATCCATACGGTCTCTTTTTGTCAGCACGCCTTGCTCTATATCAATCATTTTATGATTGTAAACAAAAGGTGCCACAGATTCTTCAAGCTTTGCCTTGCCAATAACCGTACCACCAACCACCGCCAAAATAAGTCCAACGACAACGTAGGAAATGGCAATCTTCCAGTTGAAAATACTTGCCAGCAAGAGTACGGATGCCAAATCCACAAGAGGTGAAGAGATTAAAAACGAAAAAGTAACCCCTAAGGGAAGCCCCGCACTTGTAAATCCAATAAAAAGAGGTATGGATGAACAAGAGCAAAAAGGCGTAATCGTCCCTAACAAAGCCCCTAACAGATTCCCTGTCAATCCGTTGTATTTCCCCAATATTTTCTTTGTTCTTTCCGGCGGAAAAAAACTCTGTATATATGAAATGGTAAAAATCAACACTGAAAGCAGTATAAAAATCTTCACCACATCATATATAAAAAAATGAATGCTTCCGCCCAGCCGTTCCTGAATCGAAAGCCCCAAACCCTGTTCTACAAGACGCTGAACAAGGTTGGATAACCACTCCATTCGAAGGAGTTGGCTATTTAGCCACTCAAAAATAGACACCATATCTCTCCTATACGACTTCTTTCCTTTTTACCTTACCCTTTACACATCCAAATTGCAGTTACATTGACTTAAATATTGTTCTCTCTCTGCAAGGCCACAACGATCCGCAAGCAATTGTGGGAACTCCTCCGACTTTTGCAGGATGTCCTTTGTAATAGTCATTAAAAATCGATTTTTTCTTTGCAACCGATAAAATACGAATCTCTCTTTTCTTTGGTCAATCACAAAACCCATGTCCCGTAATTTAGATAAATGCTTGGATACTTTTGGTTGTGAAATATCCATAATCCCACTTAGTTGACATACACAAAGCTCTTCTTGGGCCAAAAGAATGAGAATTCTCAATCTGGTTTCATCGGAAAATGCCTTGAATACTGTTGTCAATTGGTTCATGTCAGACTCCCTTCATATACTCTTATGCGTATAAGTACATATTATCCTTCCTATCCTCCTTTGTCAATGTTTTTTATCTTTTTTCAACCCTTCATTTTCAAGTGAAAAAAATAGGATTCGCCTATAAATGCTAACTGCCCATGATTTTCCTACTCACTGTAAAAAACGCAACCAATTATTAATTTCAAATTGCTTGCGTCTAATCCTCTATAAAAGGATTTTATAGATTCATGCCAAGAAACCTACACTCACTAAAGTCCATGGCATAAAAAAACGGAACAAACTGTTTTTTTATCATTTTGTTCCGTTTTTAGTGCAACAGCTTTAAAAGCTAAAATTCATCACACTACTTAATATATCCCTGTCTATAGGCCTTTAGCAATAGCTTTAAATCTTCAATGTCCTCCATTAATTTTTTCCCGTCATCCGTATCTGCCACAAGAATTTTTTCCGTTCTCGTTTCAATTTCTTTGATGGAAGAATGAAGGTCAATTTCCTCATTAATGGCCGCATATCTGGATTCAAATGGCTGATGTTCTGTGAGCAGTAAGCCGTTGGCATTGAAAATCAACGTATAACCTGCAATGCCCGTTTCCCCCTGATACGCTTTGGACATGCCCCCGTCTATAATAATCAGCTTCCCTTCTGCCTTAACAGGATTCTCTCCCGTCTTCATTTTCACCGGCACATGACCATTGATAATGTGAGAAATGCTGGGATCCAAGCCAAACTCTTTCATGATTTTTTCACAAACGTCTACTTTCTCCTGTACTTTATAATAGGTATTTTTATTTTCCTTATGGGGCGTCTTATCTTCTATAAAGTAGCGTTCAAAAGTCGCCATCTTTTCTTTTCCGAAAAGAGGGGAATCCGGTCCGCACCACAAATACCACATATAATCTCTGGCATCATTCTTTTCATCCAAATCAAATCGGGCGTTAAAGGCTTTTCTTGCCATGCTATCTGCCGCATCACAGTATGCCTTTCCCTTATAAGTCTTTCCACCTACATTGCTTTCCGTAAAACTTTCATCGGAATTCATGGGAATACAGCCGTGATAAAGCAAATTGGAGTTGCATCTTAAATACAAGCTTCCCTGGGAATATAGGAAACCAATATGCTTTTGCAAACGCCCACTATTTAAGAAAGATCTGCGGATTTTTCCCATTACATTGCGTTCCTCCGTTGACAATTTGTAAGGATCCGCCCAATCAATGGTAGGGAAAAAGGTGTCCTTCATTTTATAAGTCACACCGCCCACTTCTACCGTGCCCTCTTCAATATTGATTTTGTCAAGAAGCAGACGATCATCCATTTTATACTCCGGATGGTTTTTAACGATTTGCCCTTCAATTTTAAACTGGATCACAGCGATTGCTTTATGTATTTTTGACAGCCGCTCTAACTCCGAACTGGAAGAAATTCCATTTCTCGTGCCTTTTGGTAAAAGATCTACGCAGTTGGAATTTTCATAAGTAGAATAGGCAAAGGTGGCAAATTTCCTTAAATTAATACCATAACTATCTTCCAAAATATCCAAATTATTATATCTGGCGCTAATGCGAATAGCATTTGCAATACAGCCCAACTCTCCACAGGCAGCACCCATCCAAAGTATGTCGTGGTTTCCCCACTGGATATCCAAGGCGTGGTAATCCATGAGTGTGTCCATGATAATGTCCGGACCCGGACCCCTGTCATAAATATCGCCAATAATATGCAGCTTGTCAATAGAAAGCCTTCTGATTAAATTGGATAAGGCAATAATAAAGGCATCCGCTCTGCCGATTTCTATAATGGTCTTAATAATGCTGGCATAATATTGATCCTTGTTGTTTTTAAACTTTTCTTCATGAAGAAGTTCATCTATGATGTAATCAAAATATTCGGGCAATGCTTTTCTTACTTTCGATCTCGTATATTTTGAAGCCACCACTTTGCAAATTTCAACCAATCTATATAAAGTAATGGTATACCATTCATCTAAATTTATGGCATTTTCTTTTTCTAAAATCAACCGTTCTTCCGGATAATAAATTAAGGTAGCTAAGGTTTTTCGTTCCTGCTCTGTCATGGTTTTTCCGTAAACTTCATCAATCTTTCTTCTTACAACGCCTGAGGCATTCCGCAACATATGAGTAAATGCTTCATATTCTCCATGTAAGTCACTGAGAAAATGTTCTGTCCCCTTGGGCAAATTAATAATCGCCTGCAAGTTGATGATTTCTTCAGTCACCTCCTCAATAGACCGATATTGCTTCTGCAATAATTTTATATACTTTAATTCGTGAGCCTGCAACGCTTCCATGTTTTCCTCCTCCTGATTTTCATTCAATCGAATTGAACTGAATTTAAAAATTTACAAATCTAAAAAATATAGCCACAAGGATTTTCCTCATGACTATATTCTATACCATCTATTTACTTTTATCTACCCAAGGTTTCTTAACTTGGTCAAATTCCTCACCAATTTCTTTAGGCAATTTTGTGCATAAGCTGACAATAATAATCACCACCGCAGAGGCGATGAATCCCGGTATGATTTCATAAATATCAAAGATTCCACCACTCTGGCTATACCAAATGAGATCTACAACACCCCCGGCAATCATGCCCGAAACAGCACCCTGCAGGGTAATTCTTCTCCAAAATAAGGAGAATAGAATCAGTGGACCAAACGCGGCACCAAATCCGCCCCATGCACAGGCAACCAAATCAAATACAGAGCTGTTTGGGTTTAAAGCCAAGCCTATGGCGATGACGGTAATAATAACCACCGTAAAACGACTGGTCCAAACAATGCCCGTTCCTTTTATATCTTTCTTGAAAATGGTAGCATATAAATCTGTGGCCACAGAAGAAGAAGACACCAAAAGCTGGGAACTTGCCGTACTCATAATGGCTGCTAAAATAGCCGTTAAAAGCAACCCTGCGATTACATCCGGGAACATAGAATTAATCATGGTCATAAAGATGACTTCCCCATCCAATAAATCAGGCAAATACGCCTTTCCGATTACACCGATTGCCACTGCAGAAGTCAAGGTAATGATGACCCAAATCATAGCGATAACACGAGATTTTCTGATCATCTCCGGAGATTCAATGGCCATAAATCTGACCAAAATATGAGGCTGACCGAAATATCCCAATCCCCATCCTAAAGCGGAAGCCAACAACAGGGTATCTACGGCACCGTCTTTTTGTGGGAAAAATCCCAATGATTCCGGTGTAAGCTGGGCCAATCTGGTAGCCACTTCACCGATCCCACCGATTTGTGCAATGGCCATAATGGGCACCGCAACCAAAGCGAAAAACATAATGGCACCCTGTATGCTGTCTGTCCAGCAAACGGCTGTAAATCCGCCCAGTGCCGTATAAATCAAAATAATCACGGCGCCGATAAGTAAGCCTACCGTATAATCGATTCCAAAGATAGTGGAAAATAACTTTCCGCCGGCTGCAAACTGAGATGCTGTATAGATTAAGAAAAATATAACGATAAAAAGTGCTGAGACACTCCGCAAAATATGCTTTGTATCTCTAAATCTATTCTCAAAGAAATCCGGCAATGTGAGGGAATTGTTGGATACTTCTGTGTACTTTCGAAGCCTTTTGGCTACAAACAGCCAATTTAAATAGGTACCGATCATCAGCCCAATGGCCGTCCAAATGGCTTCTGATGTGCCTACATAAATCACGTAAGCGGTTCCCGGAAGGCCGATGAGCAACCAACCGCTCATGTCTGAAGCTTGTGCCGACAATGCCGTCACCCAACTGTTCAGCTTTCTGCCGCCTAAAATATAATCAGATAAATCGCTGGTGTGGTTGTAAAACTTAAACCCTATGTATACCATAAGCAGTAAATACAACCCAAATATAATCGCTATTGTTTGCAAAATAATTCTCCTTCTATTACGTGTTTTAACTTTTGATTTCCTGTCCTAGCCCATTTGCTATTTGGATAAACTCCGGTAATCCTTTGCCGTAGGAACCAACCGGTCAGCACCGGCGCATAGACAAGGCCACCCTATTTCAAAAGTGACCATTTTTACTCCTTTATTTTCTGATACAGTCTGTACCCATATAAGGCTGTAAAACTTTAGGGATCTGTACCGATCCGTCTGCCTGCTGATAGTTTTCCAAAATAGCGGCGCAAGTTCTGCCCACTGCCAATCCCGATCCATTTAACGTATGCACATACTCCGGCTTTCCCTTTTCTTCCGGTCTAAACCGAATGTTGGCTCTTCTGGCTTGGTAGCTTTCAAAGTTACTGCAAGAAGAAATTTCCACATAGCGATTATAACTTGGCATCCAAACTTCAATGTCGTAAGTCATGGCTGAAGAAAACCCTAAATCCCCTGTGCTAAGCTTTACTACACGATAAGGGATTTCCAATCTTTTCAGCACCTCTTCTGCTGCCAATAGCAAAGATTCCAATTCTTCATAAGAGTTTTCCGGTCTTGCAAGCTTTACCATCTCCACCTTATTAAACTGATGTTGCCGAATCAATCCTCTTGTATCTCTTCCTGCTGAACCGGCTTCTTTCCTGAAGCAAGGTGTATAAGCCGTGTAATAAACAGGCAATTGCTTTTCTTCCAAGATCTCATTCATATGCAAGTTGGTTACAGGAACTTCCGCCGTTGGGATTAAAAAGAAGTCTTTCGCAGGAACATGGAACATATCGTCTTCAAATTTGGGCAACTGTCCCGTTCCGATCATAGCATCTCGGTTAACCATAAAAGGTGGCAAAATTTCGGTATAGCCATGTTCTTCTGTATGCAAATTTAACATAAAGTTGGTAATAGAGCGCTCCAACCTAGCCCCCAAACCTTTATACACAGTAAACCTGGCACCTGCAATCTTTGCCGCTCTTTCAAAATCCAAAATATCTAAGTCTGCACCCACATCCCAATGGGCTTTGTATTCAAAATCAAATTCTCTGGGCGTACCGACTTTTCTGATTTCCATATTGTCTGCATCGCTTTTACCTACAGGTACGCTGGCATGTGGCGTATTGGGTATATTCAGCAGTACTTGCTTTAATTCCTCACCAATTTGGCTTACCCTAGGATCCAATTTTTTAATCTCTTCAGAAAGGGCTTTCATTTCTGCCATCAAGTCATCCGTATTTTTTCCTTCTTTTTTCATTTGGGGAATCATCTTGGAATCCTGATTTTGTTTGTTCTTCATCTGCTCTACTTGTGCCAAAATCTTTCGTCTCTGCTCATCCAAAACCAGCACCTGGTCAATTCCAAAATCTCCTTGCCCTCTTCTTTCTACAGCTTGTTTTACACCTTCAAAATCTTCCCTTATTCTTTTCAAATCTAACATGGTTTCAACTCCTTTTTTATTCAGTCATTTTTTAAAACAAATTTTTCTTGTACTCCCTGTAAAGTTCTACAAGTTCCAATGCTTTGTCTTGCATTTCTATTTGCAATTCCGATGCCTTTTCATAATCTTCACAATCCAACGAATTTTTAATTCTGGTCAGCAATGATTTTTCAATAATCTTATCTTGCCCTAAATAGGTTTTTAAGGTCTGTATTTTATCCCAGTTCTGTAAATCATAGTCTGTGCATTCCTTTTCATCATGGTATTTTTTGCACTCTCTGTCGCTGTTCATGGTTTCCGGAATAATTCGATTATGCAACTCCATGGCCCACTGTGCAAGGGTTGCCTCCTTATACGAAGCCAGAACCAATTCATCAAACACCCCATCCTGCATAAGAATTTTGGTTTTTTCCGGATACTGATCAAAGGCAGAAATGTTTTCCCAGACGGTTGCCGGTGCCTTTCCGAATAGTTCATTTCTCTCTTCTTCAGTGTATTCATCAAACACGTTTCGTTCGCTTCTGTAAACCCGTTCCTTCTCTAAATAGAAGACTTCTTCACCGTGCTTTTTAGAAAGAATGGTTTCTAACTCCTCCGAAGTTTTTCTTCCTTGAAGAGCAGCCTTTATGCCGTCCAACATAGCCAAACATGCCGTTGCAATGACCAAATAGGTATTGCTCTTGGGATTGGGCGACCGCAGTTCAAATCTTGTAGATAGCGGATTATTTGCATCTCTCACCAATCCTACAAGAACCGTTCTGTTTCTGGAAGGATTTAAGGCAGTATGTCCGATAGAAGTTACAATACAAATAGGTGCTTCAAATCCCGGTTTTAGGCGATTAATGGCATCGTTTGTAGACGTGACAAAAGGATTCACCACTTCATAGTTTTTCAAAATTCCCATCAATGCGCCAAAGCCAATAGGATTGATAAAGTCCTTCTTGGCATCTTTTGCCGCAAACAAACTGATGGTTTTTCCATTTTTCAATTTGGCAGCTGCGCCCAAATGGGTATGTTCTCCGCTACCGGCCACACCCTCTATGGGTTTTGCCATAAAGGTAACATCCAAGCCGTTTAACCTAAAAATATCCTTTACAACGTATTTCACTTGCATTTCATTGTCTGCCGCTTGAAGTGCCGTGCTATATTTCCAGTCAATTTCCAACTGCTCCATAATATGATCATATTCTCCGGAACTGCCCAGTTTGGCTTTAATACCACCTACCTCTTTGTGTCCCATCTCTACTTCAAAGTCGTATTTGTCAAGGATAAGCAAAGTTTGCTCTAAAGCCGTACGCACCGGTCCTCTTGTCCTCTGCCAATACTGTTCCTTTAACTCTTGAGACGTGGATAATTGTTCTCTGTCTCCCTTGTCTTCCGGCGTCTTTACCCAAAACTCCAACTCTGTGGCTGCGGTTATGATGATTTCTTCTATTTCATCTGCCGAATCAATTGGTAAAAATTCAAATATATAGGGGTTCTCTCGTAGCAGCTTCATTACATCCACTTTAAAAGAATCCACTGCTTTTTTCAGCATAACCCTTGACCCTACCTCAGCGGTGTCGTTATGTACCAATATAGATGGAATGCGCAAGGTGCCTACAGGCAAGTTTGTGCTGTCCGCATAATAATTGTAATTATAATCTACATACCAATTGACATCTAAGTCCGGTATAATATCCACCTTTGCATTGTTAAGTGCCGCTATTTTGGGAAGAACTACGCTGGATCCATCGGTTTGAACACCCTGAGTCAGAAATTTTTTCATATCTGCTATAAATAAGTCTACCGGAATTTTTTCATCTGTATCGTGTCCACCAATATCAAGTCCTACCAACGAAACAAATTTAATCTCCGGATGTTGGCTTAAAATATCAATCACCTCATCCGGTTTGTGTTTGTCCGTGGGGATGTTAAATAATAAGTCTCCTGTAATCATCGTATCTCAATCCTCTCTCTCATTTTATACTGCACGCAAGCACCCATTCACTGAAATCTAGCTTCTCGCACAATAAATGCTGCCTTTGGGGCAACATAGTAATCATCAGCTGCGTTCATTATACCGTAATCCCTGGGTTTTTTCTACTTTTTTTAGATTTTTTCAACAAAGTGCAAACAAATTATCTCCCAGCAAGTAAACCACTATAAAGAACCTGCCTCATTTGTACCCAAAAGCAGCCGGCGCCCGAACCATAAAGTTCGTGCGCCGGCTGGCGTGTATAAATTGTTTTCATACCATACATATGGCTGTAAATACCTCAACTACAAGGAGATACCCAAAAGCTTGGCCGCATTGTTGTAAAACAAATCTTCCAGTTGCGCATCCGTTAGCCCTGAAACCATTGACCGCTGTATTTCTACGCTTGGATGGTGGAAGGGTGCATCAATCCCAAATAAAACTCTGTCCGAACCTACCTTCTCATAGGCTTCCTTAATTTTGTTCTGCATAGGCATGCCTGAGGTTTCCAAATAAATATTGTCATATTTTTCAGCCATGTCCAGTGCTGCCTGAATATAAACACCATGCCCATGCCCCATGTGGATCATGACCACTTTTACCTTTGGATACCGTTCCGCCAGTTGTGCAATACTCCACGGCAATGAAAAAGGTGCATGACCGGAATGAATCATCAGCGGAACATTTAACTCTTCCGCCAACTCTGCAATGGGAAAAACACAGTCATCATTGGCTCTATAGGCCTGAAAAAGAGGATGTAGCTTAATGGCTTTAAAACCACACTTCTCCACACTGTTTCTGATTTCAGAAATAGCCTTTTCTCCTTCAAGTGGATTGACCCATGCAGCACCTATCAATCTATCAGGGTACCGTTCTACCGCACGCAAACTTTCCTCTATTGGAAATGTAGAGAGTACCGTTTTTTCAATATTGTATTCATCCATTTGCCCAATCAATTCTTCCGGTGTAATCCGCACATCAGGCCATCCTTCAAAATTTCCCACATGGCTGTGCGCATCAATTTTTTTAAATTTCTTCATTTGGTTTAACATAGAGCATCCTTCCTCTCAACGCTGTTTTCTTTAAAGCTTCTATTACCATAAAGGCCAGCAAAATACCTATTCCCGTCTGCAGAACCAAAATAGGCGCCGAAGCAATGGCTGCCGGCGTTCCGTAAAGAAACGCTCTCACCAACACATACCCTACAGACTGTACAATTCCACCGGTTACAGCCCCCAGTAAAAAAAGCATACGAGGATGGCCTTTGATTATTTGTCTTTGAATAATGGTACCCATACACACTGCCATTAAAGATTTGAAAATAACTGTCGGCAATACCCAAACGCCGAAACCACCTATAAGGTCGGCAAGTCCTGCGCCGATGCCGCCCGCTATAGCACCTCTTTTAACGCCCAGTAAGACTACCGCCGTAAAGATCATACAGTCCCCTAAATGTGTGTATCCTTCTGTAAAGGGTGTGGGAATCTTTAAAGTAAAAGTCGCAATAAAAATCACTGCTGCAAAAATACCTGTTTCGCATAATTCTGTTATGTTGTTTTTCATGTTTCTGTATACTCCTATGTGAGCCAGTGGTGAAATAATCTTTCACTCTTTGCCTCCTGTAAAGTTAACGAAACAAGCGCTTGTTATCTTTTTATTTTGTGATTCACGTTACATCTATGTTATCAAATTAGTATACTTATTAAAATAGACAATTTAATAAACTTTTATAGGTACACTTTGTGGTTGACCTTTTGAAACTGTATAAACCATGTGGTGAAAGACTTTCCATCTTCCTCCATTTTTTAATGTTCGCAATAAAAAAACAGGCTATCTCTCAAGCCTGTCAAATGCTACCCCACGTTAAACTTTTTCACCTAGCTGGCGCTGCATAGTCGCCCTTTTTTCCTGTAATCCACGGAATGTTTCATGGTAATTAATAAAGGTTCCCCGCCACTGTGCTTTTCCCTCTTCATAGTCTGACAACACTTCATCGGCGCCATAAAAATTTTCTCTGAAAACCAAAGGATCGCCCTGAGACATAATATGTTCTCCATGTTCCTCAAAGTGCCCTTTGGACATAAGATAATGTTCAAAAGTCGCAAAACATTTTTGCTGTCTGTATATGCTTTTAAAAGTGTCATAGCAAAAAAGATCTCTTAATTCTTCCATAAAATTCATACCCGTGGCATGGTATACGGTAATGGGTGTTTGGCTGGGAATACGGGCATCAATTTCCAAAAGTTTAAATACGCCCTCATGGTCGATGACTTCCAAATCCATAATTCCATGCAAGCCTATTAACTGCGCAATTTTAACAGCCATGTCCGAAAATCCTTTGCGCTGCGCTTCACTGATGGGGCACGGCGCAGATACCATCTTGCAGTCGTATACATCATCCATATGAATCTGCGTTACCTCGTAGGTTCTGTAGTTCCCAGGTCTTCCAATAATTTCAATGGAGTACGAAGGTCCGGTCACAAATTCTTGTATAATCCAGTTGTCAGGGTTCTGATTCTTTAAAAAATTCTCTACGGCATCCCTACTTTCTAAATAGGTAACACCGGTACTGCCGCTTTCAGAAGAAGGTTTCGCAATATACGGCGGCTCACAGGCCGGATAGTACGCCGGTATTGAAATTCCGTTTTCACGAAACAGTCTATCCGATTGAAGCTTTGAAGAAGAAATTTTATAGGCTTTTGGATCAAAAGCCAAAATAAATTTGTATGTCTCAGCCAATTCTATCAGTCTCTCTAAAACCCTATCATTCTCCATCGCCGGCAACACAAAATCCGCCTCTAAAAGTGTTCTTATCATACCCTCTTCATTTGAAAAAATATCACAGCACAAAAATTGATCGCACAAATTTTTTGCAGGCGAATCAAAATTTTTATCCATTAAAACTGTGTGAAACCCCGCTTTTCTGCTAAGGTACAAGGCTTCCGTGCCCTGCAGTTTTCCACCAATAACGACGACTTTGCTCATTTTAATCCACCAATATAGTCTTTATATTCTTGGGCGGTGGCCACTTCAATACCCATTTCTTTTAATATCTTCGTGGCTTCTTCTACTGTGCGTCCCCCATCATCTACATTCATAGAATTTTGTGCCACACCCGCAAAGCCCGTTCTGGGTGGAATAATGGAAGTGACCACGTTGGCGCCTGCCATAATTCTGTCCTTTAACCCTGCAATGCCGTCTATATCCAGAGAAGCCGGTATTAAGGCCCCGGGATAGAGTAGTCTGAGAATAGCAATGACTTGCAACTCTATGTTTCTGTTGGGCGTAGGTACATGTTCCATAGGAATGCCCGGCTGAGGCACGAAACTCATAATTCTCACTTGCTGTGCGCCAATTTTACCCATTTCTAACATGGAATCCGCAATGTCCTCTAAAGACTCTCCTACGCCTGAAAGAAGCCCCTCTTCAATGAGCATGCCCTTGCTTTTGGCGAATAACTTTGCATCCATTCTTTCATCGTAGCTTTGATTAATTCTCAATTTTTTAAAAATTTCTCTGTTGTGGGTTTCCTGATAAAGTGCATACCACTCTGTGCCAATATTGGCAAACTTTTCAATCTCCCCATGACCAATTACACCCGGCGAAATCATCACGGGCAAATGGGTCGTATCCTTTATTTCCTTGGTGACATTGAGTAGTTTTTCAAAATCATCTTTATGGAAATCCAAATCCTCACCCATGGTTAAATCTATTAAATGTACACCTGATTCCGCAAGCTGTTTTGCAACGCTAACAATTTCCTCCGGTGTTTTTCTGTATCTGTCTATTTTATTTGATTTTCTATAGTAGCAAAAATTACAATCATTTCTGCACCACGTAGAAAAGTATACGCATCCGTATATAAAGACTTTGTTAGAGAATACACGTTCTCTAGCAATTCTGGCAGATTTATAAAGTGCTTCTAATTCTGTTTGATCCTCTATTTTAAGAAGTTCTATCAGCTGTTTTTTATCCATCATTTTTTCCCCCAAGGTATATGGTGGCGAGGAGCCCGAGAGTCTCACTCGGCTACATAGATTTAGAGTCTATGCGATCCATACGATCCGCCCCCCACACTATTAAAATGACATAGCTTTCAAGTATTCATCCTGAAAGTTTTTACATGTCGCCAACTCTATATGTGCTACTTTCGCAACAATGGATTTTGCATGTTCCATTTCTTCATTGCTCAGCAGTATCATACTTGTCCCAACACCAGCTGCATTGCCTACAGATAGTATTCTACTATATTCTACAGCCGGAAGCAATCCTATTGTGACCGCACTTTCTTTATTTATATAATTTCCAAAGGCACCGGCAATCATAACCTGATCAATATCCGCCACAGTAAGGTTCAATTCTTCCAACAAAAGTTTTATACCGGCATAAATCGCCCCTTTTGCCAACTGTACTTCCCGAATGTCTTTTTGTGTAATGACAATGTCTTTTCCCTGTTCTTTAAATACCAAAACAAATTCTTTTTGCTCGCCTGTTTTCCGCAATCGCTGACCCATTTCATCCTTCAGCTTTTCATCTTTCAGTTCTTCGGGCATCAAAAGCTTGCCATTTTTCTTAATAATGCCTGTCTTAAACATTTCACCCATGGCATCAATGAGTCCGGAGCCGCAAATTCCTACAGGCTCACAATTTTCTATGGTCTTAAATAATACCTTGCCATCTTCTATTTTAATGCGTTCTATGGCACCTGCTGCCGCACGCATGCCTTGATAAATAGAGGCCCCCTCAAAAGCAGGTCCTGCCGCTGTGGAACAAGCCACCGTTTTATCTTTTGTGGACAAAACGATTTCTCCGTTGGTTCCAATATCAATGAACAGCGTCAACCCATCAAGCTTCATCAGCCTGGTAGCAACTATGCCGGCTGTAATATCTCCACCCACATGGCCGGCAATATTGGGCACTAAAATCACCCTTGCTTTTTCGCCGATTTCTAAGCCCACTTCGTTGGCTGTAAACTCTTTTAACCCTACATAAGCAGGCTCAAAAGGAGCCACTGCCAAGGTTTTTGGGTCATAGCCCCCAAAGATATGAGACATGGTGGTATTTCCGCCAACGGTCACTCTTACCACTTGGTTTTGCGCAATATTGTTTTGATTACAAAGATCTCCAATCAAATCATTTAAGCAACGGATAATTTTGTCCCTGATCATCTTAAATTTATTTGGATCTCCACTGCAATATTGAATTCTCGATATGACATCTGCGCCAAATTCATTTTGTGGATTGGTCATAGCCATATTGCCAATCATCTTATTCTCTTTCAAATCCCAAAGCATGCCCACAACGGTGGTGGTTCCAATATCAAAAGCAATACCATACTGCTCTTGATCTTGATCCGGCATAAAATCATCGGGCATAAAGATCATCTTGGTCTTTCTGTCATTCATCTCGTCTAAAAGATTTGCACCCTTACATTTTCCACAAGTTTCACATAGTCCGGTGCATCTGTTATTTAAGGTCTCCATTATTCACTCCTGCCTATTTTGCAAAGTTTGCAGCTTGTCACATTTCCCAAACAATCTGCACATTCCGGTTCCAGTTCTTCATAAGATTCATCCGCCAAAAGATACAATCCTGCACATGATTTGATAGGAACCATTACACTGCTATTTTTCAGTTCAACGTTAATTTCATTGCCATTTTGGATCTCAAAAAGTTCTTTGACTTGCGCCACATCCATCCCATAAAAACCCGGTCCAAATGAATCGCTTAATTTTAAAGGTTTATCCCCAGCAAGGTTCACAAACCAAGGATCTTCTGCGATCAGTTTCAACAATTTTTCCTTGAGCACATCTCTCCCTACATCTACGTAGGAATTCCCCCATATATCTGCATACAGCTGTTCTAAAATTGGCTGTTCCTCTAATTCATAGTCTCCCGCTGTAATCACATAAACAAACGCGCCTTTTATGGAATTTTCATCAATACGGGAAAATGCATTGGATTGAAAGATATGTCCGCCAACTTCCAAGGTTTTCTCCCTGATATGAACGGGTTCTACATAAGAAACCACAGCTTTTATATTGACTCTGCTTTTTACTGTCTCTTTGATGAGAAATGCTTCTTTCCTCATTTTTTTATATTTTTCGCCTTCTCTGTTTAATCCGCTATATTTCAAAAAAAGATTGTTTGCGTTTTCATCAATTTCCTCATTTATATAAAAAACTCTGTTTTGCACTGGAAACACTCCTTTACAAATGTAATTTTCCTTTTATATTTCTGTCAATCGCACCGGTTATCGTGCTCATCATCTTAATGCCTACAGATGAAATAATCACCAACTCACTTTTAGATACAGGTCTATTCCATGACCGAAAGCTAACATTCTTGCCCACCGTGCTCACTTGCATGGGTCCCTGATCCGTATCTGCAAAGCCTTTGATTCTGAAAGACTGTCCCACAATATCCTGAATAAATCCCTTTAAACTCTCCATTGACAACTGGGTTTCCCCTCTGACGATAAAGGTGTTGGGTCTTGTCTCCGCTGTATTGGT
>JAVVUJ010000039.1:0-16058 GCA_036653195.1 Anaerovorax sp. | reverse complement strand
ATATAAAAATACAAGATATCACACAAATCAAATTACAAAATCTGGAAAAAGAGCTAAATGATATTTTGTCCAAAATACAATGTTTAAATAAAGCGATTACAACATCTTATTTGGATAAAATCAAAGAACTGATTGATGAAGAACAATTCGCTATTATAAACTCTCAGCTTATGGAAGAGAAATTTGCGCTTGAAGAACGGCATAAATCTATAAAGATGCAAATTGACAAAATCAGAGATATCTCAATGATTTTACCTGTAGATAAAGACAAGGTGTTTCAACAATATCGGCATCTTGACGAGTTAACTCACCAAGCTCTAAATACTTTTATTGATTATATTGTTGTAAGCAATACAGATAAAATAAATTCTAAAAATATCGAAATCCATTGGAAATTCTAGTAAATTTATATTTTTCAACTTCAATCTGTATGACATAATTTAAGCACCACAAGGGGATTGTCTTCATCTTCGGACGCCTGGTGGTAAAAATGTACTCATTGACGGAGGGGGTAGTTTGTCTTATGACGTAGGAGAAAAGGTGCTGTTGCCTTATTTGCTGAAAAATGATGTAAAACGTGTGGATTTAGCAGTATTAACCCATTTTCACGAAGATCATTACGGCGGAATCAGATCTTTGGCAAAGAATATGGAGATTGGAAAAGTAGGTTGCTACGCAGCCAACCGATACAGAGAAAGGGATATTTTAGAGGAAACCGGGCTCTCCAAAGAAGCCATGTTGTACCTACATGGAGGGGAAAAAATACAAATAGAGGAAGGGGTTTCTATAGAAGTCCTGTATCCGGAAAAAAGGAAAGAAGCAGCGTACCAAGCCGATATTTTAAAGGAGGAGGATGAAAACAAAAATAGCTTGATTCTCAAGGTAAACTATGAAGAAGTGTCGGTTTTAATGACCGGTGACTTAGGATTTGAAGGAGAAGAGGCACTTTTAGAAATGTATGGAGAGGGGGAAGACTCTAAAAATGGAGAAGAGGGTTGTAAACTTAAGGTAGATATTCTAAAAATTGGCCATCATGGCAGTAAATATTCCACAAGCGACTCATTTTTAACAGCGGTGAATCCTAAAGTGGCAGTTTTTCAAGTAGGAAAAAATAATTTTGGACATCCCAGTAAAGGAGTCATTGAAAAATGTGAAAAAACAGGTATAATGATATATAGGAACGACACTATGGGTGCAATTATAGTGAACAGAGGGAAACAATGGCATATAGAAACAATGATAAAGGGGAACACCCTTATAAAAAACTAGCACGAGAGATGAAGGCGAATGAAGTAAAGAATCTCTTATTTTTTTATGGAAAAGAACAATATTTAGTAAATTGGGCAACGGAAGCGTTAATCCATAAGTATGTAAACCCAATTTGTAAAGAGTTGGATCTGACAAAATTGGATGGCATGACTGTCACCTTCCAGGAGATTATCAACTGTTGTGAAACTTTGCCTATGATGTCTGAAAAAAAACTGGTTATTCTCTCTCAATTTAAGGTGGCAGACGGAAGCTATACCAACTATTTTAATGAGGAAGATGAAAAAAAATTAGTCGCCTATTTTGAAGAAATGCCCCCTCAATGTTTATTGATTATGACGGGGGATACTATTGATAAACGAAAAAAATTCTTTAAGACTGTCAATACTGTGGGTGGAACCTATGATTTTTATAATCTAGATGAAGGCCAACTTAAGGGATTTATTGAAAAGCGTCTGAAAATTGCAGGGAAAAAAGCAAAGCCCAATGTAATCAGAACTTTTATGGATATAACGGGCTATTACGATAAAAACACAGATTACACCTTATACAATTTGGAAAATGATCTAAAAAAGATGATTTCCTACAGCCAAGGTGAGGAGGTGTTTCTGGCAGATGTGGCGGTTGCCGTATCCGGTAACGTGGATACCGATATTTTTGCAATGATTGATGCGTTGAGCAGAGATCGAAAAGATGAAGCCTTTGTTCTTTTACATAACCAACTTGCTTTTGGAGAAAAGGTGTACAAACTTCTTGCTTTAATTTGCAGTCAATTTGAGATTATTTTGGCGGTCAAGGAGTTAAAAGGGCAGGGCAAAACTTTCGAACAAATCAAGGCAGAATTAACGGGCATTCATGAATACAGAATTAAAAAGGCATCCATGTTTGCGGAGCGTTATACAGTGAGACATTTGAAATACATATTATTAAAAGCCTATGAAGTGGATAAAAATATTAAAACGGGACTGTTGGATTCTAAATTGGCCTTAGAGATGTTTTTTGCTGCAGTGTAAAGTGGTGAATGCAACGGTAGCACTTTAAAAAGAAAAATTTTTTTAAAAAAATTTGGAAAACACAGAAGACAGAAAGAAAGTTCGTGTTGGTCAAGATTGTGCGTGACCGAAATGGTCTTTTTTACCTCATGAATGGAGACTTTAAATCCATGAAGGCAGCAGAAATAAATTTCATGAAAATGAAAATAAGCAAGAAGCTAATTTCATGATTTAAAAAAATAGGGGAAAATTGTAGAAAATCAAGGCTCCCTCACAAAAATACCTATATTAAAATTCTTGTATAATGCAAGAAAATTTGATATATTAGGGACATTAAGTTAAGTAAACAGATGGAGGTTTAAAAAATGACAGAAAAAAAATGTAACTGTCAATGCGGTTGCGAAAAACCTGATTTTTCAGAGTTGGCACCGGTTATTGACAAATACGGGAAAGTTCAAGGTAGTTTAATCACTATTTTGCAAAAGGCGCAGGACATATATGGGTACTTGTCTTTAGATGCCATCAATTACATTTCTCAACAGACTGGCATTAAGGCAGCCAAAATTTATGGTGTTGCTACTTTTTACACTCAATTTAGATTAAAACCCATTGGAAAATATTTAATCATGCTATGCCAAGGGACTGCATGCCATGTAAATGGTTCTAAAATTATTGAGGAAGCCGTTTGTGAAGAACTACAGATTCATGACGGAGAGACTACAGCCGACAACCTCTTTACATTGAACAATGTAGCTTGCTTAGGTTGCTGCAGTTTGGCGCCGGTTATGATGGTAAAGAGCGTGGATGAAGATGAAACCTATGGAAATTTGACAAAAGATAGTGTTAAAGACATACTTCGAGAAATAAGAAGTAGAGAAGTATAGGGGTGATGAGATGAAGGTAATTGTAGGACAGGGTAGTTGTGGCGTGGCCACAGGTGCAAAAAAGACTGCAACTGAGTTTGAAAAGCAAATTAAAGAAAAGGGTCTTGGCATTCAAGTGGGTAAAACAGGTTGTGTAGGTACTTGTTATTTAGAGCCCATCGTAGATATTTATGACGATGAGGGATCTTTGGAAACCAGATATGTGAAAGTACAACCGGACATGGTTTCTGCCATTGTAGAAAATCACTTGGAAAAAGGGCAGCCTGTAAAAGATATGGAAATCTCAGAAGTGGATAAGACGTTTGTAGGCAAACAAACCAGAGTGGTTCTTAGAAATTGCGGTGTCATTAATCCTGAACGCATTGAAGAATATATTGAAATAGGTGGATATGAAGCGACGAAAAAAGTTGTAACTTCCATGACGCAGGACGAAGTCATCGACGAAATCAAAATAGCAGGATTGCGTGGAAGAGGCGGTGCAGGTTTCCCCACTTGGTTTAAATGGAATGCTGCAAAAAATAATGGGGGCAAAAACAAATACATGGTTTGTAATGCAGATGAAGGAGATCCGGGTGCATTTATGGACAGAAGTGTTTTGGAGGGAGATCCTCATTCATTGATTGAAGGTATGATTATCGGCGGATTTGCTATGGGTGCTACAGAGGGTGTAATTTATGTACGTGCCGAGTATCCTCTTGCTATTCACAGATTGGAACTTGCTATGGGGCAGGCCAGAGAAAAAGGATTTTTAGGCAAGAATCTTTTTGGAACGGACTATAGCTTTGACCTTAGAATTAAAGCCGGCGCCGGTGCTTTCGTATGTGGAGAAGAGACGGCGTTGATCGCATCTCTTGAAGGTGAACGTGGTATGCCACGATTAAAACCACCATTCCCTGCAGCAAAAGGATATTGGCAGCAGCCAACCAACATTAATAATGTTGAAACTTTTGGAAATGTGCCTTGGATTATTACACATGGCGGTGCTGCTTTCGGTGCCATGGGTACAGATAAGAGCAAGGGAACAAAGGTGTTTGCATTAGCAGGAAAGATTAAAAAAGGCGGACTGGTAGAAGTGCCTATGGGACTTCCCCTAAAAGATATTATTTATGGAATCGGTGATGGCATAAAAGAAGACAAAGCGTTCAAAGCTGTACAGATGGGTGGCCCATCTGGTGGATGTATTCCGGCGGCATTAATTGATACACCTGTTGATTATGAAAATATTACCAAGACAGGTGCCATTGTTGGTTCAGGCGGTATGATCGTTATGGATGAGACCACTTGTATGGTAGACATGGCGCGGTACTTTTTGGACTTTACTCGAAAAGAATCTTGCGGCAAGTGCAACTACTGCCGTGTAGGAACTAAGAGAATGTTGGAAATTTTGGAGAGAATTACTCTTGGAGAAGGAAAAGACGGAGATATTGAACTTCTTGAAGAACTTGCACTGAAGATTAAAGACGGTTCTATGTGTGGACTGGGGCAGACGGCACCAAATCCTGTTTTGACTACCATTAAGTATTTCAGAAATGAGTATGAAGATCATATTTACAAGAAAAAATGTACAGCGAGAGCCTGCAAAGCACTTCTTACCTTTACCATCAATGATGGATGTAAAGGGTGTACCTTGTGTTCTAAAAAATGCCCGGTAGGTGCCATTAAGGGTGAGCTAAAGGGTAAACACGTAATTGATCAGAGTTTGTGTATTAAATGCGGTAAATGTGAAGAAGTTTGCAAGTTTAGCGCTGTAGACAGAATATAAGGAGAGGGGTGAAGAAATGAAACAGTTTAGATTGAATATAGACGGAAAAGAGGTCCTGGGTTTACCGGGTCAGACTATTTTGGAAGTCGCCAAAGAGAACGATATTTTTATTCCAACTCTCTGCTTTGATGAACGAACAGAAATTTATGGTGCCTGCGGCATTTGTGTAGTAGAGGTTGAAGGAAATCCAAAGATGGTGAAGGCTTGTGCTACGGAAATCAGCCCAAACATGGTTGTCATGACAAATACCCATCGGGTTATGGAATCAAGAAAGACAAACTTGGAATTATTGCTGTCAAATCACGTAGGAGATTGCAGACCGCCTTGTGCTCTTGCATGCCCGGCGCAGACAGACTGTCAAGGTTATGTAGGGTTAATTGCCAATGGGCAGTTTAAAGAAGCCATTGAATTGATTAAGGAAAAAATTCCTCTACCGGCTTCTATCGGAAGGGTTTGCCCACATCCTTGTGAAGATAAGTGCAGAAGAAAACTTATAGAAGAACCCATTTCTATTGCTTGGTTAAAGGCTTTTGCTGCGGATACAGATCTTTATGGAGAAGATCCGTTTATGCCTGAAATCGCTCTTCCAAGTGGCAAGTCTGTAGCTGTTATCGGTGGTGGACCTTACGGACTTTCCGTTGCTTATTTCTTAAGAACCATGGGTCATGATGTTACCATATTTGAAGCAATGCCTAAATTTGGTGGTATGCTGAGATATGGTATTCCGGAATACAGATTACCAAAGGAAATTTTAGATGAAGAGATTTTCTTAATCGAGCGTATGGGTGTGGAACTGATTCCAAACACCAAGATTGGGATTGATTTAAGCTTTGAGACCATCAGGAAAGATTACGATGCAGTTTGTATTGGTATCGGTGCTTGGGTTTCAACAGGTGTGGGATGCAAAGGCGAGGATGCGGACGGTGTCATCGGCGGTATTGACTTCCTGAGAAAAATTGTTAGAAATGAAGAAATCAATTTGGGTAAAAATGTAGCCATCGTAGGTGGCGGAAATACAGCCATGGATGCTTGCAGAACGGCGGTGAGAATCGGTGCTGAAAATGTATACAATGTATATAGACGTACCAAAGATGAAATGCCTGCCGACAGCGTAGAAATTGCCGAAGGGGAAGAAGAAGGCGTTGTTTTCAAGAATCTTACCAATCCAATTGAGATTATTAAAGACGAAAACGGTCATGTAAAACAAGTGTTGCTTCAAGTCATGGAATTGGGAGAGCCGGATGCAAGTGGAAGAAGAGCGCCTGTTCCGGTAGCCGGAAAGACAGAAATTCTGGACGTGGATACGGTGATATTAGCCATCGGTCAAGCTGTAAATCCGGCAGGATTTGACAATTTGGATCTGACCAGAAAGAAAGGGATTGCATACGATCCTGATACATTTATGACGAGTATGGAGGGTGTGTTTGCAGGCGGAGACTGTGGAAATGACAAAGTTTCCATCGCTATCGAAGCCATTGCCGATGCGAAAAAATCTTCAGAGGTTATTGATGCATACCTTGCAGGTGAAACCATTGGATATGAAAAACCATTTGTAGTGGAGAGACACGACATTACAGAAAAGACATTTGAAGACAGAGAAAGACAGTGTAGGCCTGAAATGGAACACTTGCATCCTGAGGAAAGAAAAGACAACTTTAGTGAGATCGTCTTTGGATTTGATGAAGAGAAAGCCATGGAAGATGCAAGCAGATGTCTTGAATGCGGATGCCATGATTATTTTGAATGTAAGTTGGTAGATTTCGCAAATCAATATGGTGTAGAGCCGGCAAGATTTACGGGAGATGTGAATAAAATTGACTTTAAAGATGATCATCCGTTTATTATGAGAGATCCAAATAAGTGTATTCTTTGTGGACTTTGTGTCAGAGTTTGTGATGAAGTTATGGGTATTGGTGCCCTTGGATTGGTTCATCGTGGATTTGACACTGTAGTAAAACCAACGCTGGAAAAACCGTTGGCAGAGTCCGGTTGTGTATCCTGCGGACAGTGTATCAACGTTTGCCCGACGGGTGCTTTAGGGGAAAGACTATCATTGATTAAATCAGTACCACTTCTTACAGATGAAACAGATACCACTTGTTCTTACTGTTCTGTAGGGTGTAGCATGCATTTAGAAACCTATGGAGAAATGCTTGTAAAGGCTGTTCCAAATAAAGAAGGGATTGTAAATAAAGGGCTGATGTGCGGAAAAGGGAAGTTTGGATTTGATTGTTGTGAGATGGAGGGAAAACTTCTGGAACCCGTAATCAAACGAGGCAGCCTCTTTGAAGAAACAGATTACCATGAAGCCTTTGTAACCACAGCAAAAAAATTACAAAAAATTGCTGCAAAATACGGAAAAGACAAGGTTGGTATCTCCATTTCCGATCGATTTACCAATGAAGAAGCCTATGCCATGAAGAAGTTAGCCAACCTGATCGGTGCAAGAACTTTCTGCTTTAATCATAGGGACAGCGGAATTGCCAAGGTTTTGGGATTTGACGGTTCACCCAATACCATTGATGAATTATTGGCTACAGAAGTGATATTGGTTTCCGGTTTTAGCATTGTTTTGAATCCGGTTATGGGTATCAAATTGGCACAGGCTGCCAAGAATGGTGCAAAAGTGATTGTGGTGAATCCAAGTGAATTCCAAGGCCACTTTGACTATGCGGAAAAGGTGGTTTACACGGAAAATAATGTAGACTTCTTAAAGCAGATTGCAAAAAAACTTTGTGAGATGAATCCGGGTAAATCGGAAGATTTCGCAGCCTTTGAAGCCAGCTTAAAGGGCATTACAGTTACAAAAGATGCGGAAGAAATCGCCCAACTTTACGGAAAAGCAAAGAAGGCCATGATTGTATTCCAACAGAACTTTGTGACGACGGATGCAGCAACCTTATTGGCAGATATAGCTGTTGTTTCCGGACATATTGGAAGTCCGAGAAACGGTATTTTACAGATTAAGCCAAAGAATAACAGCCAGGGACTTGTGGACTTGGGAATCAGAACCGGTGCAGAAGCATTGGATGGTTTGAAAGCATTGCTTATATTTGGCGAAGATCCAAAAGTAGATCTTTCAGGGCTAGAATTCTTGGCCGTGGTAGACACGCATATGACAGAAACAGCTAAAAAAGCGGCTGTGGTATTCCCCGGAACGGGATTTGCTTCGGCAGACGGTACCTTTACCAATACTGAAAGACGATTGATGCCTGTAGAAGCGGCAATCAGCGAAGAAGTTTCCTTTAATAATTGGGAAGTTGCCACTGAAATCGCCCATGTATATGAAGAGGATATGGGCTTTGAAGATTCTTATGATATCTCTAATGAGATGGATGATCAACTTTTGAAGTACAGATATGCTGAAGTGGGAGAAGTGTTTGGAGACGTATTAACGCCTGAAAGTACGACACTTGTTCCGGTAGACAGTATAACCTTTGTAGATCCTCTTGACTGCACAGATCATTTGATGAACATGATTGCAGAGAGACTTCCAAAACCTGTATAAAAATAAAGCAAACTTATAAAACAATGGGGAGGGCATGATGCCCTCCTTGTTGCTTTTTTTGGCGTGCCCGGTGTGCCTCGTTTACCAGAAGGTTGTCAGGCGTCTACCATGAGGGCAATCCAAGTGCCCCATAGGGAAACAAAAAAACTTGGCATGACATCCAAGTTTTTTGTCTGGTTATTGTAAATTTGTGAAACTTTATTTTTCGTATTGTCCGTAAGTTTTGGCTGCATCCACCATGGCTTTGGCATATTCAAAATCCAATACAGCAGGATACTCACAACCTGTTGCTAAAACAAAACCCCCATCTTTTTTGTAGGCATCTATTTGTTTTTTACATTCAGCACGAACTTCATCTGCATCATTTGCGGTACAAAGCCATCCTGGTTCAATTTGTCCCATTAATGTGATTTTATCCCCATATTTTGATTTTAAATCAGCCATATCCGTACAATCGGGTGGAATATGTTGGAAAGAGACGAGTATGGGATCCATTCTTGCGATTTGTTCTTTAAAGTAAATCCCGTTACCACAGTTATGCAGCATAAGCATAGCACCTTTTTCTTTTACAAAATTGGAAAGATCCTCCATATAAACACCTTCGAATTGATCCCACATTTTGGCACTCATAATGCTTCTGGATGCGTAGAGGGTATCAAACATGATGGCACAGCAGCCTGCCTCAATCAGACCGGCGCAGAACTCTTTCAATGTTTCGGTAATATTGGTTAAAGCTTGGGTCAATTTATTCGGACAACGAATTAAATCCATAAACATTTGCTCTTGTCCTCGTAGCATACTTAGAATACCAAGAGGGCCAAACACAAATCCTACCACAGGCATTTCATGCCCTTTTGCTTTATAAAGCAATTTGGCCAGTTCAATATGTTCACTCATTCTAGGGGTGACTCTTGGGTTGATAATGCCTATTTTATCATATTCATCCGCCGTTTTTACCAACCGATTGTCCATATCAGGGTGGGCTGCCGCATTTTCAGCGTATACGATGGGTTGTCCCCAATCGGCCGCTTCTACAGATAAATCAACTAATGTACACATACAATCGGCACCGATTTCCTCTGTTGCCTTTAAAATGGCTTCTGCACATTTTTTTGTATCTTTGGTCCATTCTTCATAGGATATCCCTATGGATTTTCGGGAGACACTGTTTAAAAGTGGAAATACGGGCACGCGATCCGCTTCTTTATGTTGCAATGTTAACGTCATTCTTTCTAATGAATTCATATAGAAACACCTCCTCTGTGTTACTTACAGCATAGCGTATTTTGTGTGGGCATAGATATCAAAAAAAACATGGGTTTTGTTTCTTTTATTGCAATTGTTTCCTTTGTCGTTGCAGTATGTTTGGGAATCTGATACACTGCAACTAGAATTTGTTATAAAAAATAGAACAATTTATGGGAAGGAGACTTATGGATCATTTTGAATTTTGTGGTGATGGCAGCCAAGAATATGCCAAAGAAGCTTTGCATATGGAAGAGGGAATGACTGCATTCAGCCATGTATCTAAAGTCCCGGTGACTTATTTTGATACAGAAGGGAAACCCTTTTGGTCCTGTGCTTCCAAAGAAAAAATTTGCAGTTTATTTACTTCCAATGATAGGTGCCATCCTATGTGTACCAAAACTTTGGTTTCGGCGGCAAATACGGCTGCCCAACTAGGAGAACCCTATATTTTTTTATGCCCTTTGCGGTTGGTGCTAATTTCATTCGCTTTGATAATAGATGGAAAAAAGAGAGGGTGTTTTTTTGTGGGACCCCTTGCCATGGGCAGTAACCGAGACAGTGTGTTGCGAGGCCTTACAAAAAAAATTTCATTTAATCCAGATGATTATGCACAATTAACCGTATTTCTCAGTCATTTAAAAATGTTTACCACTACAGATGTAACCCATATCAGCACGGTATTTCATAAAGTGATTTTAGCCTCTTTCATTCAAAATAAGGACTATGCAGCCATTAATGAGCGTTATAAGGAGCAGGCTCAGATCAGCCTAAACATTCAAAGACAGAAAGAAGAGACCGGGTGCGCATCCTATCCTTACGAATTGGAAACCGCCATTATTAATGGTGTTAAAAAAGGGGAAACAGAGGAAGTAAAAGAAAAGGTATTGCTGTTTTTAGATCAAATATTTGTTTTGGAAGAAGGAAACTTGGCTTTTGTTAAAATCCGTGTACTGGGACTTTGCAGCATTTTGGCACGAACCGTTTCTTCGGATTACGTAAATTTAAAAGCCTCTTTTTATTATTTGGAAAATATGGAGAAGCTAAATGGTGTGACCACGTTCCAATGCTTGGTAAATATTTCCATACAGATTATCTGTGATTTTACAAAGGTGGTTTCAGTGGCGATCTATAGGGGGTATTCTCCTTTTATCGGGAAGGCCATTGGATGCGTGAGCAAAAATTATAACAAGAAAATTAACTTAACTTGGGTAGCGCAAAAAATTCATGTAAATGCTTCCTATTTATCAACCCTGTTTAAAAAAGAAATGGGTATTTCCTTTACAAATTACTTGTGTCAGTTGCGTTTGGAACACAGTGAAGAACTTTTAAAGGATACCAATTTGAGCGTAACGGATATCGCCCTGTATGTAGGATTTGAAGGACAAAGCTATTTTACCAAAATGTTTAAGGTCAGAAACGGAATCACTCCCGGGCAATATCGTAAAAAGAGCCAATAACCGCCAATAATAATGTATACATGTCTGGAATTATTGACAAGAATATAACGAAATGATAGGATGAAATGACATGGAGAGTATTAATAATAGTATAAAAAAAAACGATAAGGAGATAAGGATACTATGGGAAATATGAAGATTATTACTGCGGCAGAAGCGGCCAGTTGGGTAAAAGACGGAGATGTGGTAGCAACCAGTGGATTTGTAGGGAGTGCTTGTGCGGAAGCGCTGACAAGAGCTTTGGAAACAAGATTTTTAGAGACCGGATCTCCTAAAAATCTCACTTATTTTTATGCGGCTGCACAGGGAAATCGAGATGGCAGAGGTGCCGATCACTTTGCGCATAAAGGCATGACAAAAAGAGTCGTTGCAGGCCATTACAATACTGCACCGGCTTTGGGAAAATGTATTCTTGATAACGAAATGGAAGGGTATAATTTACCACAGGGAACCTTGTCTCAGCTTTGCAGGGATATTGCGGCACACAAGCCGGGAACCATTACGCATGTAGGCTTAAACACCTTTGTAGACCCCAGAAAGCAAGGGGGAAAGCTGAATGAGATTACAACAGAAGACATTGTAGAAGTTGTGGAAATTTTAGGAGAAGAAAAGCTTCTTTATAAGGCTTTTCCTATCAATGTTTCATTTATCAGAGGTTCTTATGCAGATGAACTTGGAAACGTAAGCGTTCAAAGAGAAGTAGGCACTCACGAGGTTACTGCTTTGGCACAGGCGGCTAAGAATAGCGGCGGTAAGGTTGTGGTTCAAGTTGAGAAAATTGTAAAAGCGGGAACTTTGGATCCAAGATTGGTAAAAATTCCAAGAATTTATGTGGATGCCATTGTTTTGACTGAAGATCCCATTGATCATCAGCAGTCCTTTGACTGTGAATTTGATCCGTCACTTTGCGGAGACATTGTGGTTCCTGTAGATAGCATCGAGATACCACCTCTTAGCGCAAAGAAAGTAATCGGACGGAGAGCGGCCATGGAATTGACACCGGATACGGTTGTAAATTTGGGAATCGGCATTCCGGAATACATATCCGCAGTTGCCAATGAAGAAGGCATCGGTGATTGGATGGTACTTACCGTTGAAGCCGGTCCTATTGGCGGTGTTCCTTGTGGTGCATCACAATTTGGTGCTTCTGTAAATCCGGAATGTATTTTGACACAGCATGAGCAATTTGACTTCTACGATGGCGGTGGCGTGGACTATGCCTTCTTAGGGTTGGCACAGGCGGATAAGATGGGCAATATTAATGTGAGTAAATTCGGACCCAGAATTGCAGGATGCGGTGGGTTCATTAACATTACACAGAATGCAAAGCGTGTATTCTATTGCGGTACTTTTACAGCGGGCGGATTGAAAACAGACATTAAAGACGGCGTTCTGACCATTCTAAAAGAAGGCAGAGAAGTGAAGTTTATTGATGAAGTAGAACAGATTACCTTTAGTGGTGAGTACGCAGTAAAGACTAGCCAACCGGTTATGTACATTACAGAGAGAGCGGTATTTGAACTTCGCAAGGATGGTGTATATTTGACAGAAATCGCACCGGGCATTGATCTTCAGACACAAGTGTTGGATTTAATGAATTTTGTGCCAAAGATGGAGGGAACACCAAAATTAATGGATGCCAGAATTTTCACAGATGAAATCATGGGTCTTGCAAAATAAAGCACCGTAGGAGGAGAAAACCGAGAAAATCGGCGCTTATGTCAGCACATCAATAGAACGAAAAACCGCCTTATAGATTCAAAAAATCCATAAGGCGGTTTTGACATGGCTACATAGTTGGAGATATTTAATTTAAAAGGGCTCTGTATTTTTTTAAATCGTCCCAGTCATAGGTAAAATAGGCCGGTGTTTTAGAAATATTTTTCAGCAAGATTGGCTGGCCGCCGTTTAACTTTTGTATGGTCAGGTGAAAGGTATTATCGTGGTTTAAGTGGATTTTAAAATCTTGCCTTTTCCCATTAAATTCGTAAGAACCATCTTCGTTTTTCGTGTAAGTTCCTGAATTTACATCACGATTGTCAATATATTCTATGAATTTTTTTTCCCCTTTATCAATGGTCAACTGAATGGTGTATCCATCCACCAGTTCGCTTTGGTAAAAGCCTTTCAGCGTGGGCGCTTTGACCAAAGAGTAAATAATCAGTACTGCAGCAATGACGATGAGTACCAGTAAGATTTTTTTTATGTTTCTGTTTTTCATAGCAGTGTTTTCCATAACACTTATTTTTTCCATATTTACGTTATCCCTCCTCTTATATAAATAGAATCACTCGTGGGATTGATGTTATCTACGCGAAAAGCCGTAGGATGTTTTACCACCCTACGGTAAATTTTGAAGTTGAAACGCTTTAAAGACAGCACCTAAATGATGTTTATCTTTTGTCGCTGCTTACCAAAGTTGCTTGTAAAGAGCCATGATGTCATCTTTGTTTGGTACACGTCTGGTATTTGCAGGGCTTCCACTTGCCAATGCATCATCTGCCATCTTTGGAATCAGTCTGATAAAATCGTCTTTATTGATTCCGAATTCAGCAGGTGTGTTGATATTTAATGTGCGAAGAAGAGCAATGGTAGCTACCATAAATGCTTCTGCGCCTTCGTCAGCGGTCATACCAGGTCTGTAAACGCCGATTTCTTTTGCAAGATTATCCATTCTGGCTGTAGCCCCGGACTTAATGAATGGCAGGCATACTTGTAGCAGCATTGCATTTGAAAGTCCGTGAGGTACATGGAAGCAAGCACCGATAGGTCTGCTCATGCCGTGAACGATGGTGACGGAAGCGTTACTGAAAGCAATACCTGCTTCAAGGGCGGCAATGGCCATTTCTCTTCTTGCTTGTAAATTTTCTCCGTTTGTATAAACTTCATAAATGTTTTCAAAAATTCTTTTAATTGCAGAAACGGCATAAAGATCACTCATTGAGAATGCCTTTGAAGAAGTATACGCTTCAATTGCATGTGTCAAAGCATCCACACCGGTAGCTGCTGTTACGTGAGGTGGTGCAGTTAATGTGAAAACAGGATCTACGACAGCTAAATCTGCCATTAGTTTTGGATCACTTAACAACATCTTTACGTTGGTATCTGTATTTGTGATGATGGAAACTTTTGTAGCTTCCGAACCGGTTCCTGCAGTTGTAGGAATGGCTACGCACCAAGGTAGTTTTTTCTCGATAATTTTGCCTTGATATTCTGTAATGCTACCGCCGTTTGCAAAAACCGCGCCGATGGCTTTCATAGAATCGATGGGGCTTCCACCGCCGATTCCAATTAGAAAATCACAGCCTTCGTTCTTATAAATGCTTACACCTTCATCAATCATTGTGTGTGTGGGCTCACTGTTGATTCCGGGGTAAACTACATATTTTACATTTACAGAATCTAAAGCATCTGTAAGCTTTTTTACATTGCCCAATTTTACCATAATTTCATCTGTTACGATAAGCGCCTTCTTACCAAAAGATACGATATGTTGCGTGCTCATCTGCATTGCGTTTTCCCCGGAAACTATATAACGAGGAATTGAAAATAAATTTGCCATGTTGTTGTCCCTCCAAAAAATATTTACTATGTAACCTATGCATTCATAGTAGCATAAGGGTGAAATCTTTTCAACGGCAATAGTGACAATAATTTAACGAAATTATCTGACAATTTAAATACAAATATCCCATTGCCTAATATCCGGTGAAATGGTACTATTAAAGAAGGAAAATTTTTACGTGGTTAATACAAATATGTATAACAATTTGAAAGGAAGTACCCATTATGTATGAAAGTTTAAAGTACGAAGTAAAAGACGGTATCGCTTATGTAACGATCAACAGACCAAAATCAATGAACGCTTTGAGCACACAGGTTCTTGATGAATTATTTGCGGCTTTCACCGAGTTTGACAAAGATGCCGCAGCAAGAGTGGCAATCCTAACAGGGGAAGGCAGAGCTTTCGTTGCCGGTGCAGACATTTCTCAGATGGTAAACTTAACAGGTCTTGAAGGTCAGGAAATGATGAAGCAGGGCGCAAAGGTGATGGATCACATTGAAGGTGTTAGCAAACCCGTTATTGCAGCTGTAAATGGCTTTGCATTAGGTGGCGGATGTGAACTTGCAATGGCATGCGACATTAGAGTTGCTTCTGAAGCGGCAAAATTCGGCCAACCTGAAGTAAATTTAGGAATCATCCCAGGTTTTGGCGGAACACAGAGACTGCCAAGATTAGTAGGAAAAGGCATGGGAAAATACATGATCATGACTGCTGAAATGGTCAATGCAGAAGAAGCATTGAGAATTGGTTTGGTAGAGAAAGTGGTTCCTGCAGAAGAATTGATTGCTGCTTGTGAAAAGATTGCCAAGACAATCATGTCTAAGGCTCCAATTGCCATTAAACATGCCAAGGTTGCCATCAATACAGGAATTATGTTAGATGTGAAGACAGGCGTAGCAGTTGAAGGCGAAGCTTGTGCGGCTCCATTCTGTTCAGAAGACAGAGTTGAAGGAATGAAAGCATTCTTAGAAAAGAGACCCGGCGCATTTAACAACAAATAAAAAAACAGAACTGATTAGAATCTGATTATAAATAAAAATACCTGAAGGGACAATCTTATAAGATTTTGCCCATTCAGGTATTTTTTTATGGAAGTTCGTTTCTTTTTTTCACAGAATCAGAATATAGAGGATTCTTAAGGAGTTTGTTATTTTTTACCTAGTCTGCCATGTCCAATCAGTTGGTTGCCAAGGTTCGTTTTTCATTTAATAAGGTTTTAAAGCTTGATCCCTTGCCACCAAATCTTCATAGCTTTGGCCTTTAACGATGATTTGTGAATGGCCGTCTTTAACCAGTACCACAGGTGGAATAGGATTCTTGTTGTAGTTGCTAGCCATGGAATACCCATAAGCACCGGTACTGAACATGGCAAAAAC
>JAVVUJ010000038.1:0-16574 GCA_036653195.1 Anaerovorax sp. | reverse complement strand
AAGTACTCTGGAATACGCTAATCTCGATCATAAACAGTTTGGTATTTTATCATTTTCTCCACATTTCAAAAATTTTGTTGTAACGCTGCTCCCTCAAGTCGTAAATAAGCAGTAAACCGTCCCCAAAAGCATACAGGCGTTTTGGAATATCCCAAAATGTATGGGTTTTGTTTTTCATCTTGCTTGCACGAGCTAAGGCATTCATACGCTTCACTATTGATAGAAATGGGGTTTTCTCCGTTGTTGATTTCTGAAAGACTTGGGCATGAAAATATTAAAACCACCCTGCAAACTTATTCGCATCTGCACCCCAAGCAAGCATAGTGAAGTCGCCGACAAATTAGAAAAGTTGAATGGAAAAAGTGCTGATAGCCCCCCATCAGGAAACAAGGATTCTGAAAGTAGTACGTTTTTAGTACGATAGGCAAAAATAAACCGCCGAAAACCCTGTATTTATCAGGGTTTCAGCGGTTTTCTTATTTATTCCCACTCAATCGTTGCTGGTGGTTTTGGGGTCACGTCATACATAACGCGATTGACTCCGTCTACTTCTGCTACAATCCTCAAGGCGATTTTATTTAACAAGGGATAGGGCAGTTCTGCCACATCCGCACTCATAGCATCACTGCTGTGAATGGCACGTAGTACGATGGCCTGCTCATAGGTTCTCTTCCCTTCTTTTACACCTACACTAAGACAGCCGGGGCATACGGTAAAGTACTGCCAAATGCTCTTGTCCAACCCTGCATTTTTAATTTCTTCTCTAAGAATGGCATCGGCCTCTCTTACATAGTGCAGTTTTTCTCTTGTAATGGCACCTACCACTCTTACGCCAAGTCCCGGGCCGGGGAAAGGTTGTCTCCAAACTTGGTCGTGAGGAATACCAAGGGCTTCTCCTACTGCTCTGACTTCGTCTTTAAATAACCACTTCACGGGTTCTACCAAATCAAATCTTACATCTTCCGGAAGTCCGCCTACGTTATGATGAGATTTTACGACACCTTTGTTTGAAAGACTTTCGATAATGTCCGGATAAATGGTTCCTTGCACCAAGAAGTCAAATTGACCCAGCTTTGCAGATTCATCCTCAAATACACGAATAAATTCTTCTCCGATGATTTTTCTCTTTTTCTCCGGTTCATCCACGCCTTCCAACTTGTCCAGGAAACGATCTACGGCATCTATAGAAATTAAATTCATGTTAAATTGTTTTCCGAAGATTTCGGCAACCTGTTCCGGCTCATCTTTTCTCATAAGCCCATGATTTACAAACATACAAGTCAACTGATTTCCAACAGCCTTATGAACCAGTGCCGCACATACAGAACTGTCCACACCTCCTGACAAGGCGCAAAGTACTTTTTTATCTCCTACTTGATCCCGAATTTGCTGTACCATATCTTCAATAAAGGCTTCTATGGTCCAAGTTCCTGAAAACTGACAGTCTTCAAAGAGGAACTTTTTAATTTCTCCCTCTGATTTTTGGTTTCCAAAGTGAAGCACCGGCACACCTATAATGCCCGTGGATTGCGCTTCTCCGTTTGCTGCCATCCTTCCTTGGGCTTCTTCTTCCCCTATAAAAATCACACCTTTTGGATTGGCTTTCTCAACGATCTCATTCAGTGTCTTTTCAGCTTCTTTTGTTCCTTTTCCACTGAGCCCTAAATCTACGGGCATCACTTCACAGTAGACTTTGGCAAGCCTTGCCACCTTTGCCACTTGTTGGTTGTTGTGTGCCCCCAAGTCTAAAACCAATAATAATTCTTCTTTCATCTTTACCTCCATATGAGCCAACGGGCGGAATGAATCCACCCTTCCTTTTACTAATTTATATGTTTTTAAAATAATATGCTATACTTTTACCATGTTTTCTAATAATAAAACACAGTTTGCCTGCAAATTTTTATATTTTTTTTGATTGGCAATGACGGCTTTCCGGATCCCATGTTTATCGTCTTTTTTCAAAGGAATATGATAAATATACGTGGTCTCTGCCTTAATTCCTTCAATAATTTTTCTGCCTTTTTCAAATTGCAAATGAAATCCATTAAAAAATGCCTTTGTAACAGGAACACCACCCAACATGGATATTTGCGTCGGTTCTTGAAGTTCGGAATCTCCTGATACATAAATAGAGTCTCCCTCATGTCTGATTAAAAAAGCGTAATGTTTTACATTTCTAAATTCTTTTCCCGAATGAGGGATTTTTAAACAAAATATTTGCACATCCTCTAAATTTTTTTCCACAAAAGACGGGCAGGTTTCCTCTTCTTCGGGAATGAACACCCACTCCAAATCATTGTTTTTCCGGCATAAGTTGGCCGTTTCTTCATTAAAATGATCTACGTGGTCATGGGTAAAAAGCATGGCGTTTAAATTTTCAAAAATTCCTTTTCCTTTGGTTATTTCCGTTACCAATTTTTTAGGCATTTTATCAAAATACTCCGTATTTCCGCTCAATGCGTCGATGATCATTTTTTTCCCGCCGGCTTCTATTAGAAGCCCACTGTTCATTAAATAAGTTACCTCCATTTTTTGACTCTTCCATTCTATTCGTGCACCTTTGGGTTCCTACCCGGATCATGAATCCAAATAGCAACCCGGCCATACACTTGTCTATTTCTCTTTTAAAATAACATCATGTGCTCCGCCTTCTACAATGCTTGTAGCCGAAACCAAGGTCAGCTTGGCTTGTGATTGCAGCGTAGGGATGGTGATTACACCGCAGTTGCACATGGTAGATTTTACTTTGTTCAACGATAGCGTGACATTGTCTTTCAAGCTGCCCGCATAAGGCACGTACGAATCCACGCCTTCTTCAAAAGAAAGTTTTCCGTCTCCGCCCATATCGTAACGTTGCCAATTTCTGGCTCTATTAGAACCTTCACCCCAATATTCTTTTACGTAATTTCCATTAACGTTTAACTTGCTAGTAGGGCTTTCATCAAATCTGGCAAAATAACGACCTAACATTAGGAAGTCTGCGCCCATAGCAAGAGCCAGCGTAATGTGATAATCATAGACAATGCCTCCGTCTGAGCAAATGGGGATATAGATACCCGTTTCCTTATAATATTCATTTCTGGCTTCATTTACTTCAATTAAGGCCGAAGCTTGTCCTCTCCCAATTCCTTTTTGTTCTCTGGTAATACAAATAGAACCACCGCCAATGCCTACTTTTACAAAATCCGCACCTGCCTGAGCCAAGTAAAGAAACCCTTCTTTATCGACTACATTTCCGGCGCCTATTTTTACCCTGTCTCCATATTTTTCGCGAACAAAGTCAATGGTGTCCGACTGCCATTCCGAAAATCCTTCTGAAGAATCAATGCATAAAACATCTGCGCCCGCTTCTACCAGTGCGGGGATTCGCTCTGCGTAATCCCTGGTATTCACGCCTGCACCCACTACATAGCTCTTCCCTGCATCCAAAAGCTCGTTAGGGTTGGCTTTGTGAGAATCATAGTCTTTTCGAAAGACAAAATGCGTCAACCTTTGATTTTTATCTACGATAGGCAAGGCATTTAGTTTATGATCCCACAGCATGTCGTTGGCTTCCGACAGGGATACCCCTTCATTTGCATAGACCAAAGATTGGAAAGGTGTCATAAATTCAGATACTTTGGTGTCCAAAGCCATCCTGCTCACTCTGTAATCCCGGCTGGTAACGATGCCTAACACACGCCCTTCGGCAGTTCCGTCATCTGTCACCGCAATGGTGGAATGTCCGCTGTTTTCTTTCAGCGCAACCACATCTGCCAAGGTCTGATCCGGCCTGATATTGGAATCACTCTTAACAAATCCGGCTTTATAACTTTTCACACGCTGAACCATCTCACATTGATTCTCTATGGTTTGTGATCCAAAAATAAAAGAAATTCCGCCTTCTTTTGCAAGGGCAACCGCCATTTTATCATCTGAAACAGACTGCATAATTGCCGATACCAACGGAATGTTCATGGTTAAAGGAGGGACTTCTCCTTTTTTGAATTTTACAACCGGTGTGCTCAAACTTACATTATCAGTCTTGCATTCCTTTGATGAATAACCGGGCACCAACAAATATTCGTTAAATGTCCTTGACGGTTCCTTAAAAAATTTGGCCATTACTAATCCTCCATTCTATCTATAAACTCTTCTAATGTAATTTTTTCTTTATATATTTCCCGGGCAATATCTTGCCCCACATATCGGAAGTGCCATGGCTCATAATTATACCCGGTAATTTCCCTTTTATCTTCAGGAAATCTTAAGATAAATCCAAACTCATGTGCATGTTCTGCCAACCACTTTCCTTCTTGGCTTTGTCCAAATTCGTAAGTCAGTGCATAACCTACGCTAGCGCTGGTCACGTCTACTGCAAGTCCTGTTTGGTGCTCGCTCTGTCCCGGCTTTGCGCTGAATTTATCCGCTTCTGCCTGTCCTTCATTGGAAACATAATTGTCATATAAGGTTTTTTGGAAATCATAATCTCGATAAGCGGTGGTCATCACTACGGAAATCCCGTTTTTTTCAGCAGCTTCCACCATCCCATGGAAGTGCTCTGCCGCCTCTTGTCTCATAAACCTAGCCCCCGGCGTTCTGTCTTCCGCATAATATTTGATGGGTGCTAAATCTTCGGGTCGGTAATTGGGCTCCAGCGGGTTTTCCTTATTTACCAATAAAAGCAATCCTTTTTGCTCTGCCTCTTTCACTGCCAAACCCAGTTCTTTTTCCCCTTTTTCCTCCTCCTTATTCCCTTTTATCTGCTTTGTTTGTTCATTGGTCACACTTGTTTTCATATCAGACTCATAGGCGATTTGCCCAACAATAAAACTGCCTAAAAAGAAAAGGACTGCAAGAATCAATACTATTGAAATTCCTATGATGATTTTCTTGCCTATGCTCATTTTTCCTCCATTCCCATCTACAAAATGGCGCGCGGGCGGAAGTGTGAAATGTTCTTTCACGCTTTCCGCCATATGGACTAAGGGGCTGACTGAATCTACCCTTACTCATTAAATTCTTAATATGTTATTGTATAACAAAAATACGGCTAATACAACCGCATTTTTTCTTTTTTTTAATTGATTCTATTCTTTCTTTTTCTTAAACTCTGTAATGTCTACGGCATCTATAAGGCAAGCCTTCGTCCCCCCCAACCAATGAACCCAAGATGTGGAAATCTTAAGCCAACAGTCCAGATTCTCCTTATAAGTCACTCTGCTGCACTTATCTTGTCCGCTGTCTTGAAGGTAGCGCATAGAACATTGCTCGCAAGGTGCGTCAAAGTTCCAAAATGCCTTGTAGCAGCAATCCCCAATCTTTGCTTTGGGTGCCAACTTCATGGTTCTAACATTGGCAAATAGAATTTTATACGTATCGGGTTCACATACATAGGCATAGGAATCCAATCCGTTTATAACAGACAGCACCATGTTTTTAGCAACTTCCATCTTTTCAATGGCACGCATTTCTGTTATGAAAACACCTAAAATATTGGCAAAATTCCTATAATCATTTAGTTCTTTGCTTTCCGGTACACGAAGACAGGTACACTCATCAAGTCCGATAAACCCGGCAAACCGTCCGTTTTTTATAATGGAAAATTGAATCATGCTCCGCACCTTTCGCATTTCTAAAACTTCCCTCAAGGGTGAGGGCACCATTTCCGCATCTGCCACATAAAATACCCCTTCCCTGCCAAAGTAGTCTGCATAATTGCCTAACTGCTCATAATCAAGAAACCCTGTTTCTTGACACAGGGATGCAATGCCTCCATTGCACCATTCAAAGGTATTGTATGCAAAAGCGCCATCCTCTGAATTTTCAAAAACATAAGTTCGACTCACATGGTAATGCTTCCCCATGAGTTCTAATACAGAATGAATGGCCGACTTTTTATCTTGAGATTCATATAAAATTCGAAACACGTATTGACTGATATTGCTTTCAAATGTTTGAATTTCAAGAATCTGCCTTGGATCAATGCTCTTTACCGCACTGCCTTTCATCTTCATCCCATCTTGGTACATAAAAAAGCCATTGCGACCCTGTTCCTTTGCTGCATATAAAGCCATATCCGCATGTATATACAGTTCACGGTAACTGCGCATCCCCTTCTCACAAAGAACAATTCCAACACTGGCCGTCACTTTATAATCCATGCCATTTTGTACGTAAACCTCCGCAATTCGATCACATAATTCCTGCGCCTTCATCACAGCGATTTTATCATCCTGCGCATTTTTCATAAAAACAACAAACTCATCGCCGCCAATACGCCCCAGGATATCTTCCCC
This sequence comes from Anaerovorax sp., assembly GCA_036653195.1. Classification (GTDB taxonomy): domain Bacteria; phylum Bacillota; class Clostridia; order Peptostreptococcales; family Anaerovoracaceae; genus JAVVUJ01. Next base: position 10,293 of record JAVVUJ010000038.1, on the reverse strand, counting down.
TCTAAAAAGTTTTTTAATCTTCTGCGCCGTTTTAGACAACACCACATCGCCAAAAGCATGCCCAAATTTGTCGTTGACCTGCTTGAAATAATCCAAGTCAATCATAAAAAACACATGATTTTGTCCTTTTCCCTCTTCTGAAAAAAGAATTTCACTGATTTTTTCTTCAGTTACCCCTTTGTTGTAAAACCCGGTCATCAGATCATGCTGTGCTTTATAGCTTAACAATAATTCTCGTTCCTTTTCCTTATTAATATCTTCTACATACGCATAGCCCAAAATATCCTTTGTGCCTGCCTCTTCAAAGATCTGTAAAGAACAACGATACCAATTATATCTCCCCGTTTCATTGCTTTTTCTATATTCACACGTAAATTTACTTTGGCCGCTGGCATAAGCTTCTAAAAGTTTTTTTCGTGCTAAAAACCCTTCTACTGTTTTTACATCTGCAGGATGAACATATTCTAAAAGAACAGGTAACACACGTTCACTGTAGTCTTCCTTGGAATAACTATCCAACTTTTCATTTAAGTCGGCATGCCCCCATTTCATCTCATCCTTTGTCAGGTTGATTTCATAGGTAATGGCCGATTTTGAAAGGGCTAATTCATACCATTTCTGTTGTGATACGGCTACCATTTCCGCCTGTTTTCTATCGCTGATATCCAAAATATACACGCGCATATTCAAATCTTTGGTAATCTCATCTTGAACAAGATTGAGTTTTCCCTGAAACCACTGTTCTCCATTTTCTCCCTTTTCGTCCCTTCGTTTTCGATATTCAAAGGTAATAATACGCTCCCCTTCTTGAAAAGCCTGAAAAAGAAAATCTATGGATTGTTTTTCTACAAACAAATCCGTATCTTCCGTAATAATATAATGATCGCACACAAATTGTAGCACATGGGTCAACTTCATATTTTCTAGAAGACCCAATTTCTTTGCCCATTGGCTGTCATATCGGAGTATCCTGTTCTGTGTTACATTGGCCTCGTAGATAAAGGAAAATTCCGAATTCAACAATTTTCCGTATGCTACTTCCTTGCGAGAGGAAATAAAGTCCGTAATATCTTTCCGCACACCTACGGCATAGGTGTATTCTCCATTGGAATCAAAGATGCTGACCATTTGCAATTCAAGGGTTCGTTCCATGCCATTTAAGTCATTGGCATAAACAATTGCAGAAGCGTTAGGTGCGCCAGCGTCAATTTTATGATATAATTCACGAATTGCTTCTTTGCTTCGGTCTGCAATAATGCCGGAATCAATCACGTCCTCCACGCCATTTTCCAAAACAGCGGGCATTCCATAAATTTCAAAATCTGCAGGCTGTGCAAGAATCCTTTTCGTTTGAATGTTATAATCAAATATGGTCACATCAGAAAATTCCACAGCAATCTGAGAACGCCTTTGACTGATATTTAACGCTTCTTCTGTTTCTTTCAGCTTTTTTTCCAATTGAGCCAATTTCTTCTCTAACAACATCAATCACATTCCCCCCTTTGTGCATCTCCTCGGTACATGACAAAGCCATTTCGCCCATGTTCCTTTGCCTCATATAAGGCTTGATCAGAGTGGCGATACAATTCGTCATAGGTTTTCCCATGTTTTTCATAAATGGCAATGCCAATGCTGGCAGTCACTTTATATGCTGCATTACCCTTTGTGTAAACTTGAGAAATCCCCTCACAAATCTCACGTGCCTTTAAAAAGGCAATTTTTTCGTTTTTTACACCTTTCATAAGCACCATAAATTCATCTCCACCGATACGACCCAGTATATCATCTTTCCTGAACAGATTGTTGATTTTACTGGCGACTTTTGTAATAACTTCATCTCCAAAAGCATGCCCAAATTGATCGTTTGCCCTCTTAAAATGATCCAAGTCAATGATAAAAAAAATATGGATGCCTTCTTTTCCGTCTTCTGAAGAAAGAAGCTGATTCACCGCCTCTTTTGCTGCATTTTTATGATAAAATCCCGTCATCAAATCGTGCTGTGCCTTGTAACTTAAATCTAATACTTTTTTCTTTTCATCATTGATATTCTCAACATAGGCATAACATAAAACATCTCCCGTATTGCAATCTTCAAAGATCTGTACCGCACATCGAAACCAATGATACTCTCCCCGGTTATCACTTCGACGATATTCTTGTTCTAAATTTGCGATACCTTTTCCATAGTTATTTAAAAGATTGTCACGAGACAAGAATGAAAACATTTCTTTTTGATCGTTGGGATGGATGATCTTTAACATGAGTGGTAATATGTTTTCAGTATAATTTTCTTCTTCCGGAAAAACATCAAACTGTTCTTTCAGTCCCTCATGACCCCAACTCATCATGTTCGCTGTTAAATTAATCTCGTATGTTACTGCGGTTCTGGAAATCATCAGTTCATACCACTTGCGTTGTGCTTCATTTTGCTTTTCTCTCTTCTTTTTACTGTTAATATCCAAAACATACACACGCATATTCACATGATGGGTCAATTCATCCTCTACCAAGTTAATACGGACTTCAAACCACCGGTATCCCTTATTTTCAATCCATTTCCGATATTCAAATGAGACGATACACTCTCCCCTTTTAAAAGCAGCCATCAGGTATTCCCTAGATTGTTTCTCTAGAAACAAAACCTTATCTTGTTCTGCCACGTGGTGATCACACATGAACTGCAAAATACCTTGAAGGGTTGTAACGGAACCCATCCCCATTTCGTTTGCCCATTGATGATCATATCGAATCACATGGTCTTGTGTGACATCTGCTTCATAAATAAAACGCAGTTCTGTGAGCAACAGTTCGCCGTATTCTTTTTCTCTTCGATACTGAACCATATCTGTAATATCTTTCCTGATACCTACTGCATAAATTGGATTTCCATTTTGATCAAAAACGTTAATCATTTTCAATTCAACAGTCCGTTCCATGCCGTTTAAATCTTTGATGTAAATCACTGTTGAAGCAGAAGGTACACCACTATCTATTTTTCCATATAATGACCTCAAGTTTTCCTTACTCCGTTCTTCGATTTTACCGGAATTAATCACCTCTTCCGCCCCATTTAAAAAAGCACCCGGCATTCCGAAAACTTCAAAGTCCGCAGGTTGAAATTGTATTTTTTTCGTTTTAATATTATAATCAAAAATCACCACTTCAGAAAATTCCATGGCTAATTCATAACGTCTTAGATTGATTGCAAGTGCTTCTTTTGTTTCGTTCAATTCTTTTTCTAATGCAGCCACCTTCTCTTTTAAAGTTTTTTCTTCACTTTCATACGTGCTCATCTTCATTGCCCCTCCTCACTAAAACACCTTACAGCAACACCATCTAGCTTATAAACGCCTTCATTATACTGCGTTCAATTTGAAAAAGCTACATTATTACGAAATTTTCGGTTTTTTTACACAGTAACAGGCAATAAAAAAACGGGCAACAATCCATGTGAATCCTATGGATTGTACCCGTTTTCCCACTTTATTTATTGACTTCTATACCATGGCATGATAAGCAAAATTACATCATTCCGCCCATTCCACCCATGCCTCCGCCCATTGACGGCATTGCAGGTTCATCTTCTTTTACGTCAACAATTCCCGCTTCTGTTGTCAAAAGCATCGCTGAAGCAGAAGCTGCATTTTGAAGTGCAGAACGTGTTACCTTTGCAGGGTCAACGATTCCCGCTTTAATCATATCTTCATAAATCTCTGTTGAAGCATTAAATCCAACACCGATTCCGCTCTTCTTTACTTCGGCAACTACAACAGATCCTTCGTGTCCTGCGTTCTCTGCAATCTGTCGGACAGGTTCTTCAAGGGCTCTCATAATAATGGCTGCGCCTGTCTTTTCATCTCCGCAAAGTGCATCTAAGTATTTCTTTACTGCAGGGATTACATTTACCAAAGCAACACCGCCTCCGGCAACAATGCCTTCTTCTACAGCAGCTCTTGTTGCATTTAGTGCATCTTCAATTCTAAGTTTTCTTTCTTTTAATTCTGTTTCCGTAGCCGCACCAACCTGAATAACCGCTACACCACCGGCAAGTTTTGCAAGTCTTTCCTGTGATTTTTCTCTGTCGAAATCAGAAGTTGTTTCTTCTATTTGTGCTTTAATCTGTGCAACTCTGGCTGCAATGTCAACTTGTTCGCCGGCACCATCTACAATGACAGTATTTTCTTTGTTCACTTTTACGGTGTTGGCTGTACCTAACATATCCAGTGTGGTTTCTTTAATATCATATCCCAATTCTTCCGAAATAACCGTTGCGCCTGTTAAAATCGCAATATCTTCCAACATGTCTTTTCTTCTCTCGCCAAATCCAGGCGCCTTTACCGCAACACAATCAAAAGTTCCTCGAATCTTATTGACTACCAAAGTGGCCAATGCTTCTCCATCTACATCTTCTGCAATGATCACCAGTTTTCTGCCCTGTTGTACGACTTTTTCCAAAACCGGCAGTAAATCCTGTATGCTGGAAATCTTCTTATCTGTGATTAAAATATATGGATTTGCGCTGATGGATTCCATTTTTTCCGTATCGGTAACCATGTAAGCGGATAAATATCCTCTGTCAAATTGCATACCCTCTACAACTTCAAGAGTGGTACCCATTGATTTTGATTCTTCAACAGTGATCACACCATCTTTTCCCACTTTTTCCATAGCTTCTGCAATCAAGCCGCCGATTTCTTCGTCCCCCGCTGATACGGAAGCAACTTGGGCAATACTGGCTTTGCTGTCTACAATTTTCGCATGACTCTTAATTTCTTGAACCGCTACATCAACAGCACCCTTGATTCCTTTTTGGATAATCATTGGATTTGCACCGGCTGCAACATTTTTAAATCCTTCTTTTATAATAATTTGTGCAAGCAATGTGGCTGTTGTCGTTCCGTCTCCTGCCACATCATTGGTCTTTGTCGCAACTTCTTTTACTAATTGAGCGCCCATATTTTCAAAAGCATCGTCCAGTTCTATTTCTCTAGCAATGGTCACGCCATCATTTGTAATCATAGGTGATCCAAATTTCTTTTCTAAAAGTACATTTCTTCCCTTTGGTCCAAGGGTTACCTTTACGGTATCCGCCAATTGATCAACGCCGGATTGCAATCTTCTTCTTACGTCTTCTCCAAAATTAATTTCTTTTGCCATTTTATCTCTCTCCTTTTTTTATGTTTTCGAAGTTTCTTTATTTTACCATCGCTAAAATGTCTTTCTGTGACACAATTAAAAGCTCTTCATTTTCATGTTTTACTGATGTGCCTGCATATTGTGAGAAAATCACCACATCCCCTACGGCCACTTCCATTTTTACTTCTTCTGTCCCCGGACCTACTGCAAGTACCGTTGCCATCTGTGGCTGTTCTTTTGCCTGACCTGGAAGTACGATTCCACTCTTTGTCTTTTCTTCAGCTTCCAATCTCTTGATTACGACTCTGTCTCCTAATGGTTGAATTTTCATTTTTAATCTCCCTCCTATTTGATTATATTTATTTGTTTTTCACATTGTTAGCACTCCATATCGGTGAGTGCTAACTCTAATTTAATACAATTTAACCCCCTTGTCAAGTATTTTTTTAATTTTTTTCTTCTGCAAATCCCGGGTTCCATAAAAGGGGTTCCCAAGGGGGGCCTGAATCCTTCCTTTTGCAAATCCTACCCTTCTCCAAATTATTGGCAAAGTTTCTTAGGATTGTTGACAAAAAATCTTATAGTTCTTCTGTCTTGGTCATGTTTAACAGGTTTTCCACCAAATTGTTCAGCCATACTGCATCCCTGCTAATGTCTGAAAGCAGAGAACGAACGGTTTCTTCATCTGATCTTTGAAAACACTCCAACAGCAAATTTGATTTCTCTTCAATAGAAGTCAGCGGTGTTCGTAAATCCTGAGAAATGCTGCGAAGCAAATCGCTTTTCAGTTGTTCTGCCTCTATGCGAAACTTGTTTTTTTCTTCTTCTCTGCTCAGTTGATCTCTTTCCAATGCAATGGTGGTCTGCGTTAAAATTGTATTCACGTATACCATTTCTCCTTTGGTAAGTTCCGTGCCTTCCATTTCCATTTCTAAGGCGCCCAAGGTTTTATGTCCGCTCCTAATGGGCAAATATTTTACAGGCATTTCTCCAAATTTTATTTCTCCAAACCCACAAGGCATGGAGTGATCGAAACACCAATTTAAACCGGTGCTCTCAAAAGGTTTTCCCTCTTTTTTCAAGTAGATATAGCAGGTTTTCCCCGTAAGTTCCTGTATGCTTTTCTCTCCTTGAATGGTAATTTGATGATCTCCCGTCAAATTTAGATACCCTGTCACAATTTTATAAAGTTTCTTCGTACTTTCTTCATTTTCTGTAGCAATGACGATTTGTTTCTTTAATCGTGTCATTAACGTCCCTACAATTCCTGCTACAATTAAAAAGATGAGCATGGAAATGTAATAGTTGGGATCGTTAATGGAAAAGGTGAATCGCGGCTCTGTAAACAGAAAATTAAAAGCAAAAACGCAAATAAATGCGGAGATAATGCCCAGCCGAAAGCTGCTGGTTTCTACAATAACGATGACAATGGCGACTACATAGATCATTAACAAGCTCTCAGGTCGAAACCCAAATCCGTTTAATGCCCATGCCAACAAAGATGCCAATCCAATAATAAATGCTGATTTTCCTATGTTTTTCACTTTCTACCTCACTTTTAGAATCCAAGAGCCGTCTCTACTGCAATAAACAGCCACGGCAAAAAAATAGCGGGAATCATATTGGCCACCTTAATCTCTTTTACTTCTAAGAAGTTGAATCCGATGGCCGCAATGAGCAAACTACCCACCGCAGACATTTCTCGAATAATTTCCCCTGTTAATAAAGCTTTTACCCAACCTGCCCCCAATGCAATGCCACCTTCGTAAATCAATATAGGAATTGCCGAAAAAGCCACACCAAGACCCATTGTAGAGGCAAATACAATAGAAATCACTCCATCCAAAATAGATTTTGCAAACAGCATGTCATGGTTGCCCTGCAACCCGCTCTGCATAGCGCCTACAATGGCCATAGATCCTGTGCAAAATAAGAGTGTAGATGTAACAAATCCTTTTGCAAAGGTTCCGCCTTTAAATCCCATCTTGTTTTCTGCCCAAAATCCCAGTTTGTTCATGGCTTTATCAATGTCTATTAATTCTCCCAGAATGCTTCCTACTACCATGCTGACGATAAGCAACATCACTCTTTGATTCTCCAAAGCACCTGCGATTCCAATATAAATCACCGATAACCCTAAGGCTTTTTTTATAATGTTTTCAATGCGTTCCGGCAAATCTTTTACCAAAAATCGACCGATCAAAGTACATACGATGATGGTCAATGCATTTACAATTGGTCCTAACATTTACAACAGTCCTTTCTTTTCTTCTTCCAACTTCCTTATATAATAAAATAAATATTGCTGGGCGATGCCACCATACTCTCCAAAATGCTCTTGGGCATATCCTTTCATAGCCACACCATCCTTTGTGGGGATTCCATACAACATATTCATCACACGCTTTACCCAAACATCTATGGGAAACCGTTCCATCTTCCCCATGGAGAAAAGGAGAATGCAATTGGCCACTTTAGGTCCCACACCGCAAAGACTCATTAAATATGCATAGGCTTCTTCAGAATCACAATGGCAAGAATTTTTCAAAGCCCTGCCTTCATCTTGTAAAATGCGCTTTGCCGTTTCAATTAAATATTTACTGCGATACCCCAATTTTACAGGTTCCAAATCTTCCTCTGTCAGCCCAGCCAAAACCGCCGGTTCCGGCATGGCATAATAATCTTTTCCATGATACTGTTCTACAAACCGGCCAAAATTTTTGCATAAGTTGTCGATGCATTTTTTAATTCTTGGAATATGATTGTTTTGTGAAATAAGAAAGGACACCACCGTCTCCCAGGGTTCTTGCTGTAAAATTCGAATGCCTTCTCCATAAGAAATGGCTTTTGAAAGAATTTCATCTTTTTCTTTCAATTCACCCTTTACCTTTTCATAATCTCGAGATAAGTCTAAATATCCCTTCCAAATATACGCCACATCTTCCTTTGTCGTGTTTTGAATGCATAAGGTTTGCTCGCAATCTTGCCCACCTGATTCCTGTCTCATATTGACAACTTTACCATAAGCAATGCCTGTATAGCTGCCATCTTCTTCTCGCTCCCATCGAAAACATTGTCCACACTCAAAGATCTGCATCAGATCCAGATGATTCACTTGTATGCGTATTTCCTCTTTTACTGCTCCCATCTATTTCACGCCTTTCACTTCTATATCCACCCACGTGACACTAAATGCCGTCATCATTTCCACTTTGGCAATGACTTTCTTTTGAAAATCTTTGGCTACATCCACAATTTTCATACCAAAATCAACAATAATAGCCACGGTAATCTGTACCCCGGGTTCCTTATTTTCCACAGACACTTTTAAAACATCATTGACGCCTTCCGTCCTGTATCCAATATAAACGGTAATATCCGAAATTACTTTGTCGGAGATGGTGTAACCGCCTAAATAACTAAAAGTTGGACGTACTACGGATTTTTCGGTAAAAGAAGGTTTTCCACTTCTCCATCCCTTAAAAATGCGCAAAGGGTCTACAAAATATCCGGAAAACTCTCTCTTTATTTGAAAAGTAGGAACAGGTATAATATGTTTCCCCAATTCTTTTCTCTGTTTTGCCGCAGCTTCCCGTTCTTTTTCTGTGGTAATGCTCTCTATAGATATCATCTCTTCTAATGGTGGCAAACTCAGTCTTTCAACAATTCTATAAATCATTTTTTCAGAAGTCCCTAAAACCAAAATAGACTGGGGATTCACCTCATCAATTTTTTCTGTGACACTTTGACACTGGGTGTCATCTATAAACAATGCGGTTTTAATGGCTGCCACTACTGTGCTTTGCCGCTTTGCGGAAATGCCCGCCATGATTCTATTTCTGCAAATAAATAGCCCATCGTCGATAATACTCTCTATGTGTTTATCTCTGCATAGGTTCATGGCTTGATAGCTTTTCCCTGTACCACTTTTTCCAACTAAACCATATATTTTCATCTTCTTCTCCATGATCACCCAACGAATAAAGTAATAATGACCCTTGTCCTTAAAAAAAACTTGTTATCCCGCATCTATGATGATATAATAAAATTTGCTTATATCACTATAAAAGGAGGAATTCATTATGGCATTTGTAATTAAAGATTCTTGCATCAGCTGTGGCGCTTGTGCCCCTGAGTGCCCAACAGAAGCGATCGCAGAAGGCGACGGCATCTATGTAATCGACGCAGATAAGTGTATCGATTGTGGCGCTTGTGCTAGTGCTTGCCCTGTTGATGCTGCGACTGAAGCATAATCAAGAAACCACGACTCTTATATGAGAATAAATAACCGCTTCTTACGAAGCGGTTATTTTCTTTACGCCATACGTTTTTTATTAGTCTAAATGCTTATTTTTATTAATTTCATATGCTAATGAGTGTAGACTATCACTCAGATGTACATTTTCAAGAGCAATTTTATCGGCTACGTTAAGATCCATGGGTGCAAAGTTCCAAATTCCCTTAATTCCGGCCTCTACCATTTTATCTGCTACATTTTGTGCACTTTCTTTTCCCGTAGAAATAATGCCAATATCAATGCCATTTTTCTTCACATAGTCCTGCATATCATCGTAGTCCATAATCTTAATGTCATTTATGCTCATCCCTACCAGTTTCGGATTCACATCAAACATACCGCAAACCTTAAATCCCGATCGATAATAATGCGTATAATTAGCAAGCGCCTGTCCTAAATTGCCGGATCCCACGATAATCATATTATACTCGTGGTTTAACCCTAGAATAACACCAATGTTATCATAAAGCGTCTGCACATTATACCCATAGCCTTGCTGACCAAATCCTCCAAAATTATTAAAATCCTGCCTAATTTGTGAGGCTGTGTAACCGATCAATGCACTCAACTCATTTGAAGAAATTCGATCAATTCCTTTTTTTCTTAGTTCGTGTAAGTACCGTCGGTATCTTGGTAATCTCTTGATGACCGCCTTTGAAATTTTGTTGTACTCTTTCATTTCTCCTCCCATGCTTTCTTATTTTTGAGAACTTTCTTAAGTATAACACTTGTCGTTTTTTTTCACAATCTTTTTATGCGTATTTTTCTTATTTTTTTAAAGTCACATGAATTTTTCCGGTTATTTCTACAAAATAAAATAAAAACCAAAATTTTCACGAAAACAGGCCTTTTGAAAATTT
>JAVVUJ010000037.1:0-16689 GCA_036653195.1 Anaerovorax sp. | reverse complement strand
ACCTTGCCCACCATTTTATGCCACTCCTTCCTATTTTTTATAGTCTGTTAAAAATCTTGTTAAAATAGTTGCAGCTTCCGATCTGGTTATCACCCCGGCTGCATTGATTTCACCTTTCTTATTTCCTTCCAATAAACCATTTTCTACCATAAATGCCATGGCGTTCTTAGACCAATCTGCTATTTGGTCATAATCTTTGAAGGCCTTGATTTTTTCGTAACCTGACACAACGGTGGTATCATAGCCCAAAGCCTTTGCATAACCACACATCATCTGCGCAAATTCCATTCGTGTTACATTCAGTTCAGGCCCGAATTTGCCGCCCTCAAAACCTTTCACAATCTCTTGCTGTACGCACCATTTGATGGCGTCTCCATAATATTTGTCATAATTTACGTCTGTGAATGGTCCCGTTTCAGGTGCCGTCGGTGCATTTTCCATTCTATAGAGGACGGTTGTCACCATGCCTCTTGTCATAGATCCAGTTGGTCCAAACTCATTGGTGCTGATACCTTTCATAACACCTTTAGACACAACATAAGCCACAGGTTCTAAAAACCAATCCTCTTGGGAAACGTCGTCAAACAAGGCCACAATTTCCGCCAGGATCTTGTCGTCTACAACCTTGCCTCCGGGCTTTCTTTCAATGAACTTCACATTGACCACTACATCACCCTTTGGTTGGATAAATGAGAAGGTGCCATCTACATTTTTCGTTACATGGATCTCTTTCCCATCCTTGCCGGTCACTGTAATTTTATCCACCATATACCCTTTTTTCGGCATAGCTTGGATGGTGGTTTTGGCTCCTTCAACCGCTTTACCATTGCCAATTATCACGGTTCCGTTTTCCGTTTTAGCAAGTTCTATATGATATAGTGTTTCCGATGGTGCGATGCTACCACCGCCACCTCCACCGCCTGTGCTGACGCCACCGCTGCTGTCAGCAAGGAAGCTTGCTTTTGCCGTATGGGGAGAACCTGAAAGTTTGGTCAAAAAGTTTTCGGTTACTTGCGTATAGTCCTTTTTATTGATTGTCCAACCATCAAAGGTGTTCCCACTCTTCACGTCTGTTGGCAACTTCTTTCCTAAATCAGCCACGGTATAAGAAACTGCCTGCTTTGAACCATCTTCAAACTCGTAAGTGATGTCTGCCTTGCGACCATCGGATACAAGGGTTACATCAGAGAAACTGCCTTGCTTCCATGTAGCGATTCCACCACTGACCATGGCCTGAAGATATTCAAACACGCCCCCACCTAAGTCATGCTTGGCAAACAAGTTCTCTTGGCTAAATCCTGAAGGCAATTTCACGGATACGGTAATGGCATTGGAAAGGTTGGTCAGCTTTGTTTCCTTTGTTTGATCCTTCCCATCTTCCTTCCATTCCAAAACCAATTTTGGCGTAATGCTCAGTGACATAGATGTGGTTGTATAGGCCGTTGCTTCTATATCCAGTTTCACCCAGGCCTTCACGTCGCCACCCAAAGCCTGTGCAGCCTCCACAACCTGTTTTACAATGGCGGACTCAAAATTTTCCGCCTTGGTCTCCATAGCTTTAAGGGCCTCTTCAAGAGCCTTTTTATCGCCGCCTTCTATGGCTGCATCACTGGCTACCACCGCAGATTTTGTAGTGCTGTCAATGGTAATATGGGCAAGTTTTTCAACAGATGCTGTGTCTACCTTATATGACACTTCCTTGTCACCAAACACCGCTGTAAACGTACCACCCTTAGCCATATCACCGGCAGCAATCACTGTAGTCGTTGCATTTCCTTTGCCGCTAACACCACTTGCCAAGATAGGCGTCACGGTAATCCCGCTTCCCTCGCTCACAAAGCCCGTTACGCGAACAGTTCTTCCATCCACTTCACCTACTAATTTATCTGTAGGCGTGCTAGAAACAACACTGTCAATTCCAATGATTGGTGCTGTACAAACCTTTACAACGCAAGTCTTTGAAGCACTTCCCTTGTAATTGTCCGTTTCCTCAACGGTTACGGTAATGATTGCTTCACCGTCTCCAAGCGCCTTGACCCTACCACTGTTGTTTACAGCCGCAACCGTAGTTGTACTGCTTTTAAATGCAGGTTGGAAACTCTTGTCAAGGTCTGTTTCTGTAGTCCCTTTGATTGTAAAGTAAAGTTCATCCCCTACAAGAATTTTCTCCGTGTGATCTATCTGAAACTCACGGTCTGCCTTGGCAATGGTATAGGACTTTTCCGGACTGTCAGGTAACTTGTAGTTGGGATTGCTCAATGCCGTCCCTTTCGCCGTGTAAACACCTGCATTTACGGCATTACCGCCCTGAACCGTTACATTAACCGTATCTCCTCCTACTATGTTATTGACTGTGGCTATCACAGCCTTTGCCTTGTTATCGTACGTAAGATTGCTGTCTCCTGACCATGTCAATCCCACTTCTCTTTGTTCAACGTTTAGTTTGTAGCTGATCTCAGTTGCCACAAACGCCCCGGGCACCGCCGCCGCTGTTGCGGTAATCTTGGCTTTGCCCGCTTTATGAAGGGTCACTTCTCCCGTAGTTGCCTCTACCGTGGCTACATCCTTATTTGAGCTGGCGTAGGTAATGGTACCTGTGCCCACCGTCAAGGTTGCGCCTTTTGTATAGGCTGTATCACCGTATGTTTTGCTCACATCTTCAGTGAATCCCTCTGCAAAGGTCTGTGTGTTCCCTTCTACAATTTTAAACAGGGCCTCACCGGTTTTGGCAGTCTGTTGATAGTTGGTATCAGAAGTCTTTCCACTCCAATAAAGAGTGATTTCTTCTCCCCCTTTGAGACTGTCAAACACATGATCTGTGGCTTCGATTGTTCTGCCACTGTCCGTGTACCACCGGGTTACCATTGAGATGGATTCCCCATTTTTCCCTGTACCCCGGGTGGGTGCTACTGTAATGGCAGATAAAGTTGAACCCTCTTTGATCTCCTGACTTTCACTTACTGTATACGTGTACTCTGCCACTGTGATGGCCGCATTTGTAATGGTAACGGTTGTGAGTGTACTGTTTTTACTGTAGTTTTCACAATCATCACCGGTCAAATTGCCCAAAGTTACCACAACACTGTGCGCAGTTCCAACATCTTTATTGTCGTAAGTTCCAACAGTCGTTGCTATGCCTAATTGATCACCTGCAATGACTTCTGTCATAGTTAGGTTGCCACTTGGCGTTCCCGCTGTAGTGGTACCGTCATATTCCTTTGTGATGGTATAGTCACCTTTGGTTACATTGCTGATTACCTTTGGCGTGATGACTGCTGTGCCTAAATCAAACGTTGTGTTCTCTAGCTGATAGTTGCCCCTCTTCTCTCCTGAAAGTGTCAGGTTCGAAAGAGGAACGGATTGATTTTTTGAGGCCTTCTTGTCTTTGTATGCCCCCACATCCCCCACAGTCACTGTTACGACATCGTTGTTTTCAAGTCCCGTCAATGACAAGGCACCACTTGGGGTTCCTGCTGTAGTTGTCCCGTCATAGGCTTTGGCGACTTGGTATGTTCCTGCTGCTACCTGAAGAGGTTTTATCCGAACCGTCAAATTCCCCGGGACATAGCTTATTTCATAGTTCTTTGCCCTATACCCTGTTGGAGTGATTGTGTAGTGATCTCCTACATTCCCATATTGGTTATAGGAATACTGGTAACCCAGTGTGCCTTCAAGCACGGTTTCTGTTTCCCCATTTACAAATCCACCGTAAGTAACACCCTTTGCCGTTGGCATTTCTCCATACACAATGGTATTGTCATGGGCTGTAATCCTAAGGGACGCTTTCTTTATGGTAAAAGTCGCTGTTTTTTCGCCATAGTTTTTATCGTCTTCATATACGGCTTTTACCCTATAGGTTCCAACGCCCCATGGCTTGTTATCCTTTAATTGGCCGTTTTCCGTGGTATAGGTATAGAGAAGTGGCTTGACCGTATTTACGCCTTCTCCACTTGCAGTTGCTTTTTCATAAGTCTGTGTCTTACCGTTATATGTGGCCTCTCCATCCTTAAACACCATACCATTGCTTACAAGAGCCTTGTCCATAGAGGTTACGGTAATGGTGGCTCTGGAATCTCCATAATTATCGCTTTTTATAACCACTGCGATTTTGGCTGTTGTGTCCTTTGCTTTTGGTACAACGGTAAAGGTTAAGATCCCGTTTTCAATAGTGGGCGTGGGATTGGTTGCAATCATCCCTCCTGTATTTTCGGCAATAGACACTGCCCCATAGCGGATATTCAGAATATCTGTAGCCCCTATCTGCAAGGTTTTTAAATCAAAAGTATACGTTGTCTCACTTTTTTTATCGTAGTCACTGCTTAAAACCTGGGCTTTCCCTTCAATACCCGTTATTTCGGTAGTTGATTTTACAATATTTCCCGTTGTTTGAAGTGCACTGTCTGCCAAGCTATAGTGCTTTGCCTTTTCGGTTGTGGTTAAGGCTATGGTTGCCGTAACCTGTATATTCTGCCCCACACTTTCACTTGCAAATGTGGCATTGGTCACCTTATAATCTGTCCCTAACGCCAAGGTTTCACCGGCCATTAACCCGGAAAAGGTTACGCCTGCAATGGTGGCAGCCTTTGAACCGTTATACACGTAGGCCTTATCTTCTACAGTGGCTCCTGTAATGGTAAGCGCCTTTGGCGTAATGGCAGCGCTTGTCAAAGTGCCCGTTCCTGTCGTTATTGGCGCTGCACCCTCTTCCCCTAAGGTATAGTTGGCAGCCTTTGAGCCACCTAGGGTGATGGTAAAGGTGGCACTGTATCCTGCCCCCACCTGTGCATTTGGATATGCAGTAGGTGCCGATGCGGTCACCGTTAACTGGTCACCATTTACCCCATTATGAACCAACCCACCGGTAAGTAGCCCTGCACCTGTGGTTCCGTCATAAACCTTTGTAATGGCAATGGTTCCATTTCCTACGGTAAGTTTTTTGGGTTTTATGGTCAATGTGCCCGCCCTTACCGTCACATCATAATTTGTACTATTTGATATGGCTGTAATTGTGGTGTTCCCCACATCCGTAGTTGCATCCGCTTCACAGTTAAAAGCTATGGCCAAATCTTCCTCTGTATCGGTTCCAACTAAGGTATCGCTACTATAGGTACAACCAAAGGCCGGATTTGCAGAACCATAAATCTTATCTGTATCAGTGACCCTAACTGCTATAGGTTTCTTGGCGATGGTTACATTAAATTCCTTGGTTAAAACCACATTTTTGTATTCGCCGTTACTCTCTGAATTGTCGGCTGTAAAATTAACCCTGACTTTTTTCGTGCCCGCACCTTGGATGGCCTCTCCGCTGACTACAGCGTACGCACCTGTAAGGAATTTCTCGCCTACGCCGTCTAAACTGTATTTTAACTGGGTGCTTGCAGTTCCCGTAATCAGATCGCTGTTCTTTGCACCGTACGCAACAGCTGCCGTAGTCGCCGTTATACTGCTCCAATCCCCATTGATGCTGGTAATGGTAATCTGGCAAGTATCACTGATCCCGCTGTCTTTCACTGTAGCGACTAAACTAAATTGACCGTTTACAGCGTTAGCGGGCACCCCGATGGTTCCGTCCTTTTGGGTTACATTAGAAGGCAATGTTCCCTTTACGCTCCAAACAACTTGCACACGTTCCATCACTTCATCAAATTGATCCAAGGCCTTCGCCGTGTAGGTGACTGCCTTTGCTGCACCTGATACAGGCTTTGAAATGGCATCACTGGCACAGTCCGCACTTCCTTTTAAGATGGTTAGGCTCTTTGCTATGGAAGCTGTGTGCGTCACCTGAAAAGTTGCCTCTGCACAAGCCCCACCCTTTGTAACCGTTACCCTGTATGTCCCTACCTTGGCTTTACTTTTAACCGTCACGACACCACTTGCTGGGTCAATGGTTACATTGCCGGCGTCACTACCTGCCACGCTCCAAGTTCCACCGCTACAAGGCGCCCCATATTGGTCAAAAGCAGCAGCCGTAATGGTTTGAGCCCCAGCTTCGCCACCTGCCACCTCTATGGAGGCTTGGCTTAAGGTTACTTTCGCAAGGGCTGTTCCACCTCTTTGAATTGATATATTTACCGTATCGCTTACGGTTGTTCCTATTGCCGTGGCTGTGACAACAAGGTTGCCGCTCTGCGCCGTATAATCCACTGTTATAACACCCGTTTCAGGGTCTATCGTTACACCCGATATGGTGTCCGACATAGCCCAAACAACACCAACTCCCAACATAGTATCCCCATAAATTCCCTTGGCTGTTGCATCTAAGTCTAACGTATTTGTAGCACCCAGTGCAGGAACTTGTATGGTTTGGTTGGTGTCTCCACTGATTTCAAGACTTTTCACCACATCCTCACCGTTGTTATCATAAGTAAGGCTTGCTTTCAAACTATCTTCATATTGTTTTGAACCGTACAACAATTTTTCAATTTCCTGCCCAACACCGGTCTTTAGACCAAGGGTAATGGCATCTTGCTCATTCACATCTCCAAACAGCCTACTTATTTGTGAATCGGCATAGTCAGGAGTCTCAATTCTAAAGCTCCCTTTATTTAGGCCTTTTCCCTCTTTAATTTTAAAATAGAATTCTCCCATTACCATTCCCGTGGCAATGGATGTTCCGTTTTCATAATTGGTAGTCGCCATTGTAAGCGTAAACGCCGTTCTATGATTTGTATCATCTACAACCCATCTTACACCTATTCTATTAAAATAAGCAGCATATTCATCGTTTGGGTCTATACCGCAATCTTTTTTAAATGCCTGCACCTCACGGCTTTCATCTTCAATATTCAATATCTGTCCATCACCTCTTACAGGCTGAACTACGGTGTTGTCGTATGACATTGATACTGCAAAAGTCAAGGCATTCGCCACATGGGTGCTAGCGGTTGCTGTTAACTTATAAATTCCTTTTCCTTCATTATGCACTGACTGCACAATGTCTACCGATCCTTTTGCCTGCACGCCATCTGAAATCGGCGTTCCAAAGGCAACGGTCGGAACAGTAACTATCATGACAGCTGTCAGTAACAGCGCCAATACTTGTCTCATGTTTCTCATCATCCATCTCCTTATTTTTCCTCTGCAATAACCGATTTATTATTAAAGTTATTTAATACCATAGTCAAGTCCGTTATATTAACGGCTCCATTCTTATTAATATCTGCACCCTCTACGGTGATATCCGTACCCGTTTTGTTAAATTGATTTAGCAATGGGGTTAGATCGTTTATGTTAATCTCCGCATTTTCAATCACATCTCCGGCTAAACTTCTACTATCTATGTCCCCCATAACCTTTGCATTCATAAGATTAACGCCTGTCAGGGTATAGCTACAGTATCCATTCTTTGTAACCACAAGGGTATAATTGTCATCCATTGGTATGGCATCGAAATGGTAATTTCCATTAACATCTGTGGTTGCAGTGGCAATTTTAGAAGAACCGCTGTATACAGTGACCGTTGCCCCTACAGGTGACGGCTGATAGATCACCTTGCCGCTGACCTCCACGCTCTGTCCCACCAACTCTCCCAGTTTCACGGGACTTACCACGCTATTTTGAAATACACCGCCCAAAAGGACTTCGCAGTTGGGTAGATTTTTAGGAATAAAATCAAAGGATATTCCACCGGTGGTCGCTGCCTTTTGATCTACATACATAATGGTATCTTGGCTTATGACTCGGCTCCCATTTGCGCTCTTTTTCACCACCAAAAGAACGTACTGATTGTCCCCAATGACCGAGGCGGCACCGGAAGCCGCAGTGTATTTCTTTGTCACAGGATCATAGGTTACTGTATTCCCCTCCGTTTCTGTGGTATACCCGGGCGTAGCCCCAAAGGCACTTGCTGTCAGCAGAAAGATCAGCAGTATACTGATACAAATCCGCACCATTCCTCTTTTCATAACGTTCACCTCTACACAAACTTATTGTACATTTGCAATAACTCTGTTCCCTTCCGTAAAATGTTTTCTTCCATATTGCCTTTATCCTCCCATTTATAATCCCCCGGGGCGATAATCACCAATTGCCGCAGATTGTCCCATTTTACTGTTTTTCCAAGGGCTTCTGCAACAAAGCGTACAGGCACCATGGTTCTTACGTTTCCGTTTCCGCCGGATAAAAGCACGGGGGCCGTATCCATTGTGTAAGCCTTCCCATTGATCGTATACTTGGTACTGCCTATTTTCATGGATATGATTCTTTGTTCTTGGGTTATGATAACGGTCTGCGTATCCTGTACCCATTTTACTGTGGCACCCAACTGTTCTCCAATAAAACGAAGGGGCACCACCGTGCGTTGGTTTTTATCTACATAGGGCACAATTTGTTTTTCGCCGGGATAAAAGGCCATGACCCCACCATGGGCTACCACTGCAGGATTTCCAAGATTTAAAATGAGGGTGTCCTTTAAAAGTTGGTCTTCCGTATACTCTTTTTCTTGCTTTTCTCCCAAAGCTACATTACCCAAATCCTCAACAGAACTTCCACCGCCGCCTCCAATGGAAGGCGTATTTTCACTGGTAGTCCCTTTGTTGATTCCGCTGAGATCAAATGTGATGGTGGCATCTGTAACCCCATTGCGACCCATAATCCCTGCGCCTTCCGGAAAAGCGTGTTCATAAGGCTCTCCCTGACTCTTTGTTGCGATTTTTAATTTTGGATCGCCGTCTGTGAGTTTTTTAAATCGGAATGTAAAGAGGGTTTCCCGCGTATTGCCCACTGCGGCCTCTCCGTTTTTTATAAGCGCTCCATTTGTTCCCGGGAAAATATATCCGCAAAATCCCACGAAACCTGTTTCTCCGTTAACAGAGCAACCCACCGTGGAAAGCCAGGGAGCATTGTCTGCAAAGGCGGAAAAATTGTTTGTTTTCCTTCCTTTTTCATCCACCGGTTGCAAAACCTTAGGATCAAAGCGCAATGCAAACTGTAACCCATTGAAGGTTGCACCTTGCACTGTCATATCCACAGCAAATACACCAACCTCATTTAGTTTATTTGCTGTAAAAACCACCTTTGAATCTTTCGTTTCTCCGTTTGCCACGGTGGTCACAGAGCCTATCAATACTAGCACTAGACAAAGGGAAATAAATTTTTTCATTTTTTTCAAAAGCGCACCTCCAAAGTAAGTAATACGAGTTTTTTCTAGGTGGGAAGAGATTCTTCCCACCTAGACTGTTATTGGTCAGATTTTATTGATTTTGTCCTCAAAGAGAACTCTTTTCTAGTTGGTTTGAGTTTTTGACTTAGAGATTGGCGCACAAGTTGTAGGTGCTAACCAGAATACTTTTACAGTATCTGCTCTCCCTTGGATGTTCACATCTACGTTCAAGGCACTGTCACCGCCTCTAAAGGAAACGGTAGTCATTCCAATCATCTTTCCGTCAGCATCATACGCTGCCACCATAAGGTCTCCCCTTTGGTTCTTGTCAAACAAGGTCTTGATTCCTACATTTAACTTCTCCTCTGTCTGACTGTAAGTCACTTCAAAGCCTTCGTAATGGAACTTGTATTGTTCGCTTGTGCTTCTCATAACCAGACCCTCTCCCGCTGACAAGTTATCTGCTCTGTATTCTTTTGCCGTTCTCAAAATCGTCAATTCTTTCTTCACAACTATGGTTTCCATAACCCTTGCCATAAGTTCTAAGGTTGCCCCGTCGGCAGCCCCATCAATAGCCTCTGCCAGTCTCTTGTACATTCCAAGGTCATCCAAATTCTTCACCGCTACGTGCATAGTCTCTATGTTGCTTACCGCAGCCTCAGGCATTACAAACCATCCGGTTACCGTCTGATCGCCCATTGTAATCTGATAACGATAGCGTCCATTTGGTGGAAGTCCCTTTGTCAATATGCCACTTGAAACATAGGCTACCGTTCCCGGTGTTATTGCTGAAGTAGACTTTGTAGTTTCATTGTAAACTTCCTTGCCATTCACATCATAAACCTTAAATGAAATGTCTTGTACGTCTGCATACCCTTTGTTTAGATCGAAGAAGAAGTAAATGCCGCTTGCCAGTCTTGCAGAGGTTCCGGAAATAGATTCCGGTAGGCCTAATTCTCTCATACCTGCACAATCAATAATGACATCCTTTGGCACGCTGTGAACTTCCCCATTTTTACCGTCCAACTTAATGGAAACGATATCGGTTTTAAGTCCATCTTCACCATCAATATGCTTCTCTCCTGTAACGATCATCTTTTCTCTTGTGATAACGGTCAGCTTACTGGTATCCTTTATGAAGAGGTCTCCGTTGACGATAAACAGTCCACCATCTTTCGCTTCTTCCTTATTCTCCACAGCAACACCTTGGGCATTTCGAAGGGAAATCACTGTAACATTTGAACCATTCTTAAGAGCCATAGCCCCTAGATCAATGTTATTGGCAGCGACAATTTCCATGGTTGCACTGTCCACGATCCAATAGACGTTAGGCTGTGCTTTAGATTCATTTGAACTGCTTCCTGTAGGGTTGCCCATACCATTGTTCTTTATATTACCGGTATAGCTCTTCATCTTTGTGATTTTATTACTTCCATTTTCATCCTTCACAGATACGTTTGAATCTACATGTATGTCACCCCACGAAGCGATATTGACAGCACTGTCTTTAAAGTTCCACGTTGTGGAGTGAATCGTTCCTCCACCGTTGGCTTGTTCTGCACCTGTGTGGTTCATGGGTTTCCCGTCTTTTGTGGTTGCACTCATGGTGAAGTCTGCGCCATCTGTAGTCAATTCATCAATCTGAATGTCTCCCGCTACTTGCACCTCAGCCGTCGCCTTGTTTACATTCCACAATGGACTGTAAAGATTACCGCCTGCAATGACAGTCAACTTATTGTTGTCACCTGCCGTGTATGTGATGTCCACATTACCTACGCTGATGTCATTTTCAGCCTTCAGTGTCATCTGACTGTTTGCAAGATTCCAACTGTCAGCAGTCATATCCTTCCCATCCACAGTGCCGGTTCCACCGTCTGTTACCAAGTGCTTCACCTTCATCTGATCTGTGGTTAAAGCGATTGCCCCATTCTGAAGGGTCCATGTACTGCCTTCTATTCCATTGCCTGCGTTGATTGTAGCCTTTCCGCCTGTACTATTGGCAGTTTCGACATTCATTACCTTTTTAGCATCCATGGTAAGTTGGCTGTTGGTTGTGTTCCAATCTTTGGAAGTCAGGTTGTTGGTGTTCAGCTCAATGATTCCATTATTTCCTACTAAATGAAGGATGTTCATGTTTCCATCTGCTACAGCCGTTACATGGCTTCCATTCTTTACTGTCATGGTATCTGTTACAGTCAAATCTCCCTGAAGTTTTATGTTTGCCTTTCCATTATCTTGATTTTCCATGGTCCTTACATCCATGCCGGCATTTCTGCTTGTCAAGGTAAATGTTCCCCCCGTCTGCTTTACAGCATCTAGGTGGTACTCTCCATAAAAATCAAGGATGGTTGTTCCGCCGTTGATGGTCAAGTCTGTCCCGCTGTACCTACCTCCACCATTTACATGGGCATCTGTAGAAACTGCCGACCACTTGTCGCTACCCGTCAAACTGCTAATTTTCACAGTTGCATTATCAAGTACCAAATGGTCAATAAAAAGGTCTCCTGCCAAGATGGCATTCATGGTGCTGTCCGCTACCTTCCATTGGGTTACTTGTCCAACGCCGCTGCTTTCTCTGTCTAAGTTACTGATTCCTGAAATATAGCTTCGTAAATTCACGGTGCTTCCACCTGTAATAGCGGCCTTTTCAGTCATATAGAAGGTCCCCCAAATGGTAACATTTAGGTTTCCATTGTTCAGCTCCCACGTCTTTGATGTCATGTTTCCGCCAAAGGTTGGCGTCTTACTTCCTGTCTTCCCGTCAGTCAAAATCTTATCTTTATCCATCAAAGAAAGTAAGTTAAACGTACTTCCGCTATGGATCTTCAAATGGTCAATGTTCACATTGCCTGCAATCTCTGCATTCAAGACTGCACCGTCTTTTAACTGGGTAAAGGACTGATCCTGTGCCACCAGGGTTTCATCTCTGTTGGATAAAACACCTGTATAGGACTTCAAGTTTGCAATACCCTTTGACTGGGTGAAATCGTTCTTAATCTGCATATCACCCCAGCTTTCCATATTGACAGTGC
The DNA here is from genome assembly GCA_036653195.1 of Anaerovorax sp. GTDB lineage: Bacteria > Bacillota > Clostridia > Peptostreptococcales > Anaerovoracaceae > JAVVUJ01. The sequence goes on along the minus strand of JAVVUJ010000037.1, from coordinate 4,557 downwards.
TGTTTCCAAAGTTCCAATCCATAGAGGTTATGCTGCCGCCACCGGTAGGATTCCTGTCAGTTGCAACTCCGTCTTTTTTCATTGCTGTAATCGTTGCTGTGCTGTCCTTGATTGCCAAGTGGTCTATTCGGATATCATTTGCTGCTCCAATCACGGCATTGGCTCCATCTATGGTCCAGTTGCTGTCCTTGTTCGTATCTGATGTATCCTGATTGAAAATGCTACCTCGTTTCACGAAGATGTTCGCCTTCGTATGGTTACTTATTTTGGCTATGTTTTCCACAATCAGGTTTCCGTTTTCAATGATGAAGATAAAGGTTTCACCGCCATTTAACAGCAGATTTTCAATGTCAGCATCATTATTTGAAGTAATACTAATTGTCTTACCAGAACCATTCACTGTCTCAAGTTTGTTGTGAATCAACAGCTTGCCATCCAGTGTGAAATCCACATCGCTGTGATTAAATGTCCAAGTGTTACCTACCGTATCGCCTGCTATATGAATCTTAGCGGTACTATCCTTCACATTTAGGTTGTCAATTTTAGCATTCCCTGTGGCATCTAGGTTCAAAGTTCCACCTATCGCCCCTAGTTTCTTAATGTTCACTTCATCTACGTAGATGTTCATGGTCTTGCCATTTAGGATGGTGATCCCATCTCCTGCAAGATTTCCTTTGCTTGTGCTATCAGCCCTATTGATGTTCACATTTCCCGTAGCTGTGGTGTCACCACTAATGTCTAGGGATGATCCGTCTAAAACATTCAGGTAGGTGTTTTCTGCTTTGATGATATGCTCGCCATTGGTTCTTCCTGTTAAGAAGCTTGTCTTTCCCTTAATAGCAAGATCTACATAGTTGTCAGCCCTTCCAATGTTCCCTGTAGTTCCTGTATAGAGTGTAAAGTCTCCGCCGGCTGTGAAGTTAGCAATCTCCTTTCCATTTATATCGTTGTTATCCACCAAATCTGAGTTAGTATACTCCACTTCAAATGTTATATGGTTGTTCTCAGAACCTCCTGCGGAAATAGTACCTAGGTTGTAGTCCTGGTTTCCAGTTGTTACACTCACTTGATTTACACCACGTGCGTTTTCATTTAAGTCTACTAACTTGCCCTTAGAGTCCACGGTGTAAACCGCTTTTCCTGTCTCATCGTAAATCTTGTAAGTGATGAGACCGCCCGATCCCTTTGTAACTTGAAGCAAGGTTCTACCATCTCTCTGACTGTACGTGTTACCGTTCTTTGTAGCCTTCTGCCATCCACCACTGGTTATTTTGTAGGAAATCTCTCCTGACAAATCCGTTGCAATGGTGAGGTTTTCAAGCTGTGCAATCAATTCACGGAAAACTTCCTGCTGTTTTAAGGTTACGCCGTTAAACTTATTATTGGCATCTACGTTAACCCTATCGCCACTTTGCGTAGTCATTGCACCGGTTTTCACGTTAAAACTTTGATCTTGAATGCTTAGGATACCTTCCGGTGTCAACGTTAGTCCCTTTTCAAGGGAATATACATCCGGTGCATCTCCTTCACCCTTTGTTATAACGGTCTTCTTTGTCAACGCATAGCTGCCATTTACAGGTATCAGTTTTACGGATGCGTTATAACGAGTCTCTGTCTGTGTTACCTGTCCATTCTCATCTGTTGTTTCTGTCACAACCGTGCGAGGCTCTAGTTTGATGAAGTACTCGCTGGCACCCTCATAATAGGTATTTGGATTAAAGGTAGCTTCGCCACTTTGAAGTACAGTCACCACAGAGCTGTTAAGTTCTACTCTGCCCTTATTAGAGTCTGCCGCCTTGTTTGTATCATCTACATAAGCCTCATACGCTGTAGTTTCCGTTTCCCCCTCTCCACCGTTAACCGCCATCTGGAGCGTTTCTTTCGAAAGTTGACTGCCTGTTAACAGGTATGGCGTAATGCCGACTTTTTTGTTTTCAGCTAAAACACCATTCATGGTTGCCTTAAATGCTACCCCGGTTTTTGCAAGCGCATTGTAGAGAGTACTGTCCCCTGTCGGCGCATTTTTTAACTGATAAATGCCACTGCCTATGGACGTTTCTGCAACCGCAAACCTGCTATTTCCCAGTGTTACATATTGGTCTGTAATGGAACTGCCATTATGCTCTATGACGATTGCAGCTCCCTTGTCACCTACCGGTAGGCGATACTTGTCGCTGCTGCTATCTTTGCTCAAACTGCAAGTCTGGCTGTTTGCCCAATCCCCGTTTGTTACGATGATGCTTTGTAACTCACTACCTACACCAAGTTTTTCCTGATAGGTATATGAAATGGCCGTACCGCTCAGTGCTGTTGCCAAATGGCCACTTGCTGCCTGAGTTAGCACATAAGTGCCTACATTTGATTTTGCAACAGCATAGTTTGTGTTTCCGTAGCTTACATAGGTCTCAAGAATGGAATGCGTCCAGTCGCTATTCCTTAAACTCTTCTCGTATTTCACTACAATAGCAACACCTGTATCCTTTTTATCACGATCTTTTACCCTATAGGTTGCTGTTCCGGTTTCGGTTTTTCCTGTACTTTCAGTCTGTTCCTTGTACCAATAGCCGGCAACTTCTTTTAGCGTTGTTCCATTTACATGGAATCCTTTAAATGCTTCTGTTTCTTCATTAAAGTCTTCATACTTGAAGATATTCTTTGTCATAGGCACCATGAAGTAGTACTTGTCGTTTCCGCTGCCTACCCACTTCAGTGCTTCCAACTCTTTGTCTGTAATGCTGTTAAACTCAAGTTCCTTTGAGTCCTCATTGTAAACCCAATGACCTAAATCAAAGGCTTCTGCCGTAGCAACCCCTTCTGCAGTCCATCCACCAGGCTTTCCTACATAAAGCTCATAACCACTTGTGTAATCCTTGGAAACAGCGACCACACCTGTCGTCAGGTTAATGGTAACACCCTTTTCAAAGGTTCCTTCAAGGAGAAGCAGATTTTTTGCTGCGTCATACTGATAGGCACTTAATTTAACCGTCTTATCGCCAATTTTTATCTCTGACAATCTGTCGTTTTCAACAGTAATAAACGTACCGTTTGGCAGATAGTAAGTCTTGCTTGCCCCTGTGGAGGTAATCAAGTAACGGAACAAATCGTCTATTCCAAGGAGCTTTTCAGCCACAGTGACTTTGTCTGTCATAAACTGCGCTTTCCCCGGTGTAGGAACGGATGCCGGTGAAGTGTTTGCAGCGTATGCCATGCGAACCGGTGTCCCCAACTTCACATCTATGGAACCCTGGCTACTGCGAATCAAATCTACATTCAAAGCCTGTTCAAACGCCCATGTGCTATTGATTCCATCCATTTTATCTCTTCCGCCTGCCCGAATGTCAGCGATTGTCAATTCTGTAAAGATATCTCCCGCAGCATCAATTTGTACAGTCGGATTTCTGAATAGGATCTCCTTTTCATCCATATTCGGAGAAGAGCCCTCTTTGCCACCATAAATAGACAAGTATACGGTAAAGGGTGCGTTGTTTCCACCTACGTTTTTAGCGCCTGTAACAAGGAAGTCTGTTGTCCAAATAGAGGCAACTTCTTTGCCACCCATATTTTGTTTATTGCCGCCTCTAAGATCACCTGTGATGGCATTGCCCTGGGCATCTTTACCTACCCACTTAATCGTTACTGTGCCGTGTTCATTGCGGATGATTCCATTGATGATCACAGCGCCGTTTCCGTGGCTTTCAACTAAAACCACAGGTCTTACTGCCGCTTCGTTAGGATCATTGGTTGTTTGGTACGTTCTATCGCCAATTTTTACAGAACCATTGCTTCCGGTATTATATACATCAATCCCAGTAATGGTAATATCAAAATTACCCATATTCAGGATCTTCACTTCCGGAATGTAGCGCTTTGTATAAATCCTGCTAAAGTCACCATTGATGTTTCCGTTGCAATTGACCTGTAAACTTCCGCTGGCTACGTTGGAAATCTTAATGTTATTTCTGTCTGTAACCACTGCACCTGTTGCACTGACGTTTCCGTTTTTATCAACGATTACAGCAACGCCTGTGCCGCCAAGGTAATAGGTTGCGTTGCCCACGTCGGCTTTGCTGTTTGAGCCAAGCCAATATACTTGATGCCTGTTACCGATAGCCAAAGCACGAACCGTGGCATCCGCTTGTATTCTCACATTGCCTGCGAACTTCCAAGCACTGATTTCAATCTTTCCGCCTGCTATAGTATTTCCTGTAAAGTTAACTTCCGAGTTCGTCGAACCCATAACGCAAGCCTTGGACCAAATCTGACCGATGAAGCCGGCAATCTTCGTCCCTGCATAGGAGAAGATATGTGTCCCGCCCCAAAGAGGCGTTCCGTTTGCCTGTACCTTCAAATAGTTATAAGCACGCATGTCTGCCTTATCCGCATTTACCTTTGTGTTTAAGTACATCAGGTTATAGCTGTATGCCCATGCTCTGCCGTGACCTGCCTTGGTGTATCCGTAAGTAACAGCCACCAAACTCAACCTCTTAACACCTGCCTAATTATCTACGTCTTTCCCCTGGATTTCAGACAAACTACCGCTGCCTGTATTTCGCAAGC
>JAVVUJ010000036.1:0-17055 GCA_036653195.1 Anaerovorax sp. | reverse complement strand
TTGACGGCCTTCTTTTTAAGGTTGCTTTTTTTTTTGTGGTTTTTGACAGAATTTTATAGGGGGAAGACAGGACTATAAAGGATGAAGAAATAGGTGAAAAAATACAAAGAAATTAGAATTTTTCAGTTATGTAAAAGATCATCACTGTGTAGAAAGTAGGAGGAAAAAGTGAAAAAAATTTTTTATGGTCAAGGAAAGGTGAAAAAAATTCCGCAAAAGTTGTTATCCTTTATTTTGATAGCAACCTTGGTTATACCAACGGTGGGTGCCTTGTCAAAGGGCACTGCTATGGCGGCGGACGCAACTTCTGAGAAGGCGGTTGTTGGAACTGTGAACGAATATATCGTGCAATATGAGGAGCAGGGAAGAAATACCTTTTCCATATCACCCAATAAAGAATCTCAAAAAGATGCAAAAATTATTGGAAAATTTGGTGGAAGTGTTGAAAAAATTTCAGAGGAAGGCACGGCTCTTATAGAGACAGAAGGGTTGTCACCTGTGGAAGAAAAACAGTTTATTGGTGAATTGGAAAAATTACCCAACGTTAGATTTGTAGAGAAAAATCATGAAGTGCACGCATACGGCACCACTGCAAACAATGGGGGAGCCTTGCTACAGCAGTGGCAAAACGACAGCATGGTGGGGCAACAATGGGGGCCTGCCAAGGTCAGAGCGGCAGAAGCTTGGGAACTGTTGGGCGAAAATACAGAACCTGTAAAGGTGGCGGTAATAGATACGGGTGTAGATGCCACACATCCTGACTTGCAGGGGCGCGTCATTGCCGGAATCAATTTGGTAGACACCAATTCAATGGGGCAGCTTTACAGTGCGAAGGATGCAAGTGATGACAATGGTCACGGAACGCATGTGTCAGGTATTATCGGTGCGACTTGTGGAAATGGAATGGGTATGCAGGGCGTTATGGGTCCGGCGAATGTTGCAATCATTCCTGTTAAAGTGCTAAATGATGAGGGAAAAGGCACCAACTATGATGTAGTGGAAGGCATTAGATATGCCGCAGACAGTGGTGCAAAGATTTTCAATATGAGTTTGGGGTCTAATTATTACAGCAGAGCCGAAGCCGAAGCCATCGCTTACGCCCAGTCAAAGGGATGTGTTATTGTGGCGGCTGCCGGAAATGACGGGGGAAACGTAGCACAAAGTTATCCGGCTTCACTTCCCGGTGTTGTTGCCGTAGGTGCAAGCGATATTAACAACGAAAGAGCTTATTTTTCAAACTGGGGAGATCGACTTGATATTGCGGCACCGGGTGTTTCGGTATTAAGTACCATCCCTAAAAAAATAGCATTGAAACATAGGGCTTCAGGCAAGGTGGTTTACGGAGATGACGCAGAAGGATACTATGAGGAATTTAACGGAACTTCTATGGCGGCACCACATGTTGCAGGGGCAGTAGCCCTGTATAAGTCAGTGAATGTAAATGCATCGGCTATGGATATGATTGAGCAAACATTTAAAACAGCCAAAGATATAGGTGCTATTGGGAAAGATGAAGAATTCGGAAGAGGTTTGGTAGATGCGGCGGCAATGTTGGGAGAGGAAGTCCAAAAAACGCCCCTTATGTTGTTGGCACCATCCAGCGGAAAAGAACTCTTTTCCCATGTCAAATTCAGCGTACAAATTAACACCAATATGGAAATTGCAAGGGTAGACTATTATTTGGATAAGCTGGAAGGAACGCCCATTGTAACGGTTCCTTGCAATCAAAGTGAAAGCATCTATGAAAGTGTAGTGGATACAAAGAAAATAAATGATGGAAGTTATCAGTTGATTGCTGTGGCAAAAGGCAAGGACGGACAGCAAATCGGCGAAGAAAAGTCTGTAAATATAACCATTCTGAATAAAATCACCGATGGCTTCACCCTGTCTATAAAAAATCCTTTGGGACAAGGTGCAGAAAATGCACAAGTGCAGGTGTATGGAAAAGCAGTAGATGGCACCTATAAGGCACTGCGATCTGTGTACAGCACAGACTTGGGGTTTGCAAGAATCAAAGGGGTTTCCAACGATACCTATGAGACTTATAAGGTAGTCGTAAATGGGCGTTTTAATGAAAAGAATACCAATGAGGACAAATCTTTGTTTGTTTATACAAAAGAAGGAATCACGTTGACTTCAGAAGTTGAAATGACCGGAGCGGCAACAAAACCATTGGAGTTTTCCATGGAAGGAGAGGTGACCAAAAACCTTCCCAATCCTTATATTATGATAAACCCACAGGATATAAAAGTGGGCGGAATGGCACCCTTTAAAATGGGGCCGCAGGCAACGATTTATTTGGAAAAGGGCGAGTTTGATGTAAAGGCTTGTTGGATGCCGGATATGGGTGTTTCCTATGATCAGAATGAGGCATCCTATTACATTCAGAAAACGATTCGTGTTGCAGAAAATACTACGGGCATTTACATAGCAAAAGGAGATGGAACGCTTGTAAATCCTAAATTTAATACGAAAAATGGAAGGATAAAGTTAGACTTACAAGGAAAGAATGGGGATCCAATACCATTTTTTGATGGCAAGATTACAGGAAATAAAATTTACATAGCACCGGGAACCTATGAAGCCAGGGCAGAAATTACCACGGAAAATGATGGAAAAATTACTTTGAAAAAAAGTCAAGACTTGGTTGTGGGTACAGATCCAATTGCGCTTCCCTTTGAAGCAAATCTGGCTGTGACCAAATTTGAACCTGCTACAGGTGCATTGATGGAGGATGGCAACACCAAGTACATGTATCGAGGGGATGTTCTTAGGACAGAACATATAATCGGCGATACAAAGGGAAATATGATCGAAAACATTTCCAATGTCTATCCGGTATTTTCTGTTTACAAAATAGAAGAAGGATTGCGCACCTTGATATATAAGAACAGCAATATCTTCCAATTGAATTCAGGTTATTGGAACAGCAGCAAGGATTTTGCAGGATCCGTACAACCAAAGACGGGCGCTTACGAAGCAGAACTTACCTTTAACGGTGGAGAGGGATTTGGTGGTGAAACAAAAAAAACCATGGCATTTGAACTGCGAGAAAAAAGCGGGATCAGCCAAACAGATGTGAAAGTCACTGCCGGAATCAATAGTGTGGTACCCGCTGCAGATATTGAATTATACAGGTGGGAAGAGGGAAAATGGGTGAACAGTCTAGAAAAAATTGTTACCGATGAAGGTGGCGTTGCGCATATACCGGAGAATATCAAACTCAATGGAGAAGGCCTGAACGTGGCATTGGTAAAATTTGATCAAATAAAGACCGGTTATGACATACCCCAAGAAAAACATGGATTTCAGGTGATTCCCTTTACAAAACTATCTGATCTGACGAGTATGGATGTAAGCAATACCGTAAGAGTCACTGTGAATGTCACAGATAGAAATGGGAACAAACCGCAAAATTTGAGTACGCCAGTGATCGTCCCCGTCTACGCAGATTGTGGTGGGAAGTTGGTAAACAAGGAAGCTGTAACAGAAGTGAAGATGAATGTAAGGCAAGCCTATGGGGCGAATGAACTGCATATACCGGCAGGGGAATATCCCTATATTTACAGCGAATTTGTATTGGCAGGTCAAAACTATTATCTAAGAGCACAAAATTTTGAAACCAATGCAGGTGGTACGTTACCCCTTGACGGGAAAAATACCAGTGCATTATCTTTAAACTTTGCGCAAGGATTGACCCCTGATATTTTGGATATGAACCCGGGGAACAAGATGTATTTATCTTATGGAAAGTACCAAATAAAGGATTATCAAGGTGATATGAACCTTTATATAACAAAAGGAACGTATAACCCCCATGTTTTGGCCTCTTTCCAAGAAAATGCCACAGAGAGAGTGACCATCTCTTTAGCCAATGGAACGATGAATATGAATGAGGATCGGTCGCTTCTGGTGGGCGCAGAATTTACACCAACGATCCAATTAAATGAAAGTGCAGTGAAGGGAACGGGGCAAGTGACAGCCAGTGTGAACCTTGCAGATGAAAATGGAAACCAAATTGTCAGGATTGAAGAGGAGAAGGGCGGCATTTATAAGAGAATTTTGCCGAAATTGTTTATAGGCACCAACGGAAAAGAGACAGTGGTAGCACAAAATGACATGGGAGATTACACCACCATTAAAATTCCTGTGACGTATTATACCAAGGGTAGTAACACCGTGTATGTACAATATGTGGTAAAGGGACAGGTAAAAAACAGTAAAAAAGCAACGTTTACCTATGACGATACAGGGGTGGATGCAAAGCTGACTGTAGAAGAGAAAAATTTCTATCAACAAGAAGTAAATGGAGATGGAAGTGTCACGGTTACCATGAATCAAGGGGTAAGGGGGCAAAAGGAAATCTCGGTTAAAGCAAAGCCGTCCAGTATTAGGCAAACGGTGGTCTTTGAACAATTTAGAGAAGGCGTACTGGTAGCGAGAATTTATGTACAGGATGTTTTTAAAGAGGATTTACAGGCGAAAGTAAAAATGAACGTGCTTCCCGGAGACAAGATTCTTGTCACCTGTAATTAAGAGAGGTATACAAATTGAAGAAATCAATATTGAAAAAATCCATGGCCTATTTGTTGGTTTTATGTCTGGTGCTTGGAAATTTTTCCCTTGCTTTTGCAGGGGAAAGGGAAGAGACTGACAGTAAAATGGCAAGGTCGGTACATGGAAGCGGACAAATTATACATGATGACACCACCATTACCGGTTTGGCAGTGGATGAAAGTGGCAATAGCTATACCATAGGAAACACCAAGGCCGGAGATTATCCTGTGATGCCTGAGGGGAACGGAAATGCCGTTGCAGAGTTAAAGCAAGTCTTTGTGAGCAAGTATGACAGCAATATGAATCGGACACATTCCCTGGTTCTTTCAGGGAGCACCAAAAAGGTGGGGACTTACGGACAGGAAACGTGCAGTTATATGGCAGGAGATCAATTTGCGGTGAACGGTGCCTTGGTACTGCAAGGAGATTCTGTGTACATGGGAGTCAAAAGGGACATAGAGCGATCTATGGTAGAGAAAGAAACCATCGCTCATGATTCAGGATGTCTCTGCCAAGAAGGGTTCTTTTTTGAGGAAAATTGTGCCGATAATTCGGGCTGTACCTGTCAGGCTTGTGCAGCATATGACCAAGAAGCAGCAAAGTTTAAAAAGGGAAAATCCTCGGAAATCGTCGTGTATCAATTGAATAAGCAACTTGATCTGAGCAGTGCAAAAATCGTTGTAGCGGCGACCAATGCGGAAAAAGCCGATGTGAGAGGGATGGCAGTAGGAACGGATGGCAGTGTGTACCTTTGCGGAGGAACGGGTGACAATGCGCCGGGAGAACTTGCATTTTCCCAAGGGGTAACGCCTCTCTTTGGATTTCAAGACTTTACAGCGCAAAATGGAACAACAAGGACCGCCGGCTCCAGAGGCTATTTGGCAAAAGTGGATCTTGCATCGGAAAAAACCGTAGCAGCCACTTATTTCGGAGGCGCAGCACAATCCAACAGTTCGGACGGATCCAATATGTGGGATGTGGTATTGGATGGACAACAGAACGTGTATGTAACGGGAGATATTAGGGGGAAAACCCTTCCGTTTACACCTGATGAAAAGGCATTTACCTTTGATGATTTGGGTAGCGATACAGACAACAATGGGTACGTAGCAAAATTTGATCCAAATATTTCCAAAGTCAATGGATTCACCTATATTGGGGGAAGCGGCAGTGAAAATGGAACAAAGTTGGCCATTAAAAAGGACACCTTGTATTTGGGCGGGCAAACGACTTCGAAAAATTTGCCGGGCACAGAGAATGCCTGCCAAGATAAAAATTCGTCATCGAACTCTTATTCATCTATGTTTGTTGCAAGGATGCCTCTGTCTTTGGATGTAAAAGGAGGAAACTTTGCCGCAACCTATTTTGGCAGTGCAGGCAGAGACGATACTTTTGGCATGTCTCTTGGTCAAAATAGCGTTTACTTGACAGGTTCGGCAGGAAGCAGCAGCACCTTTCCCATAACCGATGGATCTACAGGAAAAGTTGTAGTATCCAAACTACCGCTTTCTTTGAAGGGTACAAAATATACGTCAACCATTATAGAGAGCGATAGTACGTATTCTTACTACAATTGTAGGCAGGCAATAGAGGTAGGGAAAAGAGTCTATGTGGCGGGAAACTTAGGCAGTCGTACTGTATTTGTCAATCAATATGATGCAAGTCTTGCCCATAGCGCTGTGATCAATGTGCGTGGAACGGTCAACGGTACAGGGGGGAGCAATGCCAAATATGTAGGGGAAGGCGCAAAAGTAGAAATTAGCCTGAACTTTGATACCTATGTGAATGTAAAGGGAACCCCTAAGATAAAATTAAATTGTGGAAACGATGCCTATGCCATGTACAAGTCCGGAAGCGGCACCAAGGCACTTCTCTTTGAGTACACCGTAAAAAAGGGGGATAAGGGTCAAGGCGCATTAAATTATGAGGACGCAAATGCCCTTGTGTTAAACCAGGGAACCATCTTATGTGCATCGGGGGGATCCCCAGCGGATGTTAACCTAATGCTACCGGAACCCACAGACACCCAAGGCTCAATGCTCTACAATAAGATTTATATTAAAACAGATGATTCAAAGGCTGTGCAAGTAGATACCACGGCAAAAGACGGTCTTTACGGTCAGGGCGCAGAAATCCCCATTGTGGTCACATTTGATGCCGCAATTTCATCTATAAACACAACAGAAGGAACGCCCTATATCAACCTGACCAGTGGTGGAAAGGCCATTCTAAAAGGACAAAATATTAACAATAACCCAAAGGAATTGCTCTTTGTCTACGTGGTAGGTGCTGGGGATGATGTTCAGAAGTTGAACTATACAGGCGAAGATGCCTTGGTACTCAATGGGGGAACCTTGGTGGATATTTTTGGACAGCCTGTCCAGAAGGCATTGCCCCATCCATCAGATGAAAAAAATCTGCTCAGTGGAAAAAGTATTCAGGTTAGCAATCAAGCGGTGCGAGTGATGAACGTATGGGCAGACGGCACCAAGGCTTATAAAGCAGGGGATCAAGTTGACATTAAAGTAAGGTTCAGCAAGCCTGTTACGACTACAGGAGAAATGAAGCTACTCCTCAATAGCAGTGTGGGCTATGAACGAGCAGAAGGGGTTGCACAGGCCGTTTCAAATTTAGATACCTTGGACTTTGTGTACACGGTAAAGGACGGTGACAATACCACATCAGAAGAGCCTTTAAACTATACGAATACAGAATCCTTGTTGTTTGTCGGTGCCGGGGAGATTACAGCGGGAAACAAGGGGGTGTCACTGGCACTACCAGCAGTAGAAAGTGAAAATAGTTTAAAGAGCAGCAAAGTAATCATCGATACAGCGGCACCCGCAAGGCCAACCCATAAGGTGCATGATGGAAAGTCATCCAATCATTACAAAGCTGGAGAGACGTTTAGCATGAAGTTTACCTTTAGAGAGCCGGTGATGGTTTCTGCAAAAGGGGAGATACCCTATATTGAAATTCCCAATTTGGGAAATGAAAAGATGCATTATGCCTCAGGCTCCGGAACAAAAGAATTGATTTTCTCCTATACCGTTAAAGAAGGAGATACCATTGACTCTACCGACGGACTTGGGTTTTCTACAAGTACCTCAAATCCAAATAAAATATTGCCGGAAAACAGCATTTGTGATGTGGCGGGAAATCCGGTACCACAGATGTTTACGGCTCCCAGTATGATAAATCCGTATAAATCAATCAGGTTTGATACCAAGGCTCCGGCGTGGCAGGATACCAACCCTCAAATGACAGGGACACCCGCAGATACGCAGATCAGCTTGTCTTGGGGAACGGCTACGGATACACCCACCGCAAACAAGGATAAATATTACTTGTATAGAAAAAGTGCAGGGGCAGATGTGCAGATTTACAGCGATAAGGCGACCACTTACAAAGATACGACGGCTGTAAAAGGCATTCCCTATACCTATACCCTTGTATTTAAAGACAAAGCGGGAAATGAAACGACAAAACTGACAGTTAGCACCAAGATAGCGGGTGACAAACCGGATACGGATACTGCAAAACCCTATTGGGCTTCGGGAACTACACTAGCCTGCCAACGTTTGACCGCCAATACCGCAAGGATTGTTTGGGGGAAAGAGAAAGCCTTTGATGATCAAAGTGGTGTCAAGGAATTTAGAATTTATAACAATAGCAAATTGATTGCCACGGCACCGGCTATAGCAGACAGTGTGGTAATAGACGGGCTTGAATTTGGTAAATCCTACTATGGATATAAAGTGGAAATTGTAGATGGAAAGGACAACAGGAGCGAGAAACTGTCTTTGACCATTCCCACAGAATATGCAGCACTTACAGTGGTAGATAAAAAAGGAAAAGTATACAAAGAGTTTGCGTTGGCAGAGTTGGCAGCGCTGGCAGAAAACAAAAGGTATTCCGGAAAATCCAATAAAGATGGCGTTATTTATAGCAGTTGGTATGGTGCAACCGGCGTGACTTTGCGCAAAATTATGGAGGCCTCCGGTGTAAAGGAATTTGGAAACCTCTATGTAGAATCAATGGACGGCACAGGATTGTCTTTTCATAAAGAACTCCTTTCAGCAGATCGATTTTACTTTCCTCACGATTACAAGGATGGAAATCAGATAAAAGTTGAACCCATGGTGTCGCTCTACTATGTGGAGGATCAGACCGGCAATGTTGAGCCGGACTTTGCAGGAGAGACTGTGCGCCCTACAGGACTGTCCAGATTCTTTTATGGACAACTTGCACCCAATGATTACAACAGAACCTATTTTGTAAAAGACGTTGCAAGGCTTGTAGTGACCACGGATTTGGATGCATCTCCCACAGTAACATTAAAAGGAGAGGCTGAAATGTCCATGCTGAAAGGTGAAACCTTTCAAGATCCCGGTGTGACGGCAGTAGACATACAAGGAAATACCATTTCTTCCAAAAATGTGAGCCTAAAGATTGTCAACAGCCAAGGGACGGGTGTGACCATGGCGCAGATGGAAAATACCAGTGGAACCTATACCATCACCTATTTGGTGGTGGATACCAAGGGCAACAAGGCTACGGTTACAAGAAAAGTGACGGTATTAGGCGTAATTGTGCCATCAGGGATCTATCAGGGCAGCATAGGCAGCGGCGCAGGATACACAGTGAGCAACCAAGGAATTCCGACTGCAAAGGTGACGCAAGATATGGATATGCTCAACTTAAGTGTCCATCTTGATGCTGTAAAAAAATATGGTGTATCTCAAAGTATTGTGTTTGTGCATATGAGGGGAAACAAATTCATCAATATTTCGTCAGTAGACAGAGATGTGAAAAGCACATTGACTGTAGGCGTGGGCATTCCAAATGTGCGCGCAAATGACGAAGTGAAACTATTCATTGTGGACAGAATCGACGTGGAGCATAAAGGAAGCGAAATTTTATTTCAATAAATAATGGAGGCAAATATGAGAAAAAGAATGGTGTCATTGATGATAGCCGTCTGTGTTTTTTTGGCAAGCCCTGTAGGGGTGTTTGCCATAGAAAACAAGACGGTTACCGACAGCCAAATAAAAAATGGAATCGTGATAGAAGGAAGCAGTCAATATAATAGCTGGACATCTTTGCAAATGATAGACAGCAATCAAAGCATTGTATATTTTTCGGCCATGAAAACTTCGGTGGACAGCCCAAGCTATAAGTTTGAGGCTATTCCCGATGAAAATGCCATATTTCCCCTATCTGCAACCATAACCTGTGGTACAAATTCGGAGTCTTTTGTAATTGCAAAAGATGGGGAGAATTCAGGAAGCGGTGGAATCGAGGAAAAACCTGAAGTTGGCAGTGTGGATCTTCTGGTTACAGGAACAGACGTAAAGAAGGAGAAAGGCTTTACTTTAAAAGAGTTGAAGACACTCTCGCCCATTACAAAAACCTATACTTTTTTAAATAGTTACGGTACAAAGGGCAGTGGTACGTATACCGGTGTTTCCCTTGAAACCCTTTTAAATTATGTGGGAATGAAAACCAGCGCCAAGAGCATTCGGGTGCTTTCTTCAGATGGCTATTACAGACAGTTTAATCTGGATGATCAGGAATTAGGTGTTTATAGCGCAGATAAAGATGGAAATCCCATGATGGTGGCCTGGGCTCAAGGCTCTACCAATATTCCGTTGCAGTTGATTGTGGGACAAACCCATGAGAACCATATTAATAAACAATTGTGGGTGAGTTCTATTAATACCATCAGAGTAGGAGACAAAATTGTAGAGTCCGGTTCGGGATCTCATGGTGGATATGAGAAGCCAAAAGAGGAAGAGCCAAAAGAAGATTTGAGAACGGAAACGGTCACAGAAATTATTCCGCTGAAATTTGTCATTGAAGGTGAAAGTGCTCAGGCTCAGGCAGAACTTTCATCTGTCAACCAAGCTTTGGAGAATCTGAAAAAGGCACAAGCAGCAAATTCATGGGTGAAGCCGGTCATCTGCTTTGACATAAAAGCAGACGATGGACAAACAAAAGGTGGTAGCTTGACCCTTTCAAAGGAAATTATCAAGGCTATGGTAAATGGCAAGGTGACCATGATGATCAATACCAAGGGCGGACAGATGATATTGCCTCCAAGTGCCATGATGGATTTGCAGAAAAAAGGCGGTACAAGTTTCGTCATAGAAATGAAGGACACCAAGGGGCAAGAACTTTCTGCAGAAGATCAGCGGATTGTGGGGAAAAGACCCATGATGACTTTGGATATAAGGATAGATGGAAAATCTATAGGAAATCTTGGCGTACCATTCTTTAAAGGATGCATTCCATATGTGAGAAGCACCAATGAAAATGCAGGGGGACTTTTTGCAAAGTATATGGGAAAGGATAATCAGCCCCATATTGTAAAAATGTCTATGTACGATGACAAAACCAAAATGGTAAAATTTGCGGAAAAGCAGTTGGGTGTTTACGCAGTTGGATACAATGAAGTGACTTTTTCAGATATAGGCACCCATTGGGCCAAATCAAATATAGAATTTTTAGCGGCACGAGACATGGTGAAAGGAAGAGGGGAAAATAGATTTGAAGCCAATGGCAAGGTGACGAGAGCTGAGTTTATTAAAATGCTGGTAGATTCCATAGATGGGTTGGACGTTTCAGGAAGCCAAAGTATGGGATATACGGATGTGGTTCCGGGGAGTTGGTATGCTGATTATGTAAACTGGGCCGGAAAAAAAGAAATTGTGAAAGGCTTTGAAGATGGGACTTTTCGTCCGGCACAACTCATTACGAGAGAGCAGATGGCTGTCATGACAGCGTCCTTTATAAAGGCAGTTCATGGAGAGTTGAATTTTGTTAATAAGAAAACAGCGTTTGTTGACAGCAAAAGCATGAGCAGTTGGGCGAAGGATTCTGTGGAAAAGGTGCAACAATACGGTATCATTAACGGAAGACCTGACAACACCTTTGAACCCCTGAAGACGGCCACACGAGGCGAAGCCTCTGCCATCGTCCAAGGATATATAGAAGCAGTTCTAAGATAAGCAAGGGTTTTTATTCAAAAAATCTCATTACAAGCTTATTAAAATAGTAATAAAGTATTAATAATAGGGTGCTGTTACAGCACCCTATTTTGGTGTATAATTAAACAAGGTTCTGATAGTATAACAATCATGGATAGGAAGAATCAGAAGACGGCCTAAACGTAGAAATATAAGAAATATAGGGGAAATAGGGGATGTGAAATGGATACAATGAGTAAAATTCAGGCATTATCAGAGCAAGAGTATGACAGTGATTCGGAAAAAAGAAGAACAAATAAACGAAAAAGAAAGAAAAGAGCCAGAAGAAGACGGTTGACAGTGGTGACGCTTCTTTTTCTTGTGGTTGCCATCTTTGTTGGGATAACCATATGGCATGGTATGCCGGAGAAAGATAAGCCCATTCCCAATCATATAGAGGGGGTTCCTGTAACCGTAGATTTGTTGCCTGTAGGCACACCGGGTCGGCCGGGAGAAACCAGAAACATCAAATATATTGTCATTCACGAAACAGGAAATACAGGATCTAACGCCAATGCGGCTGCGCATGATTCCTATTTACATAAAGTATCGGCGACAGAACCTTTGGCTTGGCACTATACGGTAGATGCAACGGAAATTTACAAGCATTTGCCTGACAATGAAATTGGGTTTCATGCAGGGGACAAGTTGGTAAAAAACGGCGGCAATTTAAACGGGATTGGCATTGAAATGTGCGTGAATCCTGAAAATGATTACGAACAAACCTTATTGAATACAGCAGCCTTGGTGCGATATTTAATGGACGCTTATCATATTCCTTTGGAAGATGTGAAAAAACACCAGGATTTTTCGGGAAAAATTTGCCCGGAAAGGTTGATTGAATCAGGGCGTTGGGAAGAATTTATAAACTTAATTTAGAGAGGAGTTTTACGTGGCGAAAAAGGCGAAAACCGTATTTGTTTGTCAAGAGTGCGGCTATGAAAGCGCAAAGTGGATGGGACAATGTATCTGTGGGCAATGGAATACGATGATCGAAGAGAAAGTGGTGGAAGCAGACGAAAATGACAGCCGCAGAAGGTCGACGTCCGGGACTATGGGTGCCAAAGGGACGAAACTTTCCCAGGTAAAGTCAGGAGATTTTAGCCGCATAGATACGGGAATCGGAGAATTAAACCGTGTTTTGGGAGGCGGACTGGTAAAAGGTTCCTTGACCCTGATTTCCGGTGAACCGGGAATCGGAAAATCCACCATCATTATTCAGGCGGCATGGGAAATTGCCAAGAGCCAAGGGAAAGTTCTTTATGTGACCGGGGAGGAATCGGAAGAACAGATTAAAATGCGTGCAGATCGTGTGTGTAAGGGTACTGCCGAAAATCTTTTCATTTTGTCAGAGACGAATATGGAAAGAATGATACAGGTACAGGAAACGTTGCAGCCCAGTTTTTTAATCATCGACTCTATACAAACCATGTATACGGAAAGCTTGGATTCTGCACCGGGAAGCGTGTCTCAAGTGCGCGCTTGTGGAAATGAATTGATGAAAATTGGAAAAGTAAAAAATGTACCCGTCTTTATTGTTGCCCATGTGACAAAGAGCGGCGATTTGGCAGGACCTAAAATCATTGAGCATTTGGTGGATTGCGTTCTGAATTTTACGGGAGAAAGAAATCAAGAACTGAGAATTTTAAGATCCTATAAAAACAGGTTTGGAACCACCAGTGAAATCGGTGCTTTTGAAATGAATGAAGAGGGTTTGGTGGAGATTGAAAACCTATCCAAAAGTTTTTTAGAAGGAATGGAAGAGGGCACGGAGGGTGCTGTGGCTACGGCGGTCTATGAAGGAACCAGGCCGTTGCTTTTGGAGGTACAGGCTCTGACCTCACCGGCCAACATTGGATTTGCCAGGCGAACGGCCATCGGAATTGAAACCATTCGACTGAATATGATTTTGGCGGTATTAGAAAGAAAGGCGGGAATTTCTCTGATAAACCAAGATGTTTACGTCAATGTGGTAGGCGGACTGAAGCCTGAGGGCACTTCTATGGATTTGGCGGTGGCTCTGGCCATCTATTCTACTTACAAGGGAATCCCGGGAACCAGCAAGACCATCGTCATGGGAGAAATTGGTTTGACGGGAGATTTACGTTCTGTACAAAATGCGGAAAAGATTGTGCGAGAAGCGGCTCGAATGGGATTTGAAAAAATCATTTTGCCTAAAAAAAATGGAGAGAGATTGGGGGAGTGCCCGAAAAGTTTGCAAATTATAGGTGTAACCAGTTTAAAAGAAGCCATCCGGGCCTTTGGATGATCGCCATCCGGATTTTTGGACAATCGCCATCCGAGCCTTTGGATGGAGGATTAGGAGGGCAGTTCAAACCAGAAGGTGCTGCCACACCCTACTTGGCTTTCAACGCCAAATTGGGCGTTGTGCAAAATTAAAATTTCTTTTACAATGGAGAGGCCTAAGCCGGTTCCCGTGGTAGTTCTGCTGTGATTGGAGCTGGCTTTGTAATAGCGATCCCAAATATGTGCCAGTTCGCTTTCTTCAATGCCCTGTCCGGAATCCGTGATTTCGCACCGGGTGATTCCTTTTTTTTGGGTTAAAGTGACAGAAATCTTCTTGGAATCACTGCTGTATCGTATGGCATTATTCAGTAGATTGGTAATGACTTGTTTCAAGCGGGCTTCATCACCCTTTATCCAAATTTCATCAGCACTGTTTAAGTTTAACTGATAATTTTCATTTTCTGCAAAGATGCTGTAGGCATTGAGGAGGCTTTCCACAGTGCCTTTTAGATTGAATTCTTTTATAGATAAGGACGCTACACCTGATTGCATTTTAGATAATTCCATCAGATCGTTTACCAAAAAGTTCAGTCTGTCCGCTTCATCGATGATCACTTGTAAATGGTGTTCTCTTTTTTCAGGGATATTCCCTGAGATATCACGAATCATTTCTGCATAAGATTTTACCATGGTTAGCGGTGTACGTAGGTCATGAGAGACATTGGCAATTAAATCCTTTTGCAAATCGTCAGCCTTTGCCAACTCCTTGGAGGTATAAGTCAGGGTATCAGCTAACCGCATAATCTCAGAATACTGCCCGCCTTCAAAGGTAATGCCATATTGACCCTCCGCTAATTTGGTTGCTGAATCGGTAATGTTGACAATGGGTTTTGTAATGCGTTTTGACAAGTAAATAGACAAGGCAAAAGCCAATAACAGTGAGATGACAGTTACATAAATCAGCTGATTGATTAAAATACCCACGGTGGAATTGACAGGGTAGAGAGGTGAAAATAAATATAAAATTACCATATTACCCGGCGTAGGGTCCAGAATGGCACCATAAGCTAAGGTATTGGTGTTTGAATTGGAATCGGGAATGATAATGGATGTGGATCGGATGGTTGATTTAGAAAGCAATTGTTTTTTTACAGCCATCATTTCATTAATGTAATTTTTTGAATTAGGATAGGGTGAAAACATAATGGTGCCATCGCCTGTTTCTACGTGGATATAAAAATCGCTTTTTGCCAAGGTACGGTCTATGGTTTGGAAAAAATCTTTTTGGCCGTATTCGGAAACAATATCGTTTGCGATTTTACGCGTCTCTGAAATTTTCATCTCTTCATAATAAGTGTTGAGAAAGAATATTTGCAAAAACCACAAAATAAGCATAAGAAGCGCCGCAAATAACGCAAAATATGCCCACAATTTAAATTTTAAACTTTTAAAATCTGCTTTAATCTTCAAATTTATATCCTACTCCTCTTAACGTGACGATATAGTCTCTGTAATCTCCCAAATTGTTCCGAAGGTTTTTAATATGGGTATCAATGGTTCTGTCATCTCCATAAAAATCGTAACCCCAAACATCGGAAAGCAATTTTTCTCGGGATAAAGCTAAATTCTTGTTTTGAACCAAGTAAAATAAAAGCTCATATTCCTTGGGTGTCAGCTCTACCTTGACGCCGTCCACACTGACAGAACGAGCTGGCATATTGATTTCCAAGCCCTTAAAAGCAAGGATATCTCCCGTGGAAGCAGTGGATAGATTCAATCTGTTTAAGACTGCATTGACGCGTGCCATCAGCTCTTTTGGGCTAAAAGGTTTTACAATATAATCGTCAATACCCAAATCGAAGCCATGTAATTTATCATACTCTTCGCCTCGTGCCGAAAGCATAATAATGGGAAGCTGATTTGTTTTTCGGATTTCTTTGCAGGCGGAAAAACCATCTAATTTAGGCATCATGACATCCATGATCACCAAGTCAAAAGTATGAAGTTTACAAAGACTGACGGCCATCATGCCATCGGCAGCTTCCACCACTTCATAGCCACTCCACTCTGCATATTCTTTAATGACTTCTCTAATTTTCGATTCATCGTCTACCACTAATAATTTATACATCTAAAAAACCTCCAATAAAAACATCATACACCCGGTCTGTGAAATTCAGGTGATGAATTGGTGTAAATTACGATTTTGTCTATTTATAATTTTAACATAAAATCGGAATTTAACAAGGAATTTAAGTATTGCATTTGAATGAGTGGTTTCGATTAAAAGGATTGATTTTTCCCCAAAATGCTGAAATAAACTTTTAGTGGCTATGAATGGGAAACCAATAAATCATAAAATAAGTGTAATTTATAAAACGCCTATTGACCAAAGGCACAGAAACCATTATAATTAAGAGGTCGGTCATGCTACTGTGGCTCAATGGTAAAGCACTTCACTCGTAATGAAGGGATTGTGAGTTCGATTCTCACCAGTAGCTCCAGAAAGAATAGGATTGTTTTTTGCAGTAGCAAAAGGCAATCCTATTCGCTTTTTACGAATATTTTCTTCAAATCAGTCAAAAAACTCTTAAAACCGAAGCATTAACATGACAGGGTGAATCTTAAACCCGCATATATTTAAAGTCAGAAAGGATATTGTAAGCATGAAAAGAGTATATGGATTCCATGCTCACCAAGAGAGAAATAATCTCTTAGGATTTACGATTTTATTGCATATTTTCTTTACATGTGGTAATATAATAATAAAAAAGAGATTATTTCTCTTGATACTTGAAGTAAAATTAAGGAGGGGTACTATGCTAATTAGATTTTCAATAGAAAACTTTCTATCCTACAATCAAAAACAAACCTTTTCGATGATTGCGGGCAGAACACAGAATCATCTTAAGCACATCTATCAGGCAAATGATGTAGGCTTACTTAAATTAGGTGCCATTTATGGAGCAAATGCTTCTGGAAAGAGTAAGATGTTTGAGGCTATGAAGTTTGCTTCCCATGTTGTAAAGCACAATCTTCCATCTGATTCGCAAGAGATGTTTTGCAAACAATCGGAAGTTAACGAACTAAAAGCGTCCACATTTGAATTTGAATTTTATTCAAATGGTTCATTCTATGCATACGGATTTTCAGCAATTCTCAAACAGCAAAAAATAACAGCAGAATGGCTTTACCAATTAAATCCACAAAAAGACAAACAAGAATC